>JAOTVC010000013.1 GCA_029863585.1 Alphaproteobacteria bacterium | reverse complement strand
TGGTGGCGCTCGCCTCCTCGGCGTCGATCGGCAAGGAGGTCTCGTTCGGCGAGGAAAAGATCCTCAAGGTCGCCAACCTCGAACATTACGATTTCGAAGGCACCGACATCGCGCTGTTCTCCGCCGGTTCGGCGGTCGCCGACATGCAGGCGCCGCGCGCCGCGGCGGCGGGCTGCATCGTCATCGACAATTCGTCCCGCTTCCGCATGGACGAGGATGTCCCCCTGGTGGTGCCCGAGGTCAACCCCGAGGCGCTCGCCGGTTGCCGGGAACGCAACATCATCGCCAACCCCAATTGCTCGACCATCCAGATGGTGGTGGCGCTCAAGCCGCTGCACGACATCGCGACGATCCGCCGGGTGGTGGTCGCCACCTACCAGTCGGTGTCCGGCGCCGGCAAGGCGGCGATGGACGAGCTGTTCAACCAGACCCGGGGAATCTTCGTCAACGACCCGGTGGTGAGAGAGCATTTCACCAAGCAGATCGCCTTCAACGTGATCCCCCATATCGACGTCTTCATGGAGGACGGCTCCACCAAGGAAGAATGGAAGATGCGGGTGGAGACCAAGAAGATCCTCGACCCCGCCATCGAGGTGCAGGCCACCTGCGTGCGGGTGCCGGTCTTCATCGGCCACGGCGAGGCGGTCAATGTGGAGTTCGAGAGCCCGCTCTCGGAGGACGAGGCGCGCGAAGCCCTGAGCGCCGCGCCCGGAGTCGTGGTGGTCGATCACCGGGAGGACGAGGGCTACGTGACGCCCGAGGAATGCGCCGGCGAGGACGCGGTCTATGTCAGCCGCATCCGCACCGACGACACCGTCGAATTCGGCCTGTCGATGTGGGTGGTTTCCGACAATCTGCGCAAGGGGGCGGCGCTCAACACCGTGCAGATCGCCGAGGAACTGGCCCGCGGCTACCTCTAGGGGCGGGAATGCGCCCGTCGTCACTGACGCCGGCGTGGCATCAGTCGTTACGGTTCCGGCCGCGGTCTCCTCACAAGCCGAGATCCGAGAGCCCGGGGTGTTCGTCGGGCCGTTGCCCGAGGGGCCAGTGGAACTTTCGGTCCTCGGCGGTGATCGCAAGGTCGTTGATGCTGGCGATGCGCCGCTGCATCAGGCCGTCGGCGCTGAATTCCCAGTTCTCGTTGCCGTAGGAGCGGAACCACTGGCCGCTGTCGTCATGCCACTCGTAGGCGAACCTCACGGCGATGAGGTTGTCGCCACAGGCCCAGAGCTCCTTGATCAGCCGGTAATCCAGCTCACGCGCCCATTTGCGCCTCAGGAAGGCCTGGATTCCCTCGCGCCCGTGGATGAATTCCGCCCGATTGCGCCAGGCGCTGTCCTCGGTATAGGCGAGGGCAACCCGCTCAGGGTCACGGCTGTTCCACGCATCTTCGGCCATGCGCACCTTCTGCGCGGCGGTTTCCCTGTCAAAGGGGGGAAGGGGCGGTCGTTCCATCTCGGCTCTCCTGGCAACAGGGCGCTGACGGGTACGGGATCACGCCTTGTGGCTGATCACCGCGAAGCCGCGGTTCCCGGTGCGGACGGCGACGCGGTCTTCGAGCCGGCGGTGCGGCGCGACCAGCATGACGGTGCCGTTGAACACGAAGCCGAACTCCAGCGCCGGCTTGCCGCCGGGCCCGGCCCCCGGAGCCGGGCCCGGAGCCGGGCTCAGTAGCGCTTATACGGCAGGAACTTTCCGTTCATGGTGACCTTGACCCGGTCGCCGTTGGGGTCCGGTACCCGTTCGACATCCATCTTGAAATCGATGGCGCTCATGATGCCGTCGCCGAACTCTTCCTCGATCACCGCCTTCAAGGTGGTGCCGTAGACCTGGACGATCTCATAAAAGCGATAGACCAGGGCGTCGGTCGGCACGTCCTGGCTGAGCGATCCCCGATAGGGGCAGGTGGCCAGCAGCTTGGCCTCGAACGGGTCGAGATCGAGGAGTGCGGCGGCGGCCTTGGCTTCCTGTTCGCTCATCTGCATCTGGCCGAGCAGCGCGGCGGTGGCCCAGACCGTCGATTGTCCGACCGCTTCCGCCAGTTCCGCCCAGGACAGGCCCTTGGCGGTCTTGATGGCGACGATCTTGGCGGTCAGCGCCTCGCGGGTGGTGGCGGTCTCGGCCGAGGTCTTGGGCAGGTCCGGCAGTTCGACGACGGTGTCTGACATTTCAGCTTGGCTCATGGGGGTGTTCTCCTTGTAGGCGGGGCGCAACCGCGCGCCCCTCGATGGATCAGGCAGTGGCGCCGTGGACAACGGCGGGCGTTCGGGCGGCATCATCCGCCCGGGGAAACACGACCGGAGGTTTGCGCGGGTCGACGTCCTGGACCATCTCCCGCAGGGTTTCCGATCGGCTGACCAGGAACTCGATCAGGTGGTTGCGTAAGGGGTAGTAGTTACCGTGACGGTGCATGTCGGCGCGGCTGCGCCCCTTGGGCAGGGTGTTGACCACGATCTCGGCGATGCGGGCCCGGGGGCCGTTGGTCATCAAAAGGATGCGGTCCGCCAGCAACAGCGCCTCGTCGATGTCGTGGGTGATCATGAAGGTGGTCTGACTGGTCTTGGCGCAGATATCGAGGACCTCGTCCTGGAGCGACCCGCGGGTCAGCGCGTCCAGTGCGCTGAACGGCTCGTCCAGCAGCATGATCCGCGGTTCGATGGCAAGCGCCCGGGCGATGCCCACGCGCTGGCGCATGCCGCCGGACAGCTGGGCCGGCTTCTTGTTCTCCGCGCCGGTGAGATGGACCATGTCGATATAGGTCTGGCAGTGCTCCCGGATCTTCGCCCTTGGCCATTGGGGCCAGCGCGAGCGCACCGCGAAGGCGATGTTCTGGATCGCCGTCATCCAGGGCATCAGGGCGTGGCTCTGGAACACGACGGCGCGGTCGAGCGACGGGCCGGTGGCTTCCTTGCCGTCGACGATGACGGCCCCTTCGCTGGGCTGGTCGATGCCCGCCAGGATGTTCAGGATGGTCGACTTTCCGCACCCCGAATGACCGATGAGGCAGACGAACTCGCCCCGGGCGGCGCCGAACCAAAGGTCTTCGAAGACGGCGACGGGTTCCGTTCCCTTGGGACCGGGAAAGCTCCGGGCAAGCCCTTCAACGGCAATGAGATTGTTGGGATCCATGGCGGGCCGCTCCTATTCGCTGTAGGTGACGAGTTTGGAGAACTGATAGAGCGCCTGGTCCAACACCATGCCCACCAGGCCGATGAACAGGATGGCGCAGATCACGTTGGTGATGGACAGGTTGTTCCATTCGTTCCAGACGAAGTAGCCGACGCCGGTGCCGCCGACGAGCATCTCGGCGGCGACGATCACCAGCCAGGCGATGGCAATGGAGATGCGCATCCCCGTCATGATGGTCGGGGCCGCCGCCGGCAGGATCACGCGGAAGGCGGTGCGCAGCCGCCCCACCTCCAGCGTCTTGGCGACGTTGAGCCAATCCCGGCGCACCGAGGCGACGCCGAAGGCGGTGTTGAGCAGCATCGGCCAAATCGAGCAGATAAAGATGACGAACACCGAAGAGACGCCCGAATCCTTGATGGTGTAGAGCGCCAGCGGCATCCAGGCGAGCGGTGAGATCGGTTTGAGAATCTGGATGAACGGATCCAAGGCCTTGTAGAACAGCGGCGACATGCCGATCAGGAACCCCAACGGGATCGCCACCGCCGCGGCGATGAAATAGCCGATCAGGACCCGGGCGAGGGAATAGGCGAGCTGGATGCCGATGCCCTTGTCGTTGGGACCCTTGTCGTAGAAGGGGTCGGAGATGTGCCGCCACATCTCCTTGGCGATGTCGAAGGGGGCCGGTAGGGCCGAACCGCCCTTGGCGGTGGCGCCCATGAGGGCGGCGTATTCCGGGTCCATCTGGGGCGCGGTTCCGGTGCCGCTCACGGCGAGTTGCCACCCTCCCAGGAACAGCGCGAGCAGCACCACCGAAAGGGTCAGGGCATGAAGGTTCTTGGATCCGTCCATCGTTGTGGCCTCAGCTCGCGCGGGTGATGGCGAAGCTCTTGGCGTAGGCGTCCGCCTTATCGGGCTCGAAGATCTTGCCCATGATGGTGTAGGGCCGGTAGGTCGCCTCCGGCGGCTTGAGACCCATCTCCTTCATCACCTTCTGGGCGTCGGTGGCGAGGTAGACCTCTTCGGCGACCTTCTTGTAGTCGATGTCGCCCTTGACGTAGCCCCAGCGCTTCATCTGGCTGAGGATCCAGACCGCCATGGAGTGCCACGGGAAGGGATCGAAATCGATCCGGTCGGGGACCTTGCGAACCTTGCCGAGGCCGTCGGCGAAGGTCCCGGTCAGGACCTGTTGCACCACCGTGACCGGCTGGTTGAGATAGTTGCGTGGGCTGATGGCCTTGGCGACTTCGACCCGATTCTTGCGGTTCGACGAATAGGCGGTCGCATCGATGATGGCCTTGAACAGCGCGAGGAAGGTGTTGGGGTTCTCGGTCACGAACTGCTTCGACGCGGCGAAGGCGCAGCACGGATGGCCGTCCCAGATTTCCTTGGTGAGCAGATGGATGAAGCCGACACCGTCGTAGACGGCGCGCTGGTTGAAGGGATCGGGCGCGAGATAGCCGTCGACGTTCTCGGCGCGCAGGTTGGCGACCATCTCCGGCGGCGGCAGGACGCGGATCTGGATATCCTTGTCCGGGTCCAGGCCATGCTCCGCGACGTAGTAACGCAGCAGGAAGTTGTGCATCGAATAGTCGAAGGGAACGGCGAACTTCATGCCCTTCCACATCTTGGGATCGCGCTTGTCCTTGTGCTTCTTGTGGAGGGTGATGGCCTGGCCGTTGATGTTCTCGACCGCCGGCATGGTCCAGGGCACGGCGGTGGAGCCGGCGCCGAGCGAAATGGCCAGCGGCATCGGCGTCAGCATGTGGGCGGCGTCGTATTCTCCCGACAGCGACTTGTCGCGGGAAACCGCCCAGCCGGCGGTCTTGATGACGTCGACGTCGAGTCCGTATTTCTTATAGAAGCCCATCGGGTGGGCCATGATGATCGGCGTCGCGCAAGTGATGGGCACGAAGCCGACCTTCAGTTTGGTCTTCTCCAAGGGCCCCGCCTTTTCCTGGGCCAGCGCCTTGGCGGCGCCCAAGGGAAACGCGGCGGCGACGGCGGCCATGGCGGTGGAGGCGCCGACCGCGCGGAGAAACGACCGGCGATTGACGTCGTCGGGGAAGACCGCGCGCATGATGGCCGATTCGACCGCGCGGCCGATCAGCGCCTCGTCGCCGGCATTGTCTTCCGCCCGCAGGCTTTCTCCCACGTCGTCGCCGGTGGCCTCGGCCTTGGCGACGATGGGATCGCTGCCGCGATCGGCATCGTGGGCCTCCTGGTTGGCGTGGCGGCCGCAACTGCAGCCGGTGGAGAGTTCGTTCTTGGGATCGAAGGGATTGGCGAATGACGATGGCATGTCTCAAGCTCCTGGCTGGCGGTGGATGAAAATTCCGCAAACGACCTAGTCTTCCGCAAAGTCTTCCGCAAAGTCCGTGCCAGGTCGTCCGCCGCCCCAACGGCAAACGAATTAATCCATAATAATCAAGTGGCTAGTGGACCGGCGCCCGCCGAACCCGGGCCGTGGAGGGCGATGACAACGGCACCTACACCCCCGGATATGCATAAAAAATATGCATACATAATAAATGATTATTTTTTATGCATTCTGGCCGGTGCCGGGCGGTCGCAGGCGGACTTGTGCAGTGGGAGCCTCGGGTTGGCCGCTCATGTGGGGCGGCCAGGGGAGGGGCTACGCCCGCTGCGGCAACAGTCCCGGGAAAAACAGGACGACGATGCCGAAGGTCAGGATCAGCACTCCGGCGGCGCGGCTGACCCACAGAATGCCGCGCTCATTGATTCGGTGGCGGAACAGGCTGGTGAGGGTGATGAGGATGGTCCACCACAGCACCCCGCCCAGGAACACGCCGGCGATCAGCGCCAGGGCCCAGATCGTCTTGTCGTGAATTTCGGCGATGTTGATGGCGGCGAAGACCGCGGCGAAGGACACCAGGGTGATGGGATTGGTGATCATCACGGCGAAGGCGGAAACGAAGTTGGCGATGTGATCGTCGACACCCTGGCGGGATCGGGGTTCACCGGTGGGGGGCTCCTGCTCCTCGCCTTCCTCTTCCTCCCGTTCCTGGGCTTCGGCGCGGCGGGACAGTTGGCGGGACAGCGCAAGCCGCAGGCCGAGGCCGACCAGGAGCACGCCGCCGCCGATGCGCAACCAGCCCTGCTTGGCCATCAGCTCGCCGGCGATGAAGCCGAGCCCCAAGGCGGCGATGGCGCCGAAAAAGGTGTCCGCCAAGGTGGCGCCGAGGCCGCAGATATAGCCCGCGATGCGGCCATGGGCGATGGTGCGGTGGATGCACATGACGGCGACCGGCCCAACCGGGGCCGCAACAAGGAACCCGACGACCAGGCCCTTGAGAAGGAATTCCGCGGTGTTCATCGACCCCCGGGGTTGACCCCCTTCTTCAGCTTAGTCGCTGTCATATCCCAGGCCCGGGTCCGACACAACCCGCCGCTGTGCCGCCCCTATGCCGCCCTGGTGCCGCCGCGGCGGCGGCCGGCCCGGCATCGGCGGGTCCGCTCAAAGCGATTCCAATTGGCGGCGCGGGCCTCTAGTCTCTCGGCGAAGTTGCCGGCCGCCCGGCCGGCGGGACAGGAGGGGACCGAGATTGATGGCCGAAGAAAACCGCAGCGGCGCCGATGCCCGCCCCAGGCGAAGCTGCCTCTACATGCCGGGCACCAACAGCCGGGCCCATGAGAAGGCGCGCGAGCTTGCCGCCGACGTGGTGATCTTCGATCTCGAGGATTCGGTGGCGCCCGCGGCCAAGGCCGGCGCCCGGGACCAGGTTGTCGCAGCGATCGCGGCGGGCGGCTTCGGGCGGCGGGAGATCGCGATCCGCGTCAACGCGATGGGCACGCCGTGGGCCGAGGACGACCTCCGGGCCGCCGCCGCGTGCCAAGCCGGTGCCGTCGTCCTGCCCAAGGTGTCGGGCCCCGACGACGTGCGCGCCGCGGCCGAGCTGCTGGATCGGGAAGGCGCCGGGGCGGCGCTGTGGGCGATGGTGGAATCGGCCCGCGCCGTGCTGGCCGCGCCGGAAATCGCCGCCGCCCACGGGCGCCTGGCCATGCTCACCATGGGGCTCGAGGATCTAGCCAAGGAACTCAAGGTGGAGGTGGACGGCGCGCGCACGGCGCTGCTCTACGCGTTGGAGCGCAGCGTTCTCGCCGCCCGGGCTGCGGGCCTCGGCATCATCGACGCGGTCTATCCCGCGTTTAACGACGATGAAGGCTTCGCGGCCGCCTGCGCTCACGGGCGGATGCTGGGATTCGACGGCAAGCAGGTCATCCACCCGCGCCAGGTCGCCCCCGCCAATGCCGCCTTCGGTCCCGATGCCGAGCGGGTCGCGGAGGCGAGGCGCATCGTCGATGCCTTCGAGGCGGCGGCTGCCCAAGGGGAACACGTCGCCGTCCTCGACGGCCGCATGGTCGAGGCCCTGCATGTGGAGGAGGCGCGGCGCCTGTTGGCGCTCGATGAGGCGATCGCGAAGCTCGAGGACGAAGCGGGCAGGTAGAACGCGGCAAGCCGGTAGGTAGTACGCGCCAAAGAGTAGCGGCGATCTTAGCCGCCAAAGAACCGCCGCAAGAAATTCGAGGGGCGCAAGAAATTGGGGCGTCAGGCGCGCAAGGCCTAATGTCCTTGCACTCCAGCCCCGAAGGGACCGGCCTGACGCCCCGGGAGCGAGAGCTGCCCCCGGCACATGGGAATGATGCGTCTCCTGCCTAGCCCCATCGCCCGATCACCGCGTCCCCAGGGAGAGATGCGATACGCACGACGTGGCCGGCGCCCCCGAAAGGGCTGCGGGACCTGGCGAAGGGTTTGCGGCTCTGCCGCCGGAGCATTTCCTATTCCCGTTGGAAGCTAAGGTTTCCCCGCTTCCCCGGAGTTGCCTCCGGCCCGAAAGTCTCCTCCCGGAGCGCCCCGTCGGAAAGTCGCCTTTCCTTGGGGGAGAAACGAATCATTTAGGGGTCGCCCCCGCGATGATCCGCCTGGAACCCGGGCCGTCCTTATCGGTTGGCCCGGTACGGCCCGCGCGCCCTTGGGGAGACACGCGAACCAGGAAACACCTGCCCTGCGGCGGGCTACGCAACCTCCACCCCGAAGACGAGCGGCCCGTGAAGACCGGTTTCTCGCGAAATCCCTCCCGAAAAAGGGCTCGTCCCCGACACCAAGCCGGTCATCGGAACGGCCGGAGCCGTCCTTCAACCCACTTCCGGAACCATCACCAAACCTGCAAGGCAAACCCGGAGGAGTCTCCTCGCCGATCCGGTCACGAAACCGGTACGCCCATGTACCATTGAAATGATCGCCCCGGTGGTCCGGAGGCGCAAGTTGAAAGTGCAATAAAAACCAAATTTCTTGTGCATTAAATCATTGATTTCTCACAGTAAGTACACATTTTATCCACAGATTTTTCCACAGGACTGTATTGATCCAATAAAACTCTTTGATATAAGACTCTGATTCAATGGAGTTTGTGCAGCGCGCAAATTGCGACTGGCCGGCGCCGGCGCCGCGACGCGCCGCCAAGGGCCGGGGCCGGCGGGCGCCGCTTGCGGCCGTTGACTTGCCGCGGGTCAGGGGCTAAACCCAAAGACACATTCGGGATCGCGCGCGGGTTCCCGCGGCGCAGCCTCTTCCCCTTGCGAAGGCCCTTCCATGGCTCAAGACGACCGGCCGCTTTCTCCTCATCTGCAAGTTTATCGGCCCCAATTCACATCGATTCTCTCCATCCTCCACCGCATCACCGGGGTTGCGCTCGGCCTGGGCGCGCTCGCCCTGGTGGCCTGGCTCGCCGCCCTGGCGGCGGGTCCGGAAGCCTTTGCGGTGGCGCGGGGGGTGGCGCGTTCCTGGCTCGGCTGCCTGGTGCTCGTCGGTTTCACCTGGGCGCTGTTCTATCACCTGTGCAACGGCATCCGGCACCTGTTCTGGGATGCCGGCATGGGGTTCGAACTGGAGACCGCGCGCCTGTCCGGCTATGGCGTGGTGGCCGCCTCGGTCGTCCTGACGGCGCTGGCCTGGCTGGCCGGGATCCTTGGATCGGGGGGCGCGTCATGAGCAGACAGGAGAATTTGAGAAGCCGGCTCGGCCGGGTCCGGGGGCTCGGCTCCGCCAAGGAGGGCGCGGCCCATTGGTGGGGCCAGCGCCTGACCGCCATCGCCCTGGTGCCGCTGACCTTCTGGTTCACCGCCTCGCTGGCGGGACTTTGGGGCGCAAGCCATGGCGAGGTCGTCGCCTGGATGCGCGGACCGGTCGCGCCGGTGATGCTGATCGCCCTTTTGGTGGCCGGCCTGCACCATCTGCAGCTCGGCCTGCAGGTGGTGATCGAGGATTACATCCATTCGGAAACGGCGAAATGGACCCTGGTCATCGTCGTCAAGCTGGGTGCGGCGCTGGCCGCCGTGATCGCCATCGTGGCGGTGCTGCGCACAGCCTTTGGGGCCTGAACATGACCGAAGCCTATCCCGTCACCGATCACCATTTCGACGTCATCGTCGTCGGCGCCGGCGGCGCCGGCCTTAGGGCGACGCTGGGCATGACGGCCGCGGGCCTGAACACGGCCTGTATCACCAAGGTGTTCCCGACCCGCAGCCATACGGTCGCCGCCCAGGGCGGCGTCGGCGCCTCGTTCGGCAACATGGAGCCGGACGACTGGCGCTTTCACATGTATGACACGGTCAAGGGCTCGGACTGGTTGGGCGACCAGGATGCCATCGAATACATGGTGCGCAACGCCATTCCCGCCATCACCGAGCTCGAGCATTACGGCGTGCCGTTCTCGCGCACCGAGGAAGGCAAGATCTATCAGCGCCCGTTCGGCGGCCACACGGTGAATTACGGCGAGAAGCTCGCCCACCGGGCCTGCGCCGCGGCCGACCGCACGGGGCACGCGATCCTGCACACGCTGTATCAGCAATCCCTCAAGCACAAGGCCCAGTTCTTCGTCGAATACTTCGCCATCGACCTGATCATGACCGACGACGGCGCCTGCGCCGGGGTCATGGCCTGGAACCTGGACGACGGCACCATCCACCGTTTCACCGCGCCGATGACGGTGCTGGCCACCGGCGGCTACGGCCGGGCCTACATGTCCTGCACCTCGGCCCATACCTGCACCGGCGACGGCAACGCCATGGCGCTGCGCGCAGGCCTGGCGTTGCAGGACCTCGAATTCATCCAGTTCCATCCCACCGGCATCTACGGCTCGGGCTGCCTGATCACCGAAGGGGCGCGCGGCGAAGGCGGCTACGTCACCAATTCCGAAGGCGAGCGCTTCATGGAACGCTACGCGCCGACGGTCAAGGACCTGGCCTCGCGCGACGTGGTCAGCCGGTCGATGACCGTCGAAATCCGCGAAGGCCGCGGCGTCGGCGAGGAAAAGGATCATATTTACCTGCATCTCGAGCATCTCGATGCGAATCTGCTGCACGAGCGCCTGCCCGGCATCTCGGAAACCGCCAAGATCTTCGCCGGCGTCGACGTGACGAAAGAGCCGATCCCGGTCCTGCCGACGGTGCATTACAACATGGGCGGCATCCCGACCAATTATCACGGCGAGGTCGTCAACCCCACCGACGCCGATCCCGACCGCGTGGTGCCGGGCCTCATGGCGATCGGCGAGGCGGCCTGCGTCTCGGTCCATGGCGCCAACCGGTTGGGTTGCAATTCCCTGCTCGACATCATCGTCTTCGGCCGGGCGGCGGCGCTGCGGGCGGCCGAGGTGGTCAAGCCCGGCAGCCCCAGGATGAGCCTGCCCGCGAGCGTCGGCGAAGAGGCGATCGCCCGGCTCGACCGGGTGCGCAATGCGTCCGGCGGCAGCCCTGTCGCCCAGATCCGCCAGAAGATGCAGCGCATCATGCAGAACAACTGCGCCGTCTTCCGCACCTCCGAGGTCCTCAAGGAAGGCGTGGAACTGATCGACGCCTGCGCCGAGGAGCTCACCGACATGGCGGTCAGCGACCGGTCTCTGATCTGGAATTCGGACCTGGTGGAGGCGCTGGAGCTCGAGAACCTGATGAGCCAGGCGGTGGCGGCGCTCCATTCGGCCGAGGCGCGCCACGAAAGCCGCGGGGCGCACGCCCATGAGGATTATCCCGACCGGGACGACGAGAACTGGATGAAGCACACGGCGGTGTTTCTCGACGGCGCCCACGATACGCGCCTCACCTACCGCCCGGTGCACCTCAACACGTTGAGCGACGATATCGAGACCATCCCGCCCAAGGAACGCGTCTACTGATCGAAAGCTGAAGGATCGGTTTCATGGTGGAATTCAATCTGCCCCGCAACTCGAAGGTGGGCGAGGGCAAGACCCACAAGGCTCCGGACGGGGCCGGCAAGGTCAGGGCCTTCAAGGTCTATCGCTGGGATCCCGACGGCGGCGCCAACCCTCGCATGGATACCTACGAACTCGATCTTGAGAAGTGCGGCCCGATGGTTCTCGACGCCCTGATCAAGATCAAGGACGAGGTCGATTCGACGCTGACCTTCCGCCGCTCCTGCCGCGAAGGGGTGTGCGGGTCCTGCGCCATGAATGTCGACGGCACCAATACGCTCGCCTGCACCAAGGCGATCGAGGACATTTCCGGGCCGGTCAAGATCTACCCGTTGCCGCACATGAAGGTGGTCAAGGATCTGGTGCCCGACCTCAACAATGCCTACGCCCAATACGCCGCCATCGAGCCTTGGCTCAAGACCGAAACGCCGCAACCCAGCGAGGGCGAGCGCCTGCAGAGCCCGGAGGAGCGTAAGCAGCTCGACGGCCTGTGGGAATGCATCCTGTGTTTCTGCTGTTCCACCTCGTGCCCCAGCTATTGGTGGAATTCAGACCGGTTCTTGGGCCCGGCGACGCTACTGCAGGCCTACCGCTGGATTGCCGATTCCCGCGACGAGCACACCGGCGAGCGCCTGGATGAGCTCGAGGATCCGTTCCGGCTCTATCGTTGCCACACCATCATGAACTGCACCAATACCTGTCCCAAGGGGCTCAATCCCGCCAAGGCCATCGGCGAGATCAAGAAGCGCATGGTGCAGCGCCGCTAGCCGGAAACGCCGGCCGGACCACGGCGCGCCGCCGGCGGCGCGGCCCAGTCCGTATTTTCATGTGCCGTATTTTCATCGGGAGAACAAGGACGCGATCATGACCGACAGCATCACCATCGCCACCGCCGACGGCGGCGCCATGCCGGCCGAGGTCTCGCTGCCCAAGGGCGGGCCGGGGGCCGCCATCGTCATGGTGCCGCCGATTTTCGGCATCGAACCGGGCACCCGCGACATCATGGACGGCTACGCCGCCGAGGGCTGCGTCGTGATCACCCCGGAAATGTTCTGGCGCACCGTGCCGGGGACGCTCGGCCGCGAGGGCGAGGAACAGGCCAAGGCGCGGGAAAGGTCGGACAATTTCGATGTCGAACAGGGGGTCAAGGATCTCGCCGACGTCGTCGCCCATGCCCGGTCGATGCCCCAGTGCAACGGCAAGGTGATCGTCTTCGGCTATTGCTTCGGCGGCCGCTTCGCCTATCTGGCGGGCACCCGTCTGGGGGTCGATGGCGCCGTCTCGTTCCACGGCGTCGCCATGGGCCAGCACCTCGACGAGGCCGATAAGCTCGCCTGCCCGCTGTCGATCCATGTCGGCGATTCCGATCCGGTGGTGCCGATGGACGAGATCGAGGCGGTGAAGGCCGCCATCGGCGCCAAGCCGGGTGTCGAGATCCGAGTCTATCCCGGCGTCGGCCACGGCTTCACCGGCAAGGGCCGGGCCAATTATGACGAGAGGGCGGATAGCGAATCGAACGCTGCGGCCCTGGCCATGATCGCGGCGGCTTGAGGCGCCGCGGGCGGCCCCCTCGGGCCTCCAGCCGGTGATCGCCCGCCCCGCGTGGACGGTGCGCCTCAATGCGCGCTGGGTGCGTATTCCGGGAAACCTGCGCGGCGGGCTGTGGATGCTGCTGGGGGGCCTCGGCTTCTCGGTGGCGTTGGCGATCGCCAAGCAGCTGACCTCGGAAATCCATTCCTTCGAGCTCAACTTCTTCCGCTGCCTGTTCGGCCTGGCGGCGCTGGCGCCGATGTTTCTGCGCGGCGGGCCCAGCATCGTCCGCAGCGACTGCTGGCACCTGCATCTGGGGCGCGGCCTGTTCGGCGGGGTGGGACAGATCTGCGTCTATTTCGCGCTCACCTACCTGCCGCTGGCCGTGGTGACGGCCGTGACCTACACCCGGCCGCTATGGCTGGTGGTGCTCGCGGTCCTGTTCCTGGGCGAATCCGTGCGCTGGCGGCGCTGGACGGCGATCGCCGTGGGCTTCATGGGCGTCCTCATCGTCGCCCGGCCGTCCCTTGAAGGGCTCGGTTTTCCCCTGGCGGTGCTGGTGTTCTCGACCCTGTGCCATTCCTCCGCCCATGTCTTTCTCAAGAAGGCAACGGCGGTCGACCGGCCCACCACCATCGTGTTCTATTACCTGGTGATCTCCACCCTGGTGGGGGCGGTCCCGACGGTGTTCGTCTGGGTGACGCCGACGCCGGAGCAGTTCGGCTGGCTGGCGCTGACCGGGGTGCTTTACGTCGCGGGTCAGGGTTTCATTACGTTGGGCTTCCGGGCCGGCGAAGCCACCGCCATCACGCCCTTCGATTACGTCCGCCTGCTCTACGCCATCGCTTTCGATATCGTGCTGTTCTCACATTACCCCGATGTCTGGACCATCGTGGGTTCGATCGTGATCGTCGGATCGACCCTTTATATCGCCCGGCGTCATGCCCGCCTGCGGCAGGCGCCCGACGCCCCCGGGCCGGGAGGCGGCCGCGGACCGGCCTGACCGCAGCGCAAAAAAGCAAATCATTTCCAAGCCTTGCGAGGGCGGTGCCGCACCTATAAAAGGGTGCGAACCGAGAGGCACAGAAAACCGCAGAAGGCCGAAATCATGGAACCACAGGCAGCGGTGGCGATCCATTCGATGCTTGAGAATGCGATGCAGGCCATCGTCATTCTCTCCGATCCCGCACGGATCGGCTTCCTCATCTCCGGCGTCTTGCTAGGTCTGGTGATCGGCGTCATCCCGGGGCTCGGCGGGCTGGTCGGCCTGTCCCTGTTGTTGCCCTTCACTTATGCCATGGATCCCTATGCGGCCATCGCCATGATGCTGGGACTGGGGTCGGTCACGGTGACATCGGACACCATCCCCGCCGTGCTGTTCGGCGTGCCCGGGACCACCGGCTCGGCGGCCACCATCCTCGACGGCTATCCGCTCGCGCGCAAGGGCGAGGCCAGCCGCGCCTTCGGCGCCGCCTTCACGGCCTCGGTGGCGGGCGGCCTGTTCGGCGCCTTGCTTCTGGCCGTCAGCCTGCCGGTGCTCCGGCCCTTCATGCTGTCCTTTTCCCAGCCCGAGATGTTCGCGATCTGCATCTTCGGCCTTTCCCTGGTGGCGGTGCTGTCGGGCTCGACCCCGGTCAAAGGCATGCTGGCCGCGGCGCTCGGAGTGCTGGTCTCGACCATCGGCGACGATCAGCAGACCGGCACGCTGCGCTGGACCTTAGATTCGCAATACCTGTGGGACGGCCTGCCGCTGGTGCCCTTCGCCTTGGGAGTGTTCGCCATCCCCGAGCTCGCGGACCTGATGATCACCCGCAAGACGGTGGCCGGCAGCAGCGAGCGGATCAGTTCCAAGGGCCAGTTCCAGGGGGTCAAGGACGTCTTCGAGAACTGGTTCCTGGTGCTGCGCTGCGGCCTGATCGGCGCCGGGCTCGGCTCGATCCCCGGGATCGGCGCCTCGGTGGTCGATTGGGTGGCCTACGGCCATGCGGTGCGCACCGTGCGCGGCGCCCAGGCGACCTTCGGCCAGGGCGACATCCGCGGCGTCATCGCTTCCGAGTCCTCGAACAATGCCAAGGAAGGCGGGGCGCTGGTCCCCACCATCGCCTTCGGCGTGCCCGGATCGGCCTCGATGGCCCTGCTGCTCGGCGCCTTCCTGATCCACGGTATCGTGCCGGGACCGAAGATGCTGACCGAAAAGCTGGATCTCACCTACACCATGGTGTGGTCGGTCGCCTTCGCCAACATCATCGGCGCGGGCATCTGTTTCGCCTTCGCCGACAAGCTGGCCAAGATCGCGACCATCCGCGCCGGCATTCTGGTGCCGGTGGTGTTGTCGGTGGTGTTCCTGGGTGCTTTCCAGGGTCACAAGTCGTGGGGCGATCTCTACGCGCTGATGTTTTTCGGCACCCTGGGTTGGCTGATGAAGCGCCTGCGCTGGCCGCGCCCGCCGCTGGTGCTGGGTTTCGTCCTGGGCGCGCTGCTGGAGCGTTATCTGTTCATCTCCTACGCCCGTTGGGGCTTCGATTGGCTGGAACGCCCGGCCGTGTTGGTGATTTTCGCGATCACCGTGGTTTCCCTCGGCTGGCCCCTGGTGACCCGCCTGACCAAGCGCGACGCCGCGGCCGAGGGCCCCAGCCGGACGTTCGCCGTGCAGTGGGACTACCTGCGCAATCCCGACCTGCTGTTCACGCTGTTGATCGGGGCGCTGTTCGTGATCGCCGTGGCCGGGTCGGTCGACTGGGACCTGGAAGCCAAGCTGACGCCGATGGCGATGGGCACCTTCGGGGTCGTCTTCACCGTGATCCTGGCGGCCTCCACCTTCCTCCTGACCCCACGCGCGAAGCGGGCGCCGGGCACCGGCGGGCTGGGCGGCGAGGCGGTCCAGGACGAGGTGCATTTCGATATTCAGGCGGATTACGGCGATCTCAAGTCGGGCACCATCTACGGGCGGGCGTTCCGGTATCTGCTGTGGTGCCTGGGCTATATCTTCGCCGCCCAGGTGATTGGCCTGATGCCGGCGATCCTGATCTTCATGCTCGCCTATATCCGGCTCGAGGGGCGCGAGAGCTGGGGCACGACGCTGCTGGTCTCCGGCATCATGTGGGGGCTCAGCTACCTGTTGTTCCATATCGTCCTGAGGGTGCTCTGGCCCCAGGCGCTGCTGGGCGACTGGCTGCCCATCCTGCGCGACAGCCGCTACCTCAACATGATGTGAGCCGCCGGGTTGGCCCCCGGCCCGAGGTGAAAAAAAGCGCCCGCGGGTTTCCCGCGGGCGCCTCTCTTGACCTGTGGGGATGCCGTCAGGACGATTTCTTCTTCTTTTTCTTCTTCTTGCGCACGCAGTCCTTCTTACAGTTCTTGGCATAGCCCTTCATGATGTTGCTCGCCTGGGTGACAAGGCGCTTTTCGGTCGCGAGAACCTCGGCGGTGATCTTGTCGAGCGATTCGCCGTCCAGCGGATCGATGTTGGCGTTGGCCTTCTTGGCGTCGGCCAGGAACTTCGGGTCCTTCATGGTCTTGTCGAAGGCGGCGCGCAATGCCTTGATGCGGTCCATGGGCACGCCCGGGGCCGAGATCAGGGTCCGTCCCACGGCGCCGCCGGCGAACAGGAAGCGGAAGATCTTCTTGTTGTCGGCATCCTTGGTCAGGTCCTGGGGCAACGGCACGTTGGGCAGGTCCTTTTCCCGTTCCAGCCCGTACTGGATCAGGGGGATCAGGTCGCCGCGCTGGATCTGGTCCCATTTGCGGATCTTCCAGCTGATCCAGGCGCTCGACTGGGCGTCGATATCGCCGCGTTCCTGGGCCATGGTCTGGGGCGCCGAGCCCGCGTAACCGCAGACCTGCTTGAACTTGACGCCCAGCAGTTCCTTGGTGGCCTTGGGGAACATGTAGCTCTGATTGTTGCGCCCGGAGCAGGAGACGATCACCTCATGCATCTTGGCGTCCTGGATGGTCGTGACCTTGTGCCCCTTGTTGATCATCAGCACCGGATTGACCGGAGTCAGGCGGCCGATGTAGTGCATCTTGGAGGCATCGTACTTGGCCTTCTTCGTGAACATCAGCTGCCCCACGGCCAGCGAATCGGCCAGGAAGCCCAGCACCGTGCCGTCCTTGGGGGCGGCGTTGTACAGGAAGTTGGCCGCGCGCGAGCCGCCGCCGCCCTGCAGGTGCTTGGTGATCATGTTCGGCTTGCCGGGCACGTATTGGGCCATGTGCCGGGCCAGCATGCGGGCATAGGCGCCGTAGGAACCGCCGACGGAAAAGCCGACGATGAAGGTGACGTCGCGGCCGGTGTAGAAATCGGCGACGGCGTCGGCCTTGGCCGGCGTTGCGCTGAAGGCACCCGCCGCGAGAACCGCGGCCAGACCCGCCGCGGTCATGGATTTAGGAAAGAAATTGCGTGTCATGAGAAATCTCCCAGCGTGCTTAGCAATAAATTGGTTGCTTCCTCCCGTCCCCGCCCGCGAACGCCGCCCCCGGTTTGGGGGCGGCGCATCCGGCTTGATAAATGGGGTTCGTCGTCATCGGTCTCAGGACGACTTCTTTTTTTTCTTCTTCTTGCCGCCGCAATTGGTCTTGCAGGTCTTCTTGTAGCCCTTGAGCGCGTCGGCCGCCGTCTTCACCAGGCCGGCGGGGGTCGCCAGTGCCTCCTTGGTGATCGCGTCGACTTCCTCGCCAGTGGCGGGATCGATATTGGCCCGCCGCTTCTTGGCGTCGGCCAGGAAGGCGGGATCCTTCACCGTCTGGTTGAAGGCGGTGCGCAGCGCCTTCAAACGGTCGGCGGGGATGCCCGGCGGGGCGATGATGGTGCGGCCGATGGCGCCGCCGACCGATAGGAACTTGAGGATCCGCATCTTGTCGGGATCGTTGGTCAGCTCGTGCATCAGGCGGACGTTGGGCAGCTCTTTCTCGCGCTTGAGGCCGATCTGCACCAGGGGAATCAGCTTGCCCGCCTTGATGGCGTCGATATGGCGGATACGCCAGCTCGCCCAGGCGCTCGACTGCGCATTGAGGTCGCCGCGCTCGAGCGCCAGCGTCATCGCCGCCGACCCGCGGTAGCCGCAGACCAGCTTGATCTTGGCGCCGAGAATTTCCTTAAGCGCACGGGGCATGATGTAGCTCTGCGAACCCGCACCGGTGCAGCCGACGACCACCTCGTTCTTGAGGGAATCCTCGAAGGTCTTCACCTTGTGGTCGGAGCGGATCATGACCACCGGGTTGATCGGCGTGAAGCCGCCGATGTAGTGCATCTTGGATGCGTCGTACTTGGCCTTCTTCGGATAGAGAAGCTGGCTGACGGCGATGGTGTCGGCGACCAGGCCCAGCATCAGGCCGTTCTTGGGCGCGACGTTGTAAAGGTAATTGGTGGCGCGCAGGCTGCCGCCGCCCGCCATGTGCTGGACGATGACGTTGGGCTTGCCGGGGATGTACTTGCCGATGTGCTGCGCGGCGAGCCGGGCATAGGCGGCATAGGAACCGGCCGGCGGATAGCCGACCAGGAGGGTGAGGTCCCGACCCTTGTAGAAATCGGCGACCGGATCGGCCTTGGCCGGTGCCGTCGTCAACGCGCCGAGTGCGACGGCAGCCGCGGCGGCCAGGCCGAGACCGGCCCGCGCCCCAGTGAACTGATGAATCATGAAACTTTCTCCCTTCGAAAGATGACCGCTGAGGCGGTTTGCCCCGAGGCCGAAACCAGTGGGCGGTGGCGAAATGTTATTCTTCTCTTGGCGTCATTCTGTCACAATTCGACATCGCCTTCCACCGTTCGCGCGGCGCCCGCGGAACGGGAGATCGGTTCCGGGCCACGGTTTTCCAACCGATCGCCGGCGGTGCATCCCGAATCCAGACCCGCTGTTCCCAGTCGGGCGCAATTGCGTTACATAGGGCGCCCGAAAGTCATGCAATTGGGAAACGGGCGCCGACATCCCGCATCCCGAGACGAGAGCCCGCAGGGCCGGGAGACAACCGCTGCCATGGTGAAAGCCACCGATCCATACGCGCCGACCCTGGAGCGGGAGCTCGACGCCCCGACCGAGTCCGGTTTCCGGGCCATCGGCCAGCCGATCCGCCGCAAGGAAGACCACCGCATGCTCACCGGGCAGGGGCGGTTCTCCGACGATTTCCGCGCGGCGGGCGAAACCTATGCCGCCATGGTGCGCTCGCCTTATCCCCATGCGCGGATCAAGGGGATCGACAAGGCCGCCGCGCTCGCCATGCCGGGCGTGCTTCTGGTGCTGACCGGTGCCGATTGCCTGGCCGACGGGCTGAAGCCGATTCCCCATTCGCCGGTCCCTTCCACCAAATTCGACATGAAGCTGACCGGCCCCGGCGGCGAAAAGGTGTTCGAGGGGCCGCACATGCTGCTGCCCGCCGACAAGGCGCGCCACGTCGGCGAGGCGGTGGCCGTGGTGGTGGCCGAGACCCGGGAACAAGCGATGGACGCTGCCGAAATGGTCGAGGTCGATTACGAGGAGCTGCCCTGGGTCGCCCATTCCGAGGCCGCCATGGCGCCCGGCGCGCCGCTGGTGTGGGACGAGGCGCCGGGCAATATTCTGGTCGACACCAGTTTCGGCGACGCGCAGGCGACCGACAGGGCCTTCGCGGCGGCCGATCATGTCATTGCGCGCAAATTCAACATCGGCCGGGTGACCGGCGTGCCGCTGGAGCCGCGCGCGGCGCTCGGCGTCTTCGATGAAGCAACCGGGCGCTACACCCTCTATGCCGGGTCCGGCGGCGCGGTGCGCCAGAAGGGCGAAATGGCGACGATCCTGGGCGTCGACCGGGAGAACATCCGCGTCCTGTCCTTCGACGTCGGCGGCAATTTCGGCACCCGCAACCGGGTCTATGTGGAGTTCGGCCTGGTGCTGTGGGCGTCCGGCAAGATCAAGCGCCCGGTGAAATTCACCTGCAGCCGCTCGGAAGCGTTCCTGTCGGACTACCAGGGCCGCGATCTGGTGACCAATGTCGAGCTTGCGATGAAGGCCGACGGCACCTTCCTCGCCATGCGCGCGACCAATATTTCCAACCTCGGCGCGCGCTGCGTCTCGCTCTCGCCCCTGGCCAAGGGCTCGGCGCTGATTACCGGTTCCTACGCCATCCCGGCGGCGACGCTCCGCGCCGTCGGGGTCTTCACCAACACCGCGCCGACCCAGGCCTACCGCTCGTCGGGCCGGCCCGAGGTCAATTTCGCGATCGAGCGCCTGATCGACATCGCCTGCCGGGAATTGGGCTTCGATCGGATCGAGCTGCGCCGCAAGAACCTCCTGCCGCCGGAAAATTTCCCGTTCCTCAATGCCATGGACACCCGCTACGACAGCGGCACCTACGAGGCCAATATGGACCTCGCCATGCGGCTCGCCGATTGGGACGGGTTCGAGGCGCGCCGCAAGGAAGCCGCCGCGCGCGGCAAGCTGCTCGGCCTTGGAATTTCCAACTACGTCGAATCCTCGACCGGCGCGCCGCGCGAACGCACCGAGATCACGGTGAAGCCGGAAGGCGCGGTCGATGTCGTCATCGGCACCCAGCCGAGCGGCCAGGGTCATGAGACCAGCTTCGCCCAGGTGGTGTCCGACATGCTGCACGTGCCGCTTTCGACCGTCAGCATCATCCTGGGCGACACCGACATCGTCAGCGTCGGCGGCGGCTCCCATTCGGGCCGCTCCATGCGCCATGCCGGCACGGTCATGAAGATGGCGTCCGACGAACTGATCGAAAAAGGCAAGAAGATCACCGCCATCGTGCTGGAGGTCCCGCCCGATAGCGTGCAGTTCGCGGACGGCCGGTTTTCCGCGCCCGACAGCAACCGCAGCCTCGATTTCCTGGAACTCGCCGCGGCCGCCGCCGATGTCGCCTTGCCCGACGACCTTGCCGACGGGCTGGCCGTGGTCACCGACAACGAGATGCACGAACAGGTCTTCCCTAACGGCTGCGCGGTGTGCGAGATCGAGGTCGATCCCGATACGGGTGCGAGCGTGATCGTGCGCTACACCGCCATCGACGATGTCGGGCGCTGCATCAACCCGCTGATCGTCCACGGCCAGACCCATGGCGGCATCGCCCAGGGGGTGGGCCAGGCGATGTGGGAGGAATGCCGCATCGATCCCGAATCGGGCCAGCCGGTGATCGGCTCGTTCATGGATTACGGCATGCCGAAATCCGATAATCTGCCGCACTTCACCACCGAGATCGTCGAGGTGCTCTCACCCACCAATCCGCTCGGCATCAAGGCGGGCGGCGAGGGCGGCACCACGCCGGCGCCGTCGGTGGTGGTCAGCGCCATCGTCGACGCGCTGAGGGATTTTGACATCGAAAACCTTGAGATGCCGGCGAGCCCCGAGCGCGTCTGGCGCGTCATCCAGGATGCCAAGGCCCGCCAGCGGGCAAGCTGAGGACGATACATTGACCGATACCTTGACGCCGATAGACCTGATCTGCTTCGCGGGCGCGCCCAACCTGCCGATCTTCGCCGCCATCGAACACGGCGACTTCGCCGACCACGGCGTTGCGATCAACATGACGACCACGCCGAGCTCGGCCTATCAGGCGGAGAACCTGATCAACGGCACCTTCCAGGTGGCGGGCACGGCGTTCGACAACGTCGTCGCCTACCAGGAGGGCCAGGGCGCGTTCACGCCGGAGACGCCGCCCGACCTGTTCGCCTTCATGGGCGCGACCCAGGTGCAGCTCGCCTTGATCACGGCGCCGGACGTAAAAAGCTTTGCCGATGTGAAGGGCAAGACCCTGGCGCTCGATGCGCTGTCCACCGGCTTCGCCTTCATCCTCTATGAGATGCTGGAGCGCGCCGGACTGACGCCCGACGATTACGAGATGGTCGCCGTGGGCGCGACGCCCAAGCGCTGGGATTCGGTGCGCGAGGGGGAGACCTCGGGAACCCTGGTGCTGGAGCCCTTCACCTCCATCGCCCAGTCCCAGGGTTTCAACGTGCTCGGCACCTCGACCGAACTGTTCGACGAATACCAGGGCGGCATCTTCGCTGCCTCCCGCGCCTGGGCCGCGGCCAACGCCGACGCCGTGAAGGGCTACATCGCGGGCTACCTCGCCGGGCTCGACTGGGTGATGGACCCGGCCAACCGGGAGGCCGCCGCGGCGCGGCTGCTGGAGAAGATGCCGGCGATCAAGCCGGGGGTCGTGGACAAGGTGATGGGGAATCTCCTCGATCCGAAGTCCGGCCTGACGCCCAAGGCCGCGGTGCTGAGCGAGGGGGTCAAGACGGTGCTGGACCTGCGGTCCAAGTACGGGGCCGGCGCGCCGCTCACCGATGCGGACCGCTATTTCGATCTCAGCTATTACAACCAGGTTCTCGGCGCCTAGGCGCCGGGCCAAGTCGCGGGTGCGTGAGGCGCCCGGCCAAGTGATCGGCGCCGAAGCGCGCCCGAAGAGTCAGGGGGGAACAGGCATGGAAATTCGCAGGATCGTCACCGGCCACGACGCCGACGGCAAGGCCATCGTCGAGCGCGATGAGATCATGGGCAACGTCAAGGTCATGCCGTCCGGCCATAAGGGCTGCGTCATGTGGGTGACCGACGAGACCCCGGCACCGGTGGAGGGATCGGAAGACCCGGCCCTGCGCGAGATGGGCATCGCCCCGCCGGCCCGGGGCAGCGTGCTGCGCATCCTGGAGCTGGCGCCGGGCAAGGCCGCCTTCATGCACCGCACCGACACCCTGGATTACTGCATCTGCCTGCAGGGGCGCTGCGCCATGAAGCTCGACGACGATGCCGAGGTCGAGATGAAGGCCGGCGACATCCTGATCCAGCGCGGCACCTGGCACGGCTGGGAGGGCCGGGGCGAGGAGCCCTGCCGCCTCGCCTTCGTCCTGATCGGCGGCGAAAAGCCCACCAAGCACCTGCACGAAGACCACTGAGGGCGGGGGGCCTCGCATCCCACAACGTCATCGCCCGGCTCGTCCGGGCGATCTGTTGCCCCCAAGAGATGTCCCGGAGTCATGCGAATGCGTGCATCGCACGACCCGGGGTATGACGTTTCTTTTCTTTGAGAATGGCGCCCGGTCAATTGCAAAGTCTGCGGTAATCCGCGACCTCCTTGGCCGCCGGCTGAGACAGCAAGACGGCGTCGACCCGGCCCATGATGAAGCGCCCGCCCATGGCGGAGATGGCGTCGAGCATCGGCCCTTCCCTGACGCCGACGCCGCCCTATCGCGTCGCCGTGTCAGCTGTAGGCGCGGTGGACGGGGCGCGTTCCAGGACCGCGCGAACCTTGCGGGCGAGATCCACCTTGCGATAGGGCTTTTGCAGCAGCTCACCGCTCGAATTGATGCCGCCCCCATCGTAGCCCGGGCGGTCGCTGTAGCCCGATGTGTAAAGGACCGCGATGCCGGGATGGCGGCGTAGGGCTTGCGCCGCCAAATCCGGCCCGCTCATGCCGCCGGGCAGGACGACATCGGTGAACAACAGGTCGACCCCAGGCGTGGAGCGCAGAATCTTGAGCGCGCTCTTGCCGTCCGACGCCTCCAGGATCTCATAGCCGAGGCTCCTCAACAGGGCGACCGACAGGGTGCGGACATCGGGGTCGTCCTCGACCACAAGCACGGTCTCGCAACGGGCCTGAGGAACGCTGTCATTGTCACCATCCTTGCCGTCTCGCTTGGTCTTACGGGAACGCGGCAGGAACAGCTTGAAGGACGAGCCTTTTCCAACCTCGCTGTCAATCACCACGTGGCCGCCGGACTGCTTGACGAAGCCGTAGACCATGGAAAGGCCGAGACCGCTGCCGTGCCCCACTTCCTTGGTCGTGAAGAACGGGTCGAAGACATGGTCGATGACGTCCCGGGCCATGCCGGTCCCGGTATCGGTCACCGTGATCAGCACGTAGTCCCCCGGCTCAACCCCGGTCCGGTCCGCCACTTCGTCGTGGTTCGGGCCGACGTTCGTGATTCGTATGGCGAGCGCGCCGCCGGTTGGCATGGCGTCCCGGGCGTTGATGGCAAGGTTGAGGATGGCGCTTTCCAACAGACTGGAATCCACTTCACAGGGCCATAGATCGCCGTCGACCGCGACCTTGACCTCGATCGTTTCGCCCAGGGCGCGGCGCAACAACTCGGTCATGTCCCCCACCAACTCCCCGGCATCGATCACCTGCGGGAACAGCGTCTGTTTGCGCGAGAACGCCAGGAGTTGACTGGTCAGAGACGCGCCCCGTTCGCTGGCACGTTTAACGGTGGCCAGGAACGGCTGGACATTGCCGCCACTCTGGACCACTTCCTCGGCTAGTTCGACGTTGCCGAGGCTCACCGCCAAAAGGTTGTTGAAATCGTGGGCGATGCCGCCCGTCAGCTGGCCCACCGCCTCCATCTTCTGGGCTTGGTGCAATTGCTGTTCCGCCTCACGTCGTTCGGTGATGTCCGTCACGGTCGATATGTAGCCGCCGTCCGGCGTCGGAACCTTTTCATAGGAATAGGACCGGCCATTGGCGAGCCTCGTTTCGATTTCCCCGTCGAAGTCATGTTCACCAAAATGTCCTTGTTCGGTCCGATAGCGGATGATGTCGGCTCGATTCATTCCCGTGTGGAGGTACCCGGGCGGCAACCCCAATATTTCCGAGTATTGGCGATTGTATGCGACCAGCGTGTGGTGGCGATCGTACACCGCGACGCCCTGCACCATGTGCTGGAATGTGGCTTCAAGCAGACGTGATTTTTCCGCTGCGTCCTCCTCCGCCTTCTTGCCGTCGGTGATGTCTTGAAACAGGTTTATCGTGTAAACCAGCGTGCCGTCGGCGTCTCTCACCGCCGACACATCGTTGATCACCCAGACGATTTCACCGTTCTTGCGGATAAGGCGTTTGGTGGCCTGAACGTTATCGACGATTCCGTCCACGATGCTCCGGCGGAGCCGGTCATTTTCTGCGAAGTCTTCCGGATGTGTGATGGCGTTGAGACTAAGGGTTGGCATTTCCTCCCGTGTGTAGCCCAACATCTTCTCGAACGCATCGTTTGCGGTAACCGATCTGTCGGGATGGTGCCTGATCATGATGCCGACCCCCGAATTCTCAAACGCCCCTCGAAACCGCTCCTCGCTTTCCTTGAGCGCGCTCTCTACCCGTTTGCGCTGGGTGATGTCGGTGTAGGTCGTGATGAAGCCACCCCCAGGTAGCGGCTTGCGATGATAGACATAAGTCAAGCCGTTGGTGAGATTGCGCTCTTCCGTGCGTTCCACGGGGTCTTTGGCCCGTTCAATGTGCCTTGTGATCCGATCCTTGTCGCCGCGGACCGCTCTTTCTTGCCAGCGGACGGTGCGTTTGCGGATGACCTCCTCCAGTGGCAGGCCTGGGCGCAGGAAGCCCGAGGGAAATTCGAACATCCGCTCATACTGGGAGTTGAACGCGACCAACCGAAGCTCGGCGTCATAGACGACATAACCCTGCGCCATCGTTTCGATGGTGGTTTCAAGGAGCGCCGTTTTTTCCGCGGATTCCCGTTCCGCTTGCTTGCGGGCGGTGATGTCGGTGTAGCTGATGACGCAACCGCCCCCGGGCATGGGCTTGCGGTGGTGAATGTAAACCGTCCCGTCACGAAGGGTGCGCTCCCTGATCCGCGCTGGGTTGGATTTGGCCCGCACAAACTGGCCGTTGACGATCTCTTCGAGATCCCCGTCGCCGTAATCCCCACGCTCGGCACGGTAGCGGACAATTTGCTTAAAGCTCGTTCCCGGGCGCAGGACCTCCGCGGGCAAGCTCAATAGTTTGGCAGCAGGATCGTTGTAGCGGATCAGCCGCATGTCCTTGTCGAAAACCATGACCCCGTGGCCTATTGTATCGATGGTGGTTTCAAGCAAAGCCGATTTTTCAGTTGCTTCTTTCTCCGCTCGCTTAAGGGCGGTGATGTCGGTGTAGCTGATGACGCAACCGCCCGCGGGCATGGGCTTGCGGTGGTAGCTATAAACCATGCCGTTGGGCAGGGCGCGCTCTCCGATCCGCTCGTGCGGAGACCTCGCCCGCTCAAGCTGGTCTTTGAAGATTTCTTCGACATTCCCCGCGCCGTAATCGCCACGCTCGGCACGGAAGCGGATAAATTTCCCCAAGCTTGTCCCCGGGCGCAGGATCTCCTCGGGTAATTCCAATTGCTCGGCGATTACGTGGTTGTGGCGCACGAGCCGCATGTTCTTGTCAAAAACTATGACTCCGTGGCCGATGGTATCGATGGTGGTTTCGAGCAAAGCCGATTTTTCTGCGGCATCGCGTTCCGCCTCCTTGCGGGCGCTGGTGTCGCGCACCGCACCGATGAACAGGCGACGGTCGCCCAGGAACATTTCGTCGATGGTGATTTCCAGGGGGAAACTGGAACCGTCCTTGCGTTTGCCCGTCAGTTCCCTGGGCCCGGCACCGATGATCGTCCCATATCCCGATTCCACATATCTGCGAAGGTAATCGTCATGCCGCCGCGCGACCGGCTCCGGCATGAGAGTCGAGACGTTCGCACCGGTCACCTCTTGGGCGCTGTATCCGAATATCGTTTCCGCCGCCGGGTTGAAGGATTCGATCAAACCCCTCTCATCGATGGTGACGATGCCGTCCGAGGCATTATCCGTGATCCCGCTGTTGCGGACCTCGCTTTCGGCAAGTGAGCGTTCCATCGCCCTCCGCTTCTCCGCCTCTTCCCTCAGCATTCGGTTGAGCCGCGCGATCGTGCGGTAACGCCACAATCCGATGGCCAACACCACGGCCGCTGCGATCAAGGAGATGACCCAGGCGAGCTTTCCTGTGGTCCAATTCGGCCGGGGCTCGGCGTCCCATTTGGCGGAAATGCGCTGGTAGGCGGGGGGGCCGACGAAGCTCTCCACCGCTGGCTTGGGGATCGCAGGAAGTGCGGTATTTCCTTTCCCGAAGCGCTATCCGCGTCGGACTTCCCTCGGCGAATTGCCGATGGTTTGGATGTGGTGTTCAACCCCTATTTCGCGGGCCACCTTCGACAGCACCGCCCGTGGGCCAGCCAAGGCATCCACGTGGCCGCCCCGAAGCTGCAAAAGGGCCAAGCGGAGATCGGGGAAGAGGTTGACATCGATATCCTCGCGCTTGGCGAACATGAAGAAGCCGATATTCGTTCCGGCTTCGGCCAAGCTTCGGCCAACCCGCTCGCCCGGGGCGGGGTTTTTCGCGATGGCGCCGTAAGGCATCTGAAGACAGGCGCCGAAAAGAACGGCGCCCGCGATTTTCGCCCAGGTGTGGATCACCGGCGCCCGAGCCCGCGAAAAAAGGCAACCGAGATCACGTTTCAGACCAATCTGCGAAAGATACGAGGACATATCTGTCCCCTTTACCAACGTTCCCCAGAATCAGGTCTTGTTATCAGTGTTAACGTTAATTTTTGGTTACCAGTGGCATATCGAGGCACCTGATTTGCGCAGGAATACAGGGCTTTTCAACCCGATGCCTCCGGTGCGGCCCAGATGACGGCGGGCTTGCCGATGTCCGCTTCGCGGGCCGGGCATGAGCGGCAAGCACAGCGACCAGGTTCTCTGAGGCGCACCGCCACCTGGCCGCCCGTTCTTGCTTGCTTGCTCGGATTATGGAGGAGGGCTCCTGCCGCCTCGCCTTCGTCCTGATCGGCGGCGAAAAGCCTACCAAGCACCTGCACGACGATCACTGAGGGCGGGTAGCTCCCGATTTGATCCTCAAGAGCGCGTCATCACCCGGTTTATCCGGGTGATCTCCAGATGCCCCGCATGAAGCGGGGCATGACGTTTCCTTACTGGGGCATGACGTTTCTTTCCTTTGGAACGGCTCTCTTTGGAATGATTCCTCTTTGGGAATGACCCCGGGGGCATCCCCATTCACTCTTCCGTCATGCCCCGGTTTATCCGGGGCATCCATGGACCCCCCGGATGAACCGGGGGGTGACGTGTCGTGTTGGTGGGGGCTAGTGGCCCTGCCTCAGTTCGAAAGCCTGCGGTAATCCGAAACTTCCTTGGCCGCCGCCTGGCCGAGCAGCACGCCGTCGACCCGGCCCATGATGAAGCGCCCGCCCATGGCGTAGATGGCGTCGAGCATCGGCCCTTCCTTGATGCCGCCGATGCCGATGGCCTTGCCGTGCGCCTTACAGGCATCGGCCATCGCCTGATAGGCGGCGCGCACGTCGTCGTGATCGAGTTGGCCGGGGATGCCCATCTCGGCGCAGAGATCGTTGGTGCCGATCAGCAGCATGTCGATGCCGTCGACCGCGGCGATGGCCTCGGCATTCTCGATCGCCTTCGGGCTTTCCAGCATGGCGACGCGCATGGTGTTCTGGTTGATGATCTCATAGGCCTCCGCCGGCTTGACGCTTTGCCCCGCAAGCGGCCCGAGACCGGCCAGCGAGCGCGATCCCAAGGGCGGGTAGCAGCTCGCCTCGATCACTTGGCGGGCTTCCTCGGCGGTATCGACATGGGGGACGATCACCCCCTGGGCGCCGCCGTCCAAGACCCGGCTGATGTGGTGATGGCCGTGGCTCGGCACGCGGACCAGGGCCGCCAGCCCGGCCATGGAGGCGGCCAGGGAAATCTGGGCGCAGGCTTCGATGGACATGGCCGAATGCTCGAGGTCAAGATAGAGGCAGTCGTAACCGGACAGCTTGGCGATCTGCACCACCTCGACCGTGCGCGAATAGCGCACCGTCATGCACAGCGCCAAATCGCCCGCCGCCAGCTTTTCCTTCAGCTTCAGCCCCAAAAGGTTGGGATTGCCGTCTTCGCCAGCCATGTCGCGCTCCCCTCGATGCCGAATTGTTGGCGTTGGGGGTAGCGCATCACGCCTCGGCGCGCAAACCTTAACTCGCGCCCGCCGTCGACCAGGATGGGTCCCCCTTATTGCCTCGCCGCACACGCCGCGATACCATGGCCGCAAGCGCCCCGGGGTTTCTCCGAGGGGCCCAGAAACAAACGAGATTGCCGGGTTTCACCCGCCTTCACCGGCAGCCGCGTACGGAGGACACCGATGCTTTCACGGGAAGAAAACGAACTGCTGACCCGCGTCGGCCCGGGCACGCCCATGGGCGCCCTGATGCGCCGCTACTGGATGCCGGTGCTGTTCTCCCACCAGCTGGATAAGCCCGACGGGGAACCTAAGCGCGTGCGGGTGCTGTGCGAGGACCTGGTGGCGTTCCGCGATTCGGATGGCCGCATCGGCCTGATCGACGAGGCCTGCCCGCACCGCACCGCTTCGATGTTCTTCGGCCGCAACGAGGACTGCGGCCTGCGCTGCGTCTATCACGGCATCAAGTTCGACGTCGAAGGCAACTGCGTCGACGTGCCCTGCCTGCCGCCGGGAACGGCCGAGAACCAGATCAATGCCGTCAAGAAGAACATGAAGATCAAGGCCTATCCGTGCGCCGAGGCCGGCGGCGTGATCTGGGCTTATATGGGGCCCGCCGACCTCAAGCCGGAGCTGCCCGACCTCGAATGGATGCGGGTGGGGGACGATCAGAAATTCCCGACCCGGCACATCCAGGAATGCAACTGGTTGCAGGGTCTGGAAGGCGGCTACGACGCGCCGCATCTCACCTTCCTGCACAGCGGCACGGCGGAAGAGAGCCGGCGCATCGTGCCGTCGTTCTACGAGGTCGTGCCGATGGATTTCGGCTTCGTGGTCGGCACCGGCCGGGATTTCGGCGGCGACGAGATCATGTGGAACATCAATGTCATGGCCATGCCGTTCCACAAGATCATCTCGTCCCAGCCCCATGCGGCCCATATGTGGATGCCGATCGACGACGAAAACACCATGCTGTATTCGATCGATTTCCAGCCCGACCGCCCCTTCACCGAGGAAGAGCTCGCGCGGTCCAAGGACTTCCACGGCATCCACACCGAGAATCTCCCCGGCACGGACATCGCCATCCGGAACAAGGCCAACGACTACCTGATCGACCGGCAGCTTCAGGCCGGCGGCGACTCCTACACCGGCATGCGCGGGCTCGGCATCCAGGATTGCGCGGTCCAGGAATCCATGGGGCCGATCGCCGACCGCACCAAGGAACACCTCCTGATCGGCGACACCGCCATCGCCCAGATCCGCAAGCTGCTGTTGCAGACACTCAAGGACATGGAGGCTGGCAAGCCGCTGCCCGGCACCGATCCGTCGAGCTTCCGGGGGGTGCGCTCGGCGCGTTACGAGGCGCCGCGCGGCACGGTGTTCCTGGATGAGGTGGATGACCGCATCCGCGTCGCCGTCGATGCCTGAGTAAGCCCGTCCGCGGCAGGACACCTATCAACGAACCCCAATAATACCAACCACACACCAGGGAAGAAACACTGCTATGAACGGCGCCGAAGTCCTCGCTGAAATTCTCAAACGCGAGGGAACCGATTTCCTCGCCTGCTATCCCCGCAACGCGCTCATCGACGCTTGTGCCGCGATCGACATCCGGCCGGTCCTGTGCCGCCAGGAACGGGTCGGCGTCGGCATGGCCGACGGCTATTCCCGCATCCGCCGGGGCAAGCAGAACGGCGTCTTCGCCGCCCAGCACGGGCCGGGGATCGAAAACGCCTTCGCCGGCGTCGCCCAGGCCTTTTCGGAAAACGTGCCGGTGCTGGTCATCCCGGCGGGGTTCAACGGTCCGCGCCAGCATGTGCGCCCGACCTTCCGCGCGGCCGAGGTCTATGCCCCGGTCACCAAATGGTCGGCCATGGCGCACACGGTGCAGGAGCTTCCCAATCTGATGCGCCGCGCCTACCAGGCGCTGCGGACCGGCAAGGGCGGCCCGGTGCTGGTGGAGATCCCGATCGGCGTGTTCGATGCCGAGTTCCAGGGCGAAATCGACTACACCCCGGTGCCGGTGCAGCGCGCCGCGCCCGATCCGGACGGCGTGAAAAAGGCGGCGGCAATGTTGCTGGCGGCCAAGCATCCGGTGCTGTGGGCGGGCCAAGGCGTGCATTACGCCGAGGCCCACGACCGGCTCGCGGCCCTGGCGGAGCTGATCCCGGCGCCGGTCGCCTGCACCAACCCGGGCAAGAGCGCCATCGCCGAAAGCCACCCCCTGGCGCTCGGCGCCTCGACCCGCTCCCAGCCCAAGATGTACGCTGAATTCATGAAGCGCGCCGATGTGGTGATGGCGGTGGGCTCGTCGCTCACGCGCACCTCCTTCGGCCCGGGCATCCCGGCGGGCAAGACCATCATCCATTCCACCAACGAGCCCGCCGACATCAACAAGGACTACGCCGTCGACCTCGGCCTGCCGGGGGACGCGGGGCTGGTGCTGGAGGCGCTGATCGAGGAGGTCGGGCGCCAGAAGTCCGGCACCGACAATTCGGCGCTGGAAAACCTCAAGAGCGAGATCGCCGCCATCAAGGCCGACTGGCGCGCGGAATGGAAGAAACATTCAGAATCGGATGAGGTGCCGATCAACCAGTACCGGGTGCTGCACGAGCTGATGCGCGCCGTCGATGGGCACGACACCATCGTCACCCACGATTCCGGCAGCCCGCGCGAACAGACCCTGCCGTTCTGGGAGACCCAGCGGGCGGGCTCCTACATGGGCTGGGGCAAGTCGACCCAGCTCGGCTACGGCCTCGGGCTCAACATGGGCGCGAAGCTGGCGGCGCCGGACAAGCTCTGCATCAACGTCATGGGCGATTGCTCCTTCGGCATGACCGGGATGGACATCGAAACCGCGTCGCGCAACGGCATCGGCATCCTGACGGTGGTGTTCAACAATTCGGTGATGGCCTGCGAACGCCACGTGCTGGAAACCGCGACCGAGAAATACGGCGCGCTCAGCGTCGGCGGCAATTATTCAAAGGTGGCGGAAGGGCTCAATGTCGCGTCCAGGCGCGTGGAAGATCCCGCCGCGATCGCGGGCACCCTGAAGGAAGCCATCGACACCACGGAAAAGGGCCAGCCCTACCTGGTCGAGATCGTCGCCAAGGAGGGCTACGACTTCTCGCGCTACCAGGACCATACGTCGTAAGGGCGGTAAGGGGCGGCCCCTGGCCGCCCCGCCTCGGCGTTCCCGCCGCTTTTCCTCCGTCATGCCCCGGCTTGGCCGGGGCATCTATAGACCCCCCGGACGAGCCGGGGGTGACGGTCTTTTGTGGGGAATCCGGACCCTTTGCTTTTCCAATTGTGAGGATGCCGGCACAACCACCCGGAACGTCATCGCCCGTTTTATCCGGGCGGCCCGTGTCGCCGCGTTCCCGCCGCCTCTCCTCTGTGATGCCCCGGCTTGACCGGGGCATCCATAGACCTCCGGACGTGCCGGAAAACGCCTTGTTTAAAGAAACCTTTAATTAAATGCTTGTTTAAACAAGGGGTTTTTCACGCGGTGTGCGGGGGACCCTAATCGCCCTCGATGTCGAACTTGATCCCCTGGGCCAGCGGCAGGTCGTCGGAATAGTTCACCGTCGCGGTCTGGCGCCGCATATAGGCCTTCCAGGCGTCCGAGCCGCTCTCGCGCCCGCCGCCGGTGGCCTTCTCGCCGCCGAAAGCGCCGCCAATCTCCGCTCCCGACGGGCCGATATTGACGTTGGCGATGCCGCAGTCCGACCCCGCGGCGGCGAGGAACCGCTCGGCCTCCTTGAGGTCCCGGGTGAAGATGCAGGACGCCAGGCCCTGGGGCACGCCGTTGTGCAGGGCGATGGCCTGATCGAAATCGGAGTATTTCAGGATGTAGAGGATCGGCGCGAAGGTCTCGGTGCGCACGGTCTCGGTCTGGGCCGGCATCTCGACGATGGCCGGGCGCATATAGGCGCCGCCGTCGGGCACGCCTTGCGTTACCGGACCGCCGCCGTGGACGGTGCCGCCTTCCTGGGCCGCGACCCCCAGCACCCGGTGCATTTCATCGCCGGCGCGCCAGTCGATCAGCGGGCCGACCAGGGTCGCGGGATCCAGCGGGTCGCCGATGCTGATGCCGTCATAGGCGGATTTCAGGGCCGCCAGAAGCTGATCGGCGACCTCCTCATGGACGATCAGGCGGCGCAAGGACGTGCAGCGCTGGCCGGCGGTGCCGACGGCGGAAAAGACGATGGCGCGCAGCGCCAGCTGCAGATCGGCCGAGGGGGCGACGATCATGGCGTTGTTGCCGCCGAGCTCCAGCAACACCTTGCCGTGACGCGCCAGCACCCTGGGGCCGACCGCGGCGCCCATGCGGGTCGACCCGGTGGCGCTGATCAGCGCGATCCCGGGATGATCGACCAGCGCCGCCCCGGCCTCCGGCCCGCCGATGATCACTTGGGCGAGGCCGTCGGGCGCATCGGCGCCGTAGCGCGCCGCCGCGCGTGCGAACAGGGCCTGGCAGGCGAGCGCGGTGAGCGGCGTCTTTTCGCTGGGTTTCCACACGACGCTGTCGCCGCAGGCCAGGGCGATGGCGGCGTTCCAGGCCCACACCGCGACCGGGAAGTTGAAGGCGGTGATGACGCCGACGGGACCCAGGGGATGCCATTGCTCCATCATGCGGTGGCCGGGGCGTTCCGAGGCGATGGTGAGGCCGTAGAGCTGGCGGGACAGGCCGACGGCGAAGTCGCAGATGTCGATCATCTCCTGCACTTCGCCGCGCCCTTCCTCGGCGATCTTGCCGCATTCGATCGTGACCAGCCGGCCGAGGTCGTCCTTGGCGGCGCGCAACTCCTCGCCGAGCAGCCTGACCAGCTCGCCCCGCCTTGGACCCGGCACGGCGCGCCAGGCGGCGAAGGCCCCGGCCGCGCGCGCCACGGCGGCGTCCACCTCTGCCGTGGAATGGCTCGGAAGCCTGGCGATCTCGGCGCCGTCGATGGGCGAGCGCACCGCGAGGTCGCCGGCGGCCAGCCCATCGCCGGGCACGCCGAGGCGGCCCAAAAGGGCGGCAAGGTCGAAGCGGTCGGTGCCGGCGGTATCCATGGTTTGCCCTGAGCCTCAGCTTTGCCCCGCCGCTGTCATCTTGAAGATGCCTTGGGCGTTGGCGGCATCGAAGCCGAGATCGAGGCCGCTGCCGTCGGGCAGCGGATCGCGGGAGATGAATTCGTAAAACGAGCCCGGGACCTCCCGCGTGACCGCGGTGCCGTCGGCAGCGATGAAGTCGCGGGCAACCAACCCGGCGCGATAGGCGGTCTGGCGCACGCGGCCGGAAGCGGAGACCTCCACCGTGTCCTTGATGGGGTGGTGCGCCGCGCGTTCGGCCTCGGCCAGGGCGGCGACGTCGGGCACCCGGTCGGTCGCGTGGTTGAAGGCATTGCCTTCGGTCGCGATCCAGGCCATCTCCGCCGATTCGCGCAGCAAAACCTCGTAATCAGCCAGTGCCGGGGGCACGTGCTGGCGGTCGAAACAGGCGGCAAGGACGGGCAACAGGCGGGCCGCGTCGGCGAGCGGCAGGCCGCCCTCCGCCGCAAGGCGGTCGAGCAGGTCTTTCGCGTCCGGCGTCAGGGGATCGCGGG
>JAOTVC010000164.1 GCA_029863585.1 Alphaproteobacteria bacterium | reverse complement strand
CGCCTATTACGTCCATAAGACCCGCATCCCGGGCCGCAAGATTCTCGATTTCCTGGCTTTTGCCTCCATCGCGCTTCCCAGCGTCGTGCTGGGGACGGCCTTCCTGTGGTTCTACCTGCTGGTGCCGCTGCCGGTTTTGGGGACGCTGTGGATCATCGGCCTCGCCTATCTCACCAAGTTCATGCCGTTTGCGCTCCGCTTCGTCTCCTCTTCCATGCAGCAGATCCACGTGGAACTGGAGGAAGCCGCCCAGGTGGCCGGCGTGCCCTGGTGGAAGAACTTCTTCCGCATTTTCCTACCGCTCCTGAAGCCGGGCCTCCTGGCGGGCTGGTTCTGGGTGATGGTGCATGCCTTCCGTGAATTGACCATCGCCCTGATGCTGTCGCGCGCCGACAACAAGACGGCCGCCGTCGTGATATACGATCTGTGGGAGAACGGCTCGTTTCAGGCGCTTTCGGCTTTCGGGGTGATGATGTTCACGGTATTGATCGTCCTGGTCACCATCTCCCACTACATTTCCAAGCGCTACGGCATAGAAGAGCAAGCCTGAGGGACTTCATGATCGTCGTCGAGAACCTGACCAAGATCTTCGAGAGCAAGACCGAGAGGGTCGCCGCCGTCGACGGGGTCGGCTTCACGGTGGAGGCGGGCGAGATGGTGACGCTTCTGGGGCCGTCGGGCTGCGGCAAGACGACCACGTTGCGTTGCGTCGCCGGGCTGGAGCGGCCCAACGGCGGGCGCATCCAGGTGGACGGCGCGCCGGTGGTCGATTGCGGTGCCAAGACCTTCGTGCCGCCGCACTTGCGCAACCTGGGCATGGTCTTCCAGTCCTACGCCATCTGGCCGCACATGACGGTGTTCGACAACGTCGCCTACGCGCTTGAGGGCAAGAAGCTCGGCAGGGCGGAAATCAAGAAGCGCACCGAGGCGGCGCTGGATCTGGTCCAGCTCGCGGGCTTCGCCGACCGCCCGGCGCCCCGGCTTTCGGGCGGCCAGCAGCAGCGCGTCGCCATCGCCCGGGCCTTGGCGGGCTCGCCCTGCGCCCTTTTGTTCGACGAGCCGCTGTCCAATCTCGATGCCAAGCTGCGCTCCGAGATGCGCTCCGAACTGCGCCGCCTGCAGCAGCAGGTCGGGCTCACCTCGATCTACGTCACCCATGACCAATCCGAAGCGCTCGCGATCTCCGATTGGATCATCGTCATGCGCGCGGGGCGCATCGTCGAGCGCGGCCGCCCGACCGAAATCTACCGCGCCCCCAAGAACCTGTTCACCGCCCAGTTCATCGGCAACACCAACCTGATCCCGGGCACGGTCACCGCGGCGGCGCCCGGCGGCGGCCCGGTCCGCGTGGAGACCGCCTTGGGTCCCATGGCTGGGCTCGACCCCAATGACGACCTCAAGGTCGGGGAGGCGGTGCGCCTCTCGATCCGGCCCGAGGATCTTTTCATCGCCGAACCCGGCGCGGCGGGGGCGGAGAACGCGCTGTCCGGCCGGGTGCGGGTCGCGACCTTCCAGGGCTCCGCCGTGGAGGCGGAGCTGGCGGCGGGGGAGGAGACCATCCAGTGTCATTTCGGCCGCGACGTGGAGCTCGCGCAGAATGCCGAGATCAACCTGACCTTCGATTCCCAATCCGCCGTGGTGCTCCGCGACGAGGCGCTGGACGACGAGCGCGACGCCGCCTGAGGCGGCGGTTCCCGGGCCGTTCCCCCGGCCCTCAAGTGTATTAGGATGGCGGGCGAGCCGGGTGCCGCTCCCAGCCGCCCGCCGTGAAACCCGTCCGGACCAAGCCGCCCCATGAGACCACCGCCCCCGCCCCGATCCCGCAAGCAACGCCGCGCCCAGGGTAAGGCCGAGGCCAAGCTGCGGACATTGATGGAAAAGGCGGGATCGCTTCAGGCGCGCGGCGATCCGGCCGGGGCGCTCGGCTGCATCGATCAGGTGCTGGCGGCCGAGCCGCGCCACGCGCCGGCCCATTTCGAGCGCGCCAACATCCTCTCGGCCCTCGGCCGCCATGAAGAGGCCCTTGCCGGCTATGACCGCGCCGAGCAGCTGAAGCCCGGCTACCCGCCGGTTGCCAACAACCGGGGCAGCGCCCTGGAAGCGTTGGGGCGGATGGAAGAAGCCCTGCAGGATTACGAGCGGGCGATCGGCCTCGCCCCCGATTTCGCCCCGGCCCTGTTCAACCGGGGCACGGTGCTGCGCAACCTCGGACGCATGGCGGAGGCCCTGGAAAGCTTCGATCAGGCGGTGGCCCTGGCCCCGGAGGTCGCCGTCCTGCATCACAACCGGGCCACGGTGCTGGAAGAGCTTGGCCGCTTCGACGACGCCCTTGCCGCCTATGACCGGGCCATCGCGCTCAGGCCCGATTATGCCGAGGCTTATCACAACCGGGGCAATGCGTTGCTGGGCCTCGCGCGGCTGGAGGCGGCGCTGGACAGCTTCGATCGCGCCATCGAACTGGCGCCGGATTATGCCGAAGCCTACAACAACCGCGGCAATGTCCTGAAGGCGTTGGGGCGTCTGGACGAAGCGGCGGCGAGCTTCGAGCGGACCATCGCGATCCTGCCCGATCACTATTCCGGGCACTACAATCTTTCCCTTTGCCGCCTCTACATGGGGGACTTCGCGCGCGGCCTGCCCGGTTACGAATGGCGCTGGAAGCAGCCCGATATCGGCCGGGATCGCCGCGCATTTGCCGCCCCCCTGTGGCTCGGCGCCGAACCGCTGGCCGGCAAGACGATCCTGTTGCACGGCGAACAGGGGCTCGGCGATGTGCTGCAGTTCTGCCGCTATGCCGCGCTGGTGAAGGGGCTCGGCGCGCGGGTGATCCTCGAGGTGCGCGAGCCCCTGATTGACCTGCTCGCCGCCCTCGAAGGCGTCGACGCGCTGGTGGTACGGGGTGCGGACCTTCCCGCCTTCGATTTCCATTGTCCCCTGATGAGCCTGCCGCTCGCCTTCGCGACGAGGGTGGAGACTATCCCCGCGCCGGAGCGTTACCTCACCGCCGATGCCGCGCGCATCGAAGCCTGGCGCGCGCGGCTCGGCCCCGCCGCGAAGCCCCGGGTGGGTCTCGCCTGGAGCGGCAATCCCAGGCATCCGCGCGACTGGGACCGCAGCATTCCGTTTGCCGCCCTGGCACCGCTGCTGACCCCCGGCATCGAATGGTTCAGCCTGCACCGGGAGTTGCGCGCGGCGGATGCCCAGGCGCTCGCGGCGCGAACCGACATCCGGCATTTCGGCGCCGAGATGACCTTCCCGGAAACCGCGGCGCTTGCCGAGCTGATGGACGTGGTCGTGTCCGTCGACACCGCGATCGCCCATCTGGCGGGCGCCCTGGGGCGGCCGGTGTGGATCCTGCTGCCCCTGCGGCCGGATTGGCGATGGCTGACCGAGCGCACCGACAGCCCCTGGTATCCCAGCGCCAGGCTGTTCCGCCAGGACGCGCCCGGCGATTGGGCGGGGGTGCTGGCCCGGGTCTCGGAGGCGCTCGAAACCTTGTCGGGCGGACCGGCATCCTGATCCGGCCCGCGCCCCGGCTGATCAGGGCTTCAGACGATTGAGCGCATCGATCATGGGCTGGCTGATGTCGGTGTGGTGATGGACGATCTTCCAGGCTCCCGAGTCGCGCCGGTAGATGTTCGTGACGCGGGCGTCAATGGCCACCTCTTCCCCGGCGAGGGAAAACCGACCGCGCTCGACGCCGATTTCGTAGGCCGCGTCGCCCAATACCTCGATCGACTGATCGGCGATTTCGACCTGGCCCCCTGTGGCCAAGCGAGCGACCTGCTCCCATGACTTCTTGACCTGGTCCCAGCCGACTTCCCGGCCGCCGATCGGGTGCATCGTCGTCACGGAAGGGCCATGGGACCAGACATCGCCCAGCGGACCCGCATCCCCATTCAACATGCGGTTCAACGCCGCGTAAAATTCTCGGGATGCCGCACGCACGTCGTCCTCGGTCGTCATCATTTGCTCTCCGCAGTTGGTATTTAGGGGCGCGCCTCAGCGGTAGGGGACGTAATCGTCGGCGGGAAGGTTGGCGCCCAGCATGTAATCGGTGATCTCCTCCCGTGTGGCGATCCAGACCTGGCTGCCGTACTGCTTGACGTAACGGATCATCTGATCGACCGCGGCGGCGATGTTGGGCCGCCCGCCGAGCTCGGCATGGGTGATCACGTCGATATAGCCGGGCCGGCCCGCCAGCGCCTCCTGATAGAGGAAATCAAACGATTCCTTGAATCCCTGGAAATAGTTGGACGGCGTGCCGAGGCCGCCCGACCAGGCGCGCCAGTCATTGGCGTAGTTCAGCTTGGGGATGATCACCATGCGCCGGCCGGCGACATTCACGACATAGGGGATGTCCTCGTCGAAGGGATCGCCGAAATAGCGATAGCCCTCCTCCGCCAGGATTCTCAGCGTGTTTTCGGTATGCAGGTTGCCTGCCGAGCCCCAGCCCACCGGACGCTTGCCGACGCAGTCCTCGATCATCGCCGTGCAGGCGCGGATCTCGGCGCGTTCCTCGTCTTCCGAGAGCGCCGGCAGGTGGATGTTGTTGGTGGTCTGATGCGCCGCCAGCTCATGCCCCGCCTCGAACAGCGCCTTGACCGAATCGGGCCACATCTCGATGGCGATGCCGTTCAGGTTGATGGAAGACTTGATGCCGTGGCGTTCGAACATCTCCATCAGCCGCCAGATGCCGACGCGCCCGCCGTATTCGGCGTGGCTGAGGGAGGCCTGGTTGACTTCGATCTTCGGGTCCTTCTTGAACTTGCCCGATCCGTGAAAGGCCTCGTAGGCCACCCGGAAGGTGCAGGCCAAAAGCTCCCCGTTGGGCCAGGTGATGTCGTGCCGTCGCATGGGTGTCCCCCTCCAATCCCTGTTTGCCGGCAGTGTGCCCCGCAACGGCGGCGTTGAAAAGCCCGGCGGCGGGCTTCACGGCGGCGACACGGCGAACAATCGGGTCTCGCCGCGGCCCCAGGCCACAATGCGGTAGGGCACCGGGCCCCGGCCGATCATCCGCACCACGGCCCGGCGCGCAAAGAGCCCGCCCGATGCGGTCCGGGCTTCGGCGTGGATGGTGTAGGTCCGCACCCGCGAGCGATGGGCGGTGGGGCCGAGGCTGAGGATGGCGACCGGCGGGCCGGCGCCGGCCGGTCCCTCTTGGGGTTCATCGGCGGGCGGAGCCGGCGGGGTTTGGTCGCCATTGCCGAGCGCCGCGCGGACCAGCGGCGGCGCCGCCCTCGGGTCCGGGCGCCTGACCCGGGAATGGACGGTCACCGCGCCGGCGAGCGCGGCATAGATCTCGGCGTTCATGCCGAGGACCTGTTGCAGCTCTTCCACCGCGTCGAAGGGGGCATCCTTGGCGCCAAAGGGCAGGCCGGCGGCTTGATAGTCCGGGTCCTCCGCGCCGCGTTGCCGGCGGATGCCGTCGGCATCGCGGTAGTCCTCGACGGCATCGGCGAGCGCCTCGGCCCGTGCCGGTTCGAGTCCAACTCCCTCGAACAATCGGCGCAGCAGGAGGCCGCCGGCGCGGTTGAGATCGACCTTGCCGCCTTCGTCTTCGATGCGGATGCGGATCTCGCCCTCCGCCCGGCGCCAGGCATAGACCGTGCCGTCGGCGCGCCAACTGCCCGCCGCGACCGGCGCGGCAAGTCCGGACACGGCCCGGTGGACGCCGCCGTCGGCGAGGGCCTCGGCGCGGGCGGCATCGAGCAGGTTGCGGGCGAGGCGGCTGGTGCCGCGGCTCTCGCCGAGGACCGTCGCGGCGATGAGCGCCAGAAGCACCAGCGCCCAAAGCACGGCAATCAGGGCAATGCCCCGTTGTCCCGCTTTCTGCGTCATTGCCCGAGCCACCTCTGCAATGTCCGTGAATTATGACAGGTGTTATACTGAAAAATCATAACCATGCGGTGTGACCGTGGGATTTATTCTTGATCCGGCCTGGCTGTGGCCCCTGGTCGCGGCGCCGGCGATCGGCAGCTTTCTGGGTGTCCTGATCCTGCGCTTGCCGGACGGACGGGCGGTCGTCTTCGGCCGCTCGGCCTGCCGGTCCTGCGGCCATGGCCTGACCGTCCGCGACCTCGTTCCATTGGTGAGCTGGGCGGCCTCGGGCGGGCGCTGCCGCCATTGCGGCGCACGCCTCGGCTGGTTCTATCCGGGGATCGAGTCGCTGGCCCTGGCGATCGCCGTCTGGGCGGTGCTGGCCTTGCCGGCGGGGCTCATCTGGGTGGGGTGCCTGTTGGGCTGGTGGCTTGCGGCTTTGGCGGTGATCGACGGGCGGACCCTGACCCTGCCCGATCTCTTGACCTTGCCCTTGGTCCCCCTCGGCTTGGCCGTGACTTATCTGATCGCCCCCGGCCAGGTCGTTCACCACGTCCTTGGCGCCATTGCGGGGTTCGCGGCCCTCGGCGGCATCGGCGTCCTTTACCACCGCCTGCGCGGCCGCGCCGGGCTGGGCGGCGGCGATGTCAAGCTGGCGGCGGCGGCCGGGGCCTGGGTCGGGTGGATCGGATTGCCCGGCGTGATCCTGATCGCGGCCCTTTCGGGACTGGCCATGGCCGCGTTTCTCGCCCTCTTGGGGCATCGCCGCGATCCGGCGGCGCGGATTCCCTTCGGTCCCCACCTCGCCTTCGGCCTCTGGGTTACCTGGGTCCATGGGCCCGTGGTGATCCCGTGAAACCCTGGAAGATCGCATATATATGGTAGAGTTTCCCATGCCAAAGCCCGGGCGCCGGACGGCCCCGGGGAACGAGGCCGCGATCATGCCCGATGTTTCGTCAGAGTCGCAGTCTGGGCGCGATGACGCGCTGGAACGCGCCCTGGTCGGTCACGGGGGAATGAGTCGCGATGCGCTGGCCCGGGCGCGCCGCGTGTGCATCGAGACCGGCGACCGGTTGGATGTGGTGCTGACCCGCCTGGGCCTGGCCTCCGAACAGGCGATTGCCCGGGCGTTGTCCCAGGAGCTCGGCCTGCCGCTGGTCGCGGCGGCGGACTACCCCAAGGCTCCGGTGCTGGAGGGGCGGCTCGGTGTTCAATTCCTGCGCCGCGCCCGGGCGCTGCCGCTCGATGCGACCGACGGGGCGGTGGTCCTCGCCATGGCGGATCCCCTCGACGGCTATACCGTCGACGCGGTGCGCCTGGCGGCGGAGCGGGACGTCGAGGTGCGGATCGGCGTTGCCGGGGAGATCGGCGAGGCATTGGACCGGCTTTACGGCGGCCCCGAGGAGACCATCGGCGAGATTTTCGATGGCACCGAATTCAACACGACCGAGGAAGACGTCGCCCGGCTGCGGGACATGGCGAGCGAGGCCCCGGTGGTGCGCCTGGTGGGCCATCTCATCAACCGCGCGGCGGAGATGGGCGCCTCCGACATCCATATCGAGCCGTTCGAGCATGCTTTGAAAGTGCGCTACCGAATCGACGGGGTGCTGACCGAGATGGACGCGCCGCCGCTTGCCCTGCGCCCGGCCATCGCCTCGCGCATCAAGCTGATGGCGCGGCTCAATATCGCCGAAAGCCGCTTGCCCCAGGACGGGCGCATCCAGGTTCAGGTCCAGGGGCGCCAGATCGACCTGCGGGTCTCGACCGTGCCGACGCTCTACGGCGAAAGCATCGTCCTGCGCCTGTTGGACCGCGATGCCGTCGCCCTGGATTTGGACGCGCTCGGGTTCTCCGGCCCGGTGCTCGATGCCTATCTCCGGGTGTTGGATGTCCCCACCGGCATCCTGTTGGTGACCGGCCCCACCGGCAGCGGCAAGACCACCACGCTTTACAGTTCACTGGTGCGGCTCAATTCCGGGGACCGCAAGATCATGACCGTCGAGGACCCGGTGGAATACCACCTCGACGGCGTCAACCAGGTGCAGGTGCGGCCCCAGATCGGCCTGGCCTTCGCCGACGCGCTGCGGTCCCTCCTGCGGCAGGACCCCGACGTCATGATGGTGGGCGAAATCCGCGACCTCGAAACCGCGGAGATCGCCATCCAGGCGGCGCTGACCGGGCACAAGGTGTTGTCCACCCTGCATACCAACGATTCGGCGTCGACCGTCTCCCGCCTCCTCGACATGGGGGTGGAGGATTACCTGCTGACCTCCACCGTCAACGGCATCGTTGCCCAGCGCCTGGTGCGCCGCATCTGCGAGGCCTGCAAGGCGCCCAGGGAGGTGCTGCCCGAGATCATCGACGAGCTCGGCCTGCGCGCGATCCTTGCGGATTTACCGCCGGCTTTTGCCGCCGGCGCCGGGTGCCCCGCCTGCAACGGCACCGGTTACCGGGGACGGACCGGGATCGTCGAGGTCCTGGCGATGAGCGATCCGGTGCGCAAGGCGGTGGTGCGGCGCGCCGATGCACGGGACATCCAGCGGGCAGCGATCGAGGCCGGGATGCGTACCATGTATGAGGACGGCATGGTCAAGGCGGCGGGCGGGATCACGACGCTGGAGGAAGTCCTGCGCGTGACGCGCGAGGCCTGAAGCCATGCCGCTCTATCGTTTCAAGGCCCTGTCGCCGGCCGGCCAGCTGATCGAGGGCGAGATGGAAGCGGGGACCGAGCGCCTGGTGATCGAACGGCTCCGGGGCGAGGGCAATTTCCCCATCGAGGCCGAGCCGGCGGTGCCGCGATCGCGGTGGCTCGCGCGTCTCTCCAGCGACATCACCAGCCGGCGGGTGCGCGCCCAGGACATCGCCCTGATGACCCGGGAATTCGCCACCCTGATGGCGGCGGGGGTGGCCCTCGACCGGGCGCTCGCGATTCTCGTCGGTCTGGCCGGAAAGCCCGCCTTGTGCGCGGTGCTGGCCGATGTCCGCCAGCGGGTCGAAGGCGGCGCGTCGATCGCCGATGCGCTGGCCAGCCGGGGCGATGCGTTCCCGCCGTTTTACGTCAACATGATCCGCGCCGGGGAGGCCAGCG
>JAOTVC010000163.1 GCA_029863585.1 Alphaproteobacteria bacterium | reverse complement strand
GAGGGCGAGCTTCGCATGGGCCAGAAGCACCGAGGATTCCGGACGGGTCAGGCCGAGGCCGGAACTGGACATCTGGTCCAGGGTCTCGGCGTCGGGCAGCACGTCGACGGCGCGGTTGATGCGCTTCTCGCGCACCAGCGTCCGGATCAGGCGGGCGACATTGGGCAAGCGGTCGGCGGCCTCCGCCTCGGCCACGGTCAAGGCGCCGGTCTGCAGGTAGTTGTCGCGCAGGACCAGTTCGGCGACCTCATCGGTCATGGACGCCAGCAGCTTGTCGCGCTTTTCCATGGTCAGCCGCTTGGCCTGGACCACCTGGCCCAAGAGGATCTTGATATTGACCTCATGGTCGGAACAATCGACGCCGGCGGAATTGTCGACCGAGTCGGTGTTCAGCTTGCCGCCGGCGCGGGCATATTCGATCCGGCCGAGCTGGGTAATCCCGAGATTGGCGCCTTCGCCCAATACCTTGCATCGCAAGTCGCGCGCATCGATCCGGACCAGGTCGTTGGCCCGGTCGCCGACATCGGCATGGCTTTCGCCACTGGCCTTGACGAAGGTCCCGATGCCCCCGAACCAGAGCAGATCGGCGTCCTCCTTCAACAGCCTCTTGATCAGGTCGCCGGGCGCCATGGCGGCCTGATTGGTGTCCAACAACGCCCTCATTTCCGGCGACAGCGGGATCGATTTTGCGCTGCGCTCAAACACGCCGCCGCCCTTGGAAATCAGCTTCTTGTCGTAATCCATCCAGGTCGAGCGCGAGGCATTGAACAGCCGCTTGCGTTCCTTGAAGGACGCGGCCGGATCGGGATCGGGATCGACAAAGATGTGCACATGGTTGAACGCCGCCACCAGTTTGGTATGGCGCGAGAGCAGCATGCCGTTGCCGAATACGTCGCCGCCCATGTCGCCGACGCCGACGCAGGTGAAATCCTCCTTCTGGATATCGCGCCCCAATTCGCGGAAATGCCGCTTGACCGATTCCCAGGCGCCGCGGGCGGTGATTCCCATCTTCTTGTGGTCGTAGCCCACCGAACCGCCGGAGGCGAACGCGTCGTCCAGCCAGAATCCATAATCCCGGGCGATCCCGTTGGCGATGTCGGAGAACGTCGACGTGCCCTTGTCAGCCGCCACCACCAGATAGGGATCGTCGCCGTCGTCGCGCACCACGTCCTTCGGCGCAATCACCTTGTCGCCCGACCGGTTGTCGGTGATGTCGAGCAGGCCCCGCATCAAGGTCTTGTAGCATTCGATGCCTTCGGCCAAGAGCGCCTCGCGCCCCCCTTCGATGGGTGGCCGCTTGACGACGAACCCGCCCTTGGCACCGACCGGCACGATCACCGGGTTCTTGACGGTCTGCGCCTTCATCAGGCCGAGGATTTCGGTGCGGAAATCGTCGCGCCGGTCGGACCAGCGGATGCCGCCGCGGGCGACCGGCCCGCCGCGCAGGTGAATGCCCTCCACGCGCGGGGAAAAGACGAAGATTTCGCGCCACGGCCGAGGCAGAGGCAGTTCGTCGATGGCGCCGCTGTCGAGCTTGAAGGACAGGTAGGGCTTGAAACCGCCGTCCGCGGCCGGCTGGTAATAGTTGGTCCTGAGCGTCGCCATCACCAGGTTGAGGAAGCGGCGCAGGATGCGGTCCTGTTCGAGGCTTTGCACCGCCTCCAGCCCGTCCTCGAAGGCAACCTTCAGGGTGACCTCCCGGGATTCCGATTTTTCCCGTGCCGCCGGGTCGAACCGGGCGGCGAACAGGTCCACGAGAAGCCGGCCGAAGCCCGGATTGGCAACAAAGGTCTCGATCATGCTTTCGGGCGAGAAAGGCGCGTTTGCCTGGCGCAGGTATTTCGAGTAAGCCCGAATCAGTTTTACGTCGCGCCAGCTCAGGCCTTCGGCCAAGACCAACTGGTTGAAGCCGTCGTCCTGAAGGTCCCCCTGCCACAGATGGGTGAAGGCCTCTTCGAACTTCTCTTTCTGGACGGCAAACTCCACCCGGTCGACCGGCTCGTGGATGCGCCGTTCCATGCCGAAATCGTGGATCCACATGGTCTTGCCGCCCCCCGGATGGACCTCGAAGGGGATCTCCTCGATCACCCTCAGGCCCATGTTTTCCAGCATGGGCAGGACATCGGACAGGGCGAGGGCCTCACCGACATGGTAGATCTTGAGGCGCAGCGCGCCCTCCTTGGCCCCCTGGCGCCGATAAAGATTGAGCGCGATTCCTCCGCTCTCCTCGGCTTCGAGGAGTAAATCGATATCGTTGACAGCCTGATGGGCCGAGAAATCGTCCTTATAGGCCGAATCGAAGGCGCGCTCGAACCGGGTGAACAATTCGAGCCCGGTCCGCTCGGCATGGGCCGCCACCAGGGCATCGTGAAGGTCCTCGGTCCAGGACCGGGCCGCGGCGGCAAGCTCGCGTTCCACCGCCTCCCGGTCATAGGCGGGGACCTTGCCCGGCTGCGTCTTGACGATGAAATGGACCCGGGCCAGCGGCTCGTCGCCGATATGAGTGTAATAAGCCGAGATGGTGCCGTCCAAGGCGCGGCACAGGATCTCCTCGAACTTCACACGCAGAGCCGTCTCGAACCCGTCCTTGGCGGTGTAAACCAGGCAGGAGATGAAGCGCTCAAGGGGATCGTGGCGGGTGAACAGCGCGGTGCGCTGGCGTTCCTGGAGATGCAGGACGCCGACGCCCGCCTCCATCAGGTCCCCTTCGGAGATCTGAAACAACTCGTCCCGGGGATAATTTTCCAGGACATGCAAGAGCGCCTTGCCGTCGTGGCTGGTGCGGTCGAACCCGGCGGCGGAGACCACGCGGTCGATCTTGCGCCGGAGCAGGGGAATGAACCGCGGGCTGAGGCTATAGGCGTGAGAGGTGAACAGGCCGACGAAGCGGTGTTCCCCCACCGCCTGGCCCTTGCCGTCCATGATCTTGACGCCGATGGTGTCCATGTGCACGGCGCGATGCACATTGGCCCGCCGGTTGCCCTTCGAAATTGTCAACAGGCCGGACGCGGCGAGGGCTCGGCGCACCTCCGGCGACAGGCGCGTATCGTCGGTCTGGAACACCCGCGCCTTGGTGTCGGACAGGATGCCGAGGCCGGAGCCGGGAACGATGGAATCGGCTGCGGTATCGCTTTTGCCAAAGTTGTACTGGCGATAACCGAGGAACGTGAAATGGTCGTCATCGATCCATCGCAGGAAGGCGCGGATTTCCTCCAGCTCTTCGGTGCTGGTGCCGGCCAGGCTGGAGGGAAAATCGCGGATGACCTCCTGCAGCTTGCCGCGCATGGCCATCCAGTCCCGCACCGCCAGCCGCACGTCGCTCAGCACGATCTCCAGCGCCCGCTTGAGATCGGTCATCTCCCGGGCCGTCGCCTGGCGGTCGAGGCCGACATGGATGAAGGATTCCCGGGGGAGATCGGAGCCGTTGGCATCGATCTGGGCGATCTTGCCCTTGGCGTCGCGCTTCACGCCGATCACCGGATGGATCAGCAACCGCACACCGTAACCGCGCGAATTGAGCGCCGCGGTGACCGAATCGACCAGGAACGGCATGTCGTCGTTGACGATCTCGATCGCCGTTTGATTCGAATCCCAACCGTGCGCCTTGGCCGAGGGATTGAACACCCGGATCAGCGCCCGGCCACGCCGGCGGGTCTTCGCGAAATCGAGAAAATCGAGGGCCTGACCCGCGAGATCCTCGTCGGAATACGCGGCGATATCGCTGGAGGGCAAGCGGCGGTAATAGGCGTGAAGGAAATCCTCGGCAAGGCGCGCGCCGGTCCCCTTGCGCCCCTTCTTCGCGAGCCGGGCAATGCGGTCCGCCCGTTTGCGGGTCTTTCCATCCAACAGTTCGGCCATGGCCGGTCCCCTAACGATGCCTCTTGCAGATCGAACGCGTGCCAACGATCACGCGCGCCGACCCGGCCCCATCGGGGGGCCAGGTCCGCGCACCGAACCATAGGCCAAATATGGTTAATTCTCCATTACGGGGTAACTGCCGTCCTCGTGCTATCGAAGGATATTGAAAGCGGCTAGGCCAGGAAAAGGAAAAACCCGTTTAGCATCGCCAACAGACCCAGTCCTCCGAGCAGCAAGCCGCCCCAAAGGAGCGCGATTGCGCCGGTGATGATCGATACCGACACCAGAACAATGGCAATCTGCATGAAGGCTGAGGCATAATCAAAATAAGGATCCTTTTTCAGGGCCTCGTCCCGGTCCTTTTCCTTTTCCTTGATCCGCGCAACCAGTTCTTTCATTCCGTCATTCGTTCTCGGCTTGCTCGCAAGCGTTCTTTCCTCGTTTCGATAGGTCTTGATCAGGTTTGCGATTCCAGCCTTTGCAGAATCTTTGAGGGTTGATTCCTGCAACAAAGCGCTTTCCAAATTGTCGGCGGCAAGGCGATAGGCCGTTTGGCGAATCCTCCGTGCCTGATAAAAGGCGTACAGATTTGAAGCTGCAATATCCTCCTTCAACGCGTCCTTCGTGGCATTTGATCCGCCGTAAGTTGAGATCGCCAGAAGTGCAGCGAACGCAGACACGATCAATGCGGCACGTGTTTTTCCCCGGCTTTCCTTGGCCGATTCACTCGAGGCAACAGTTTCGGTAGGATCAGAGACGGTCATTTGCCTTACCCCGGTTTTTTTCGGATGCCTATTTCAATTTAATCCGCAGGAAATCACGGGTCTCGGTCGAACAACATAATTTTCATAATACCAATACGCGCGAGCCATGTGAGGGTTCGCCGCTGTTCTTGCCCCTCAATGCCCCGCGAAACGAATTGGATTGCCCCAATGCTGGAAAATTTCATGGCCGCTTACGGATACTCGATCCTGATGGGTGTCGCCGGCTTAATTGTCGCCTTGATTCTAGCATCATGGGCTGGCAAGGCCGTTCGCGGCACACTTTCACGTAGCCCCTATCTCGACCCCACAACAGTCCCACTCCTAGCCCAAACAATCCGCGTTGCCATTATCGTCTTGGCCGCCATCGTGGTGCTCGATGAAATCGGTGTCGACGTTGCCAGCCTCATCGCCGCTTTGGGAATATTCGGCTTTGCCGTCGCGATCGGGCTGCGCCCAACATCGACCAACTTCTTCGCCGGGATCATGCTCTTGATTCTCAAGCCTTACAGGGTCGGCGAGTACATCGAGGGGGAACGGGTCAGCGGCGTCGTCGAATCTTTGCATGTTTTCCATACCGTCGTTGTCACCGATGAAGGCACCTATGTGACGGTGCCAAACGTGGCCATGTGGTCCCGATCCATAAAGAACTTCTCGCGGCCACGCGCCAGGCGCATGGAGATTGATCTCGTCGTCGGGCGCGAGCTCCCATTTACCGAGATAGCGTCGGGGATCGATCAGATCATTCGCTCTGAACCGGATCATGAATCGGGCATCGATCCGCAGATTACGGTGGTCGAAACAGCAGAGGATTCCATCACCATCCGCGCGGCGATCTGGTGCGATGCCGAACTTTCGTGGGAGGTTCGAAAGACCCTTGAGGAAAAACTACGTGAGGGCCTGACGGCGGCGGGGGTGACGGTATCGAAAATCCAAGCGCCGAAGAAGGCGGCGCCGAAAAGAAGGACGACGAGACCATCGCCTCCCGCCGATGAGGACGTTTAGGCCGATGCCGATCGACTTCATGTCCACGTTCGGCTAAAGGCAGACAGTGGGTCAATGGTGAAATCGGTGAGCCGGGTCGGGGCTGTGCAGGTCAAATCGGCAAACGAATTGATCGGGATCTGCGTCCAATCACGAGGGTAGATGCCGGATATCCGGTGGAAAACCCGGGCGTGGCGGGTTCCGTTTCGGGCCCTTTCCCGACCTCTCCCATGGGTCGCGGCTTGGCGGATTCAGGGCGCGAACCAGACCCGGCGCCCGGCGAAGACCTCGAGGGTGCGAAACCCTTCCCGTATGAACGGCTCCCGGGCGGCGATTTCCCGAGCCGTATCGATGTCGTCCACATTCTGTAGAACGTGGATCCCGCCGCCATGGTCCGTGCCCGAAGAATCCCGTTGCGGGCCGGAGCCGTACAACAAGCCCCTGTCGTGAAGGTCCTGAAGATACGCCCGATGTTCCTTGCGCACTTCGTCTTCCGACAACTCCGTCGCCGGCGGTCCTTCGGCCTGGCGCGACACGCAGACGAAAAGAAACTGGACCGGCCGCCCGGCCGGTGAAGACGCATCACTCATGGACGCCCCCCTCTCTGGTTTGGTTTTTTGATCCTACTCTACGCGCGGCCCGTCCGGGTACCGGATCCGGCGGCCATCGCCTGCCTGCCGGCAATCCCGATACTGCCTCAGCCGTCCCTCAGGTTGGAAGCAGTGCGGCCCCCGGATCAATCGCGAAATTGGCGATCGCCGAGCAGGTGTCCTACCAGAACCAGTAACGCCGCCCGCCGCCGACCCCCGGCACCAGGCCCGAGCGGTTGAGGTTATGCGTTGCGATCAGCCCTCCCGACATGTCGAACACGCCGAGCCGGTTGCCGTTGTGCAGCGCCAGGTAGAGCTCGCGGCGCTTGGAATTGATCCCGAGGCCGAACCGTTCCACCGTCACCGCCGCGCCGGTCTGCGGGTTGGTCGCCCGCAACCGGCGAAGGCGCCGGCCCTGCAGGTCGATCTGATCGATCATGCGGCTGCGGATGAACAGCACGTAGAGGGTATCGGTCTGCTGATCGTAGGCGAGCCCGCCGATCGGCCCGTCGGTCTGGGCCAGGCGGATGTTGCGGACGAACCTGCCGTCGATGTCGAGCTCGGCGATCTGCAGCCCGCTCGGATGGTCGAGGAACAGATGCCGATCGGCATAGCGCATGGCGAGGCCGCATTCCTGGATGGGAAACTCGTCGGGGGTGAATCCACCGCAGCCGGCGGGCACCTGCTGGGCGGAGAAGCTGCGGATGCGCCGGCCGGTGCGCCGGTCGACCTCCTGCAACTGGGTCCCCGGCAGGATGCGCAGGAACAGCCGGTCGCGGCCCTCCTCAAAGGCGACGCCGACCAGCGAGGCGCCGATGGGAACGTTGCGCGTGGTGCCGTCGGGGATGGTGATGTCCCGCATGGGCTGGCCCGGCGGCAGGCCGACATAGGCGTGATCGGCGCAGCCCGCCAAGACGGCGAGGGCCGCCAACAGGGCGACCGGGCGAAGGGATCGCAGCCCGGGGTTGAGGGAAGGGAAACGGCGGTCGCGGTTGGCGCGGTGATGGAACATCGGCATCGGCGGCTCCTTCGTCCTGATCCGTCCGGCGGATCGGTCGCGGGCCGCCACAGGACGGCCCGGAGCCAACGCTAGGAAATTATGGTTAACAAAGTGTAACCGCCATCTTGCGGACCGGCGGCCCCCCCGTCACCCATCCAGATGGGCGTGCAGGAAGTCCATCGCCTTGGCCCAGGAGTCCGCCGCCGCCTCCGGGTGGTGGCGCGGGTGCCAGGGGTTGAGGAAGCCGTGCCCTGCGGCGTCGTACCGGCGGAAAGTGTGGTCCTTGCCGAGTTCCGTCAGCAAGGCATCCAGCCGATCAACCTCTTCCGGCGTGGGATGGGTATCGAGGTTGCCGAAGAAGCCCGCGATGGGGCAGCGGATTCGTTTGAGCCGCTCCCGCGTTCCCGGCGCCGGAAGTTGGCCGACCAGCGGTTCGAACACCTCGCCGCCATACCAGACGCAGCCGCAAGTCCAGAGTTCCGGATTGCATTCAAGCGCCACCAGGGCCGTGCGCCCCCCCATGCAGGGGCCGATCACGGCCAACCGGTTGCCGTCCACGTCCGCCCGGCCGGCGAGCCAATCGGCGGCGGCCTCGATGTCCGCCACCATCTGCTCGTCGGTCAGGTAGTCATGCCGGCCCTTGAAATCGACGCCTTCGGGCAGGACGTGGTAATGGCCGGGCGCGATAGCGGCAAAGCCCGCCTGAGCCAGATGGTCGACTTTCCATTCGGTGAATTCCTCAAGCCCTTCGCGATGGAAGGTGACGACGACACCGGCGAACGGTCCCGGGCCCTCGGGAACTGCGGCAAACGCATCGGTGCGGATGTCGCCCACCATCAACTCTATGGTTTCGGCCATGTCTCCCCCCTGTGTCGCGGCGCGCCCGCGGGCGCCCGAGGCCCTACGCCCCGTCCCCCGGCGCCCCCGCGGGCGGCACGAACTTGCCGAGCGCGTTCCGTTCGATCTGATCCGAGAACTCGATATGCTTCGGCACCTTGTAGCCGGCAAGCGTCTCCTTGCAGTGACGCGCGATGCCCTCGGCCGTAACCGCGGCCCCCGCCTTCGCCACCACCACCGCCTTGACCGCCTCGCCCCATTCCGGATCGGGAACGCCGAACACCACGGCATCGTCGATGCCGTCCATGGCGAGGATAGTGGTCTCGATCTCCCGCGGGGCGACGTTGATGCTGCCGGTCTTGATGAGGTCCTTGGTGCGCCCGACAATCGACAGATAGCCCTCGGAATCGAAGCGGCCGAGGTCGCCGGTATGGAACCAGCCGTCGCGAATGGTCTCGGCCTCCAACTCCGGATTCTTGTAGTAGCCCATGCAGACATTGGGGCTGCGCACGCGGATTTCCCCTTCGCGCCCCCGAGGCAGCACGGCGCCGTCCCCATCGACCACGTCCGCCTCCACCCCCCAGACGGGCCGGCCCGAGGAGCCGACCTTGGAAAGCTGCTCCTCGGGCTTGAGCAGGGTGACGCAACCGGTCTCCGTGGTGGCATAGGTCTGATAGATGTGCGGGGTGATGCGGGCGATGGTCTCTTCGGTCATGGCCCGGGAGAAGGGCGATCCGGCCTTGCGCAGCGCCGTCAGGGAGGAGAAATCGTAGCGCTCCAGGTTGGGCAGCTTGAGCAGCCGCGCGCACATGGTCGGCGCCAGCGCGACCGCCTTGATCTTTTCCCGGTCGATGATCGTGGCGACCCGTTCAGGATCGAAGCGCGCCAGCACATAGACCGTCGCGCCGATATAGATC
>JAOTVC010000012.1 GCA_029863585.1 Alphaproteobacteria bacterium | reverse complement strand
ATGGGCGTTGAGCTCGAGATAGCAGCCGCGTTCGCGGGCGTGGCGGATGATGCGCCCCATATCCACATCATAGGGCTCGCGGCGGGGAATGAGTCGGCCGCTGGGATGCGCGAGAAGGGTGAAATGGGGACGGTTCATGGCACGCATGATGCGTTCGGTCTGGCGCTCCCGGGACAAGTTGAAGCGGCTGTGCACGGCGCCGATGACCAGGTCCAAGCGGCCGAGCACGTCGTCGGGAAGGTCCAGCCGGCCGTCCTCGAGGATGTCTACCTCAATGCCCTTGAGAATATGAACGCCTATCTTCTCCTCGTTGAGGGCATCGATCTCATCGATCTGGGCGAGTAGGCGCCTGCTGGTAAGGCCATGGGCCACCGTGACACGGCGCGAGTGCTCGGTGACGGCTACGTATTCGAGGCCGAGATCCCGGGCCGCCAGCGCCATCTCACGGAGGCTGTTGCGGCCGTCGGTGGCGGTGGTGTGGACGTGGAGGTCGCCCCTCAGGTCTTCGAACTCCACCAGTTTCGGCAGCTTGCCCTCGCGCGCCGCTTCGATCTCACCACGGTTCTCGCGCAGCTCCGGGGAAATGTAACGCAGCCCCACCGCCCGGAAGACCGAGCCCTCGGTGTTGCCGGAAATCCGTCGGTTGCCGCGGAAGACGCCGTACTCGTTGATCTTGAGGCCCCGCTGCCGACCGAGGCGACGGACGGCGATGTTATGCGCCTTGCTTCCGGTGAAATAGTGGAGAGCCGCGCCATAGCTCTCCTCCGCCACCACCCGCACGTCGACCTGCAATCCCGACCGGAGCACGACCGTGGAACGGGTCGGCCCTTTGGAAACCACCTCGGCGACCTCCTCGTAATCGACGAATCGCTGCATCACGGTATTGTCGGGGGTGGCGGTGACAAGGATGTCGAGGTCCCCCACCGTCTCCCGCGCTCGGCGGAAGCTGCCGGCAACGACGACCCGCTTCACGCCCGTTGCCGCGCGCAGATGCTCTACCAGAGGGCCGGCGTACTCCGCCGCGGTCGCCAATTTGAAGCGTTCCGGCCGCTGCCGCAGGGCCTCCACCGCCTGCAGGATGTGGTCTTCCGTCTTTTCGCCGAAGCCGGGAAGCTGACGGATGCGGCCATCCTTTGCGGCGCGATGAAGCTGTTCGAGAGTCCGGACGTCGAGCTCGTGATAGAGCGCCTGCACGCGCTTAGGGCCGAGACCCGGAACCTTCAACAACTCGGTCAGGCCCTCGGGCATCTCCTCGTGCAGCTTCTCGAGCATGGCACAGGTCCCGGTTTCCACGATTTCTCGGATCTTGCCGGCGAGGTCGGCACCGATTCCCGGCAAGGCGGTGAGGTCTTCCTTCCCGGCCACCATGTCGGTCACGGCGGCGTCAAGACTGCGGAGCAGCCTCCCGGCATTGCGGTAGGCGCGCACGCGGAACGGATTGGCCCCCTGGATTTCCAGGATGTCAGAGATCTCATCGAAGACTGTGGCGACGTCGGCGTTTCGGATCGGCATGAACGCGGCTCCCGGTCCCGTGGCGTCCTGGCAAAGTTTCGCACAGTCCCGGGCCAATCGCGACCGGGACCGCCCGCCGGGTCGCGCTTCCCCCGACCTGGGATGGCGGCAGATCGAGGTTGGCCGAGTGCAGGTTGTTGAAGTGCAGGTTGTTGAGTCGCGGTCTTTGTGGCGAACTGATTCTCCTATAAGATCATTGCCGGACGCGCGTTTCATGCCGTCGACCATAACCAAGCCGTCCCGTGGGCCCTTCGGACCCGGTTTTGGAGAGAGGGCAATGATGAAGAAGAAAGACGTGGGGCGACGGATGCTCCGGCAGGACCGCATGCTAAGGGAGCACGTCCATGATCCGTATAAGACGCGGCTCAAGCTCGAAGAGCCCACGATTTGTCCGGACTGCCGCGCCGTGTTCCATCAGGGGCGATGGCAATGGGAGGCCCACCCTCCGGCGGATGCCAACGAAGAACTGTGCCAAGCCTGCCATCGGACGCGGGATAAGTATCCGGCGGGAACGGCAACCTTGACCGGCGGCTTCGTCGATGCTCACAAAGAGGAGATCCTGGGCCTGGTCCGACACCAGGAGGAGCAGGAAAAGGGTGAGCATCCCCTCAATCGCATCATGAGCATCGAGGAGGAGCCCGGCCGCATCGTCATCAGCACCACCGATATCCATCTCCCGCGCCGGATAGGCGAGGCGATGCACAATGCCTATGAGGGTGACCTCGACTTCCGTTACGAGGAGGAGGCCTATTTCCTCCGCGTGAACTGGACGAGGGAGAATTGAACCGGGCGGACTTTCGGGAGAAACAAGTAATGCCTCTATGGGGGCTGGTACCCGTCGACCCGTTTGACCCAAACTGGAAAGCAAGTTCCTGTCGAGGTCGGGTCGTCGTCAGGGCGCTGGACGAGGAACGCGCGCGTAACGCCGCCGAGAAGGCCTTCGGCGTCAAAGTTAGATTCACGCCGGGCGCCGGGATCAAGGCCCCGCCATGGAATCGCCCGGCGCTGGTCAGGGCCGAGGTCATCCGGAACGATCACTACGAAGAGAAAGGCCCGACCGAAATGCTCTTCCCGTCGCCATAGGCGGAACCGTCGGCGGAGGCTAAGGAACCTCGCCAGGAGGCTCAAGCAAATTTGCTCTGACGATGCCCTGATAGCAGCCCATTCAGGCCTGTTCTTGCGTTTTCCGAAGATAATGTTCAGCGTGCTGGTAATAGTACTGTGACAGGACCGCGTCCCCGGCGGCTTCGGCCTCGCGCGCGAGGCTGAGATATCGTTCGACGCTTTGTCCCGGCATTACGCCGTTCGGCGTGAGACCGCCATTCTTTCTGGGTCCTTTGCCTTTGGGACCCCGTCCGATTTGCGACGCGGCGCGGCCCTTTCCGCCCCCTCCGGACCTCTGTTTTCGTCTTGATTTCATTCCAGCAGTTCTCCTCTCTGAACCGTTTTCAATTAAGTCAGCGCCGGCTCAACCCCTGCGCCAGGCTTTACTCGATTTGCAGCGCGGGCAGATTCGCTCGCCGGCCCAGGTGCTTTTGAACGCCTGACCGCACATGAGGCAGCGCCTCTCCTCGGCACTCTGTTCCGCATCCGGATTCTGGCTTTCAACTCGCATAGTCTTCATCCAATAAGATGGTGTTTCGATTAACGGGATCCCGGGCCTTCAGCCAGCGCGTCAGCGTGGACGGGCTGCGCGAACGCTGTTGCCATCGTGCAAACCGATCTTCTTTGCGGATCCGAGCTTTCGGCCCGGCGGGAACCCCGGGGCCAGCATACGGCGGCTCGCTGTCGTGCTCGTCCTCTAGCGGCCGGCTCCTTCCTTCCCCATGCCGAGGAAATGTTGCAGCGTTATGTTTTTTTCAGGAGCAAGAGGACGCCGTCGACCTGGCTATTAGATAGTCATTCCCGGCCAGATTTCAATCATGTGGCCCTTCTGGACAATCGTTCCTTCTTAAAACCTGGGCCTGTGGAATTAACTTAAGTGGAGGCAACTGAAGACTCCGGCGCGGTGCGGCCTATTCTTCGCCCGTCACGAAGCTTCGTTCACTCATCGCCTGATTGCGGAAAGTTCGGAGCGTGCGTCGGGAGACCAGATGGCGTTGGGCGTTAAGCAGATTGCAGATCGGACCGCCAGTTGAGAGGAATCTTTGGGCTGAATTCTGCAATCTGAAACGCTGCGTTGTTCGTTCCAGTGGCCCTGTCGCGACGTGTGAATTCTCAGCCTGATTGTTCAAGAGATGTTCGGTTTCGCGGCGGTGACTGAGACGCAGATCTTGGATTGCAGCGGCAGAAGACTTCAGCATGTCCGTCACGATCCTGATTGGCCGAACGCCTTCGTTCCTTGGGGCTTGCCAAGTAGTATCGGGGGTGAAAGCGGTGGTGTCGGTAACAATTTTTCTGCATGCACCGAACCTAACAAGCCAGTACGAATTTACCCATCGGCAAATCGGACAAACCTCCATGAGGGTATCAAGCATCCTGCGGAGACGCGTGAATTTCTGGGCCGGACCGGGTTTATGGGAGAGATAGGCTTTTGATGAGGCGCTGGGCGCGGTACCTTGCGGCATCTTCTTGAAGCAGAAAAACCGGTCTCCATTGCATCCGACCACCCGCAAAGACGACCCTGCTCGGAACCCCGCTACATGCAGCCACGTGATCCGGAAACCTGGAAGGCCATCTTGGAGGAGACCCACCAGGGTTGGCTTCAACGCTGGCTGCTCTGGGCCGTTTTATATGCCGCGGGTTTCCTGTTCCTTTGGGCGGCCGGGCTTGCTAGGGGCTGGCCCTTTTACGCCTGGGCCATCGGCTGGGTGCTGGTCAAAACAGGTTGGGACCGCTATCGCTATCGCAAGGCCGTGGAACGCCATACCCGCAAGGATGGAAAAGGCCCAGGAGAGAGCGGCGCTGATCCCGGCCGCCGGTGACCCGGCCTCTATGCCCCGCCGGCGCCAGGGGAGCGGATGGCGGCATGCGTGCAACCTGCCCGAGGGTGTGAGGCAACAGCGTGGAACGGGGGTTTGATGACTGAAAGGGACGGCGTCGGATTCCTGCATTGGTGCCTGCCGATACTGGGTTTGCGCTGGGCGGGCTACCGCCGGGTCCACCGCCAGGTCTGCAAGCGGCTCGCGCGGCGGTTGGCGGCGCTCAGGCTCGCCGATCTGGCGGCCTACCGTGCCTATATCGAGGGCCACAATGAAGAATGGGCAGAGGTCGAGGCGGCTTGCCTAATTCCGATTTCCCGCTTCTTTCGCGACCGAGCCGTTTTCGACCTTTTGGCGGACCGTGTGCTTCCCAAGATCGCTCGGCGCAAACAGGCCGCGGGTGGGGCCATTCGCTGCTGGAGCTTGGGATGCGCCTCGGGAGAGGAGCCCTACAGCCTCAATATTCTCTGGAAGCTGGGCCCTGGCCGGCGCTTTCCGGGCATGGCGCTCGACATCCTCGCCAGCGACGCGGCGCCCCACCTTTTGGCACGGGCGCGGCGTGGCTGCTACGGCGCCGGCAGCCTGAAGGAGGTCCCCGCGTCATGGCGGGATGAAGCGTTCGAGCGCCAGGGGCCGCTTTACTGCGTGAAAGCGCCTTTCCGATCGGGGATCGCCTTCGTGCACGCCGATGCGTCCCGGACCCTGCCCGAAGGGCCGTTCGATCTTCTGATGTGCCGCAACGTGGTCTTCACCTATTTTGATGCCGCGCGCCAGGCCGACATGCTGGCGCGGCTGAGAGCCGTGATGGCGCCCGGCGGCTACCTCGTGGTGGGCCGTAAAGAGGAGCTGCCCGTGGGCCGAGAGGAATTCGAGGCGCTCGATGGGGGTCCTGTCTACCGGCTTCCCTGCAGGGGCGGCGCCGCAGGGCCGGATGACTGAACGGCTTGTCATCGACGGCTCCCACGGAGAGGGCGGGGGCCAGATTCTCCGCTCCGCCCTGGGGCTCGCGGCGATCACGGGGCGCCGTGTAACCGTGGAAAACATTCGCGCCCGAAGGAAGCGGCCGGGACTGGCGGCCCAGCACCTAGCCGCCGTCAGGGCACTCGCTGAAATCTGCGATGCTCGTCTCGAGGGCGACAGCTTGGATTCGGTCAGGTTGGACTTCGAGCCCCGGAGTCGGCCACGGGCCGGACGCTACCGGTTCGACATCGGCGCCGAGCGCGAGGGCGGAAGTGCCGGATCCGTAGCCTTGGTCCTCCAGGCGGTGGCGCCGGTCCTTGCGCATGCGGATGGCGAATCGGAGGTGCAGCTGATAGGCGGCACCCACGTGATCTTCAGTCCATCCTACGACTACGCCCGCGATGTCTGGCTTCCCGCGTTCAATGAGATGGGACTGATGGCCGAGCTGCAGCTCGCCAGATGGGGTTGTTATCCGGCGGGCCAGGGCGAGGTTCACCTGCGGATGTCAGCCCTGGCAGGCGGCGTGTTCCGCCCGCTCCAAAGGGTGCGGCGGGGCCATCTCAATGGCGTGTGGGGGCGCAGCGTGGTGACGCGGCTGCCGGTCACTGTCGCCAGCCGGATGGCGAACCGCGTCGGGGCCGTCTTGGCTGGGGAGGGAATCACCGCGGACATCGCGCTTGAGACCGTCGCGTCCGTATCCGTGGGCGCAGGTGTCTTCTTCACCGCCCAATATGAATTTGCACGAGCGGGATTTACAGGTCTCGGGGCGCGCGGCAAGCCCGCCGAACTTGTGGCCGAAGAAGCCGCCCGGGCCTTTCTTGCCTTTCACAGGAGCGCCGCCGCGGTCGATCGTCACCTCGGCGATCAACTGATTGTCCCCGCCGCTCTTGCCGGGGCCCCCAGCCGCTTCCAGGTGGAAGAGGTGAGCGACCATCTCACGACTTCAGCGTGGTTGGTCGAACGGTTCGCTGTGGCCCGGGTCGGGATCTCGGGTGAGCCCCATGGCCCCGCTATCGTGACGGTGACACCACACCGCTGAGGGCTCCCGACCTCTTGCCGTTGCAAGGCGGCGCCGGCTGAGTCGTCAGCGAAAGCAAGAAGAGCATAGGCTTCGCGGTCGCTGCGCGTCCCAAGGGAGAGGCCGGCACGATTGCCGACGGGGCCGATGGCCACAGCGACATAGGGATCCTCGAAGGGACAGCGGCTTTAGTTCCCCCTCGCCTTGTCGTATGCCGCCGCGGCGCGGTTCAGACATTGGACGACATCGTCGTCGGAAAGCTGACCGAAATTGACATAATAGGCGCCGATGGCGCCGAGCTCCGGCGGCTGTTCCAAACACACGACTTCATCGGCCTCTTGGCGAAGCCATTCAACGGTCTGCGGTGGCGCTACTGGAACTGCCAGCACCACGCGGCGGGCCCCCGCCCGCCGCACCGCCATCAGCGCCGCCCGGGCCGTCGCGCCGGTGGCAATCCCGTCATCTATGACGATCGCGGTCTTATCCTTGATCTCCGCCCGTGGCCGGTCTCCGAGATACAGCTTGCGCCGGCGCTCGATCTCCGCGAGTTCCTTGGCCTTTGCATCATCGAGAAATTCCTTGGAAAGGCGGAGGATGCGAACGAGTTCCTCGTTCACGGCCATTTCCGGATGTTCGCCGTCGACAACCGCCGCCACGGCAAGTTCAGGCTGTTGGGGTGCGCCGATCTTGCGCACCAGCACAATGTCAAGTGGGGCATTGAGGACAAGGGCCACCTCCAGGGCTACCGGCAGGCCGCCCCGGGGTAGGGCCAACACGACCGGCGCCTCATCCCGGAAGCGGGCAAGCGCCGCCGCCAGCCGCTGGCCAGCATCCTTGCGGTCCTCGAAAATTCCCCACCTCATCCCTGACCCACCGCTTGCACTGAAAGGTGCGCAAGGAACCAACTACGCGCCAAGTCGATCACCTGATCCAGGGTTCCTGGCTCTTCAAACAGGTGGGTCGCGCCAGGAACGATGGCGAGCTCCTTTTCCGAGGTCAGCTGGGCAAGTGCCGCCCGGTTAAGCTCCAGCACCTGCTCGTCATGGCCACCGACGATCAGCAAGGTCGGCGCCCGCACCTCGCGAAGGCAGGACCCCGCCAGGTCGGGCCGCCCGCCACGCGATACCACCGCAGCCACCCCGCCGGGGGCGCGCGCCGCGGCCACCAGCGCAGCTGCCGCGCCGGTTGAGGAGCCGAAATAACCAAGGGGGAGCGCTTCCGTCCGCGCGTCGTGGCCAAGCCAATCCCGGGCCATAGTCAAACGTTCGGAAAGAAGCGGAATATCAAACACGTTGGCCCGGTCTCTGGCCTCGTCGTCGGTCAGAAGGTCGAACAACAGGGCCGCCAGTCCCGCGTCCTCGAGCGCTTCCGCGACATAAGTGTTGCGTGGGGAAAATCGGCTCGATCCCGAGCCATGGGCAAAGGCGACCACCCCGACCGCCTCGGCCGGGAGGGCGAGACGGCCCTCGAGTCCCACGGGTGGGATCACGATTTCCCGTATATTTCTCGGCTTCTGCAACGACGTAGCCTCCTGTTTGGCCGTTGTTTTTCTTTCTAACGGAGGGCGTTGCCGAAAGCATGGCAGAGACACGCCGCCGGGATCAAGTCTTACACAGGGGATTTGCCTAGTTGCAAGGCTTCCACCGCCTTAAGATGAAATGAGAAAAGGCGATTTGGATTTTGAGAGAGACCGCACAGTGGCCCCAAGGGAGCCTTTGATTTTTGCGCTGGGGGCGAGCCGACCTTTCGGTGAGGGGGTTGCGGCTCTGCTGGGGCTGAGCCTCGCTCAACACGAAGAACGCGATTTCGAAGATGGCGAGCACAAGACCCGGCCTCTTGAGAACGTGCGTGGGCGGGATGTCTTTGTCATCCATTCCCTTTATGGGGATGCTGACGACAGCCCCAATGACAAACTCATCCGCCTGCTTTTCTTCATCGGCGCCCTAAAGGACGCCTCCGCGGCACGCATCACGGCGGTATTGCCGTACCTCGCCTATGCCCGCAAGGATCGCAAGACGAAGCCCCGCGACCCCGTCACCACCAAGTACCTTGCCCGCCTGCTGGAAGCCGCGGGGGTGCACGGCGTGCTGGGTTTCGACGTCCACAACCTGCAGGCGTTTCAGAACGCCTTCAGCGTTCCAACGGACCATGTCGAGGCCAAGGGGTTGTTCGTCGAGTATTTCGCGGAACTGAAGGGAGTGGAAAGGGTGGTCGTCATGTCGCCGGACGCCGGCGGGGTCAAGCGCGCCGAGGCTTTCCGACAAACCCTCGGGAGTACGTTCGGCGCAGACATCCCCCTCGCCTTCATGGAAAAGACCCGTAGCGCGGGCGTGGTCGCGGGCGAAACCTTGGTCGGAGAGGTTGGAGGCGCGACCGTGATCATCCTTGACGATCTTATCAGTACGGGGACGACCATGGTCCGGGCCGCAGGTGCGTGCCGCGAACGCGGCGCCCAGAGGGTATTCGCGGCCGCGACCCATGGCCTATTCGTGGGAGACGCGGCAAAAGTCATCGCCGATGATGCTTTGGAAAAAGTCGTCATTACGGATTCGGTGCCGCCGTTCCGCCTCAATGACCGCCTCCTCCGGGACAAGGTCGTGGTGCTGGAAGCCGCTCCGCTTTTCGCCGAGGCGATCCGCCGTATCCACGCCGGCGGATCCATCGTCGAGCTGCTGGGCGACTAGAGAAGATCGTTGATAAGACCGCGGTTCTCGGCCGGCGTTGCGGTTGGGCATGCCGGTCGCGCCCATCACTGGAAGTTCCGGGTATGGGCGAGGGCGATGCGAAGATAGCTGCGTGCGAGCCTCGGCCATTTGGCGGGCGTCCTTGGTTGGCGCTCCTTGAGGTGCCAGATCGCGAGCTTGGCCCTGAGGAATGCCCGGTAGCTCATATAAAAGGCGATGAGCGGCTTCGGCGGGCGATCCCCCGTGGCACGGCGATAGGTCCGGAAAAACGCTTCCCCGACCCAGCTTGCCCCCAGCTGCTCGCATTCGATGCTCAGAAAGGAGAGCTCTTCGGCAGGGTCCAGCAGGCGAAATGCGCGGTTGAACTCCAGGCAGTCAATGACCTCGGGGGGCGGGCCGAGGGAGATATGCTCTGGCCGCAGGTCGCCATGGGCTTCGATCACACGTCCCTCGGCAAGCCGCCGTTCCAACAATCCGCTGCTATCTTCAAGAAACCGGCGTTGCGCTCTGCCGATCGCCTGGACCCGCATTTGGGGAAGGCCGAAGGCGGGGTTTTGCAACTCGCGAAGGTTCTCCTCCACATCGGCGGCGAACCTGTCCAAGTAGCGTCCCTTCGCCACGCGAACCGCCGGCGCCGCGCGGTAGAAAGCCGCCAGCATTTCGGCGGCAGGACGGATATCCCTGGGTTTGAGCACTTTCCTGCGGATCGCGCGGTCCAGCATCCGCTCATCCGGCAGCCGCCGCATGTGAACGAGCCAATCCGTCACCTGCCCCGGGCCACCAATGTGAAGGTGGCCGTCGGCGGCCATCACCAAGGATTCGATCCCGTAATAGGCCTCGGGGGCAAGGCGCCGGTTGAGGCGAAGTTCAGCCCGGCAATTGGCCCGCCGTGCCTCCAGCGTAGAAAAATCAAGAAAAGGGTAACGGACAGATTTCTTGAGCTTGTAGGCGTGATCGTCCGCAAGGAAGACCCAAGACATATGGGATTCGACAGCTTTAACCCGCGTCGGCCGATGAGGATAGCTGCTCGGTTTTCGGAGAAAGGCGACTTTTGCCGCCTGTGAAGCGGGCTTCCTTTTCGCTTTTTGTCCCTTGCCCGACATCGTGTCCCGACATCCCCTTTGCTTGGGCACTATCCCGTCAATTGGACCTCTTTGACTGGACCGTGCTCCAGGTGCGATAAACCTGCTCCGTTGGCGGCCCAACCGCAAGGCCTGCGCCGCCTGGGCACCCTGAGGCCGGCCTTCGCGTCGGCCTATAGGATCGCAAGGCGGGCGTTGGAGGTTGCCTCCGGATGCTTCCGCTTGTAATCCAGCTTGCGTTCCAGGGCGTCGATTACCGTCGGCATGAAGTCGATGCCGTTGACCTTTCCGGCACCATAGAGCCCGCCGGGCGTGAAGGCATTGATTTCCATTACCTTGGTCCCGGCGATATCAAGGCCCACCAGAAACATTCCGTCGCGGCGGAGACCCGGCTCGAAGACCGCGGCGATAGCCAGCAAATCATCGGTGATCGGCGCCCGTGCGATGCGTGCGCCTACCGTTACGTTGGTCCGCACGTCGCCGCCTTGGGGGATCCGGCGCAAAGCTGCGATGTGATCACCCTCACGCAACACCTGCCCGTTCATGAGGAACAAGCGCGTGTCTCCCTGCTCCACCTCCGGCAGGTATTCCTGGGCGAGAACGTAACCGTCCTGGAGGACCGCTTCGATCATCTGGTTGAGATTGGCGCTGTCCTCCTTACGCACCAGGAACACGTTGCGGCCTGCCGAACCCGTCAGCGGCTTTACCACAATGGGCCAGCCGATATCCCGCGCAAAGGCCAGGATATCGCTACGGGAGCGGGAGATTAAGCTGCGCGGGCGGACATTCTGGGGGAACTGCTCGAGGTAGGCTTTGTTGATGGCACGGTTCAGCCCATCGGGGTCGTTGACAACGATGCTACCCTGACCAATGGCCAGGCGACCGAAATTGATCCCCGCCAGCCGAGCCCAAGGACGCTTTAACTGATCCTGGGCGGGATCGTTACGCAGGAATAGGACGTCGAGATCGGCGATGTCTATTCGGCGGCTTTCCGTGCCGGTAGTTTGCAGATCTCTCAAGAGGTGCTCAACACCGTCATAGCGGGTATCTGATGCGGGGCACATGGCCCAGGCATGGAGTTTTTCATCGGCTCCGTAAGTGAAATCGTCGACTTGGATGTAGTAGACGTCCGAGCCACGACGATGTGCCTCAAACGCGAGGTGTGTGGTGGTATAATCAGCAAGTTCTCCGGCCATGCTGTTGACCACGAATCCGATCCTCACGACCCCAGGTCCTCCGCGATGTCCATCACGCAAAGGCCTTTCACGGCAGCAGCCAAGCGGCTCTTGGCTCGGGGGTCGTCGAGATAACTCGGCCTCAGCGGCGCGGGCTTGAGAACCTTGCGCCAGGTCAGTTCCTTCATGATGGGAGCGTGTGCGAGGCTGATCTTGCCCAGCAACAAATCCTCCAATCGCAATCCCTTGCCAATACGATCGAGCACGGAGACAAAGCCGCGAAGGTAGATGGCGTCCTTGGTGAAGCCGCCGCCACGATGCACCCGCATGGTGATCGAAAAAGCGCCGGATGCGCTGAAATCGTATTTCTCATGGAGGAGGCGGAAGGTGTCGATGAAGTCGCCGCCCTCGATGACGCTCTCCACCGCCAAGACACGGCCCGCGAGCACTCGCAGGCGGGGCCGGGAGAGCCCTCCAACCAGGAACTCGGAGAGCACCGCCAAACCTTCCTGAAGTTCCTCGTAACCCGCGGTGCCGGAATGAAGCTGACGTAGCGGCTGCGCCAGCCCGTTGTAGTAGGTCAGGATGTGGGTTCCCACCTCGTGTTGGATCGTCGCGTCGATGCGCGCCCGGGGCATGCGGACCTGCCTGCCGATCAGAAGATCGCCCGCCGACACCATGATTCCTGGAATGTCATCGCGGATTTGCACTTTGGCCTCCAGCCGAGGATGAACGGACCGCATTTTCGCGATCTCCTTGCGGGCGCATTGGGCAAAGGCCTCACTGTCAATGGAATCCGCGCGGCGGTCGTCGGCTGTGTGTGCCGGTACTGCCCTTAGCAGGCGCCTGGCAAGGTCGAGCAGGCTCTTGTCCGGCCGCTCATATACCTGCAGGCTTCCAGGCAGAACCCGCGCCGTGCCCCGGTCGCTCAACATGGTGATCTGGCGATCGAGCTCATCGCGCTTTTCGGCGAACAGTCCATAAAGAGCGGGGTCATCGATGTTTTCAATGGGAAGCCGATAAAGCAGTGCCTTGAGCGACGCCGCATCGACGGTTTGCGGTCGGTAATGAAACTCAGGCGTACGTTGATAACGACCGCGGCGAAACGCTCGCCAGGCGCCGCCGGCGTTGACGGGGGTCAGGTGAAGCACGAGGTCGAACATGTCGGCAATGGCTGCGAGCTTGCGGTCAGATGTCCAGACCTCCCGCGACACGGCGTGGGCCCCCAATTCGTGGTAATGGCCGGGCCGATAATGCGACTCGGTATGGGCGAATGTGAATATGCCCTGCTTGAGGACGTGGCCCAGGGACCTGCGGAAACTGCGGAGCACGGGGGGGAAGGTATTGCTGGTCTTCGGATCGCGGTAAATGGGGGCGATTCTGAGCCCCAGCGGCACGCAGTTGAGGCGGCGGGCTCCGGGCCTTGTGATTAAGGGGTCAAGCCCGGGAGGAGCGCACCGGTCAGTGTAATTCACGGCCAGATGCGGCCGCCCGTGGGGCCAGTGCTCGGCGAGAATGGCTTTCTCGAGAGTTTCCAGGGTTGCGTCGGGGGACCCATGGCGAGGCGCCATGATGTGAAAACGAGGCGGCGAAGCCGGGGCCTCATCCGAACCTACGGGTGTTGCCTGGTCTGCCCAGAGCTCCAGCAGAAGGACCCCTCCAAACGGCGCGGAGAATTGGCCCAGGATGGCCTCGACCAGATCACGGTTGGCACGGTGGCAGCTCTTATCGGCGGGGAGAAGCAGGAACGATGCCTGACCCAGAAGGAGCGTTTCGGTGCCGGAATCGCGCATATTGGCCGGCTTGCGATAGACGCAGAGCGCTGGCTGTCGATGATCTATGTAGATCCGGCCCCACGGCTCCAGGCTTCGCCGCACCCGTCTGTTGCGCGAAAGTGCCTCTTCAAGGTCGGTGATCAGCGTCCGATCAATGGGGCTAGGCTGCATCAGACTTGCTCCAGGGCCTCGATGACGATGGGAATCGTGTCCTCGAACGTCGTCCGCAAGCCAGCGACTTGGTCGAGATCCGTAACGCCCGTCCATTCGTCCATAAAGAATTTCTTGACCTCGATGGCCAGCACGCAGGCTTGCCGCGGGTATCTGTCATGAATGTGCTGGGCCAGGTATCCGCCCCGGAAATTGACGTTCTCGCGAACATCCAAGCTCCGGCCGGTGAGGCGGGACTGCGAGAGTTTATCCATGAAAAGGTCCACCACCGGGGCCCAATATTCCCTCTCCATGCTGCCGGTACCGATATTGATATCGGGGTTGAAGGCCGCCTCCGCAGGCGGCGCGTCGGGCCCGGCACGGCGGTGATTATAGGAATGGACGTCGTAGATCACCACTTTACCGTGCTGTGCCACGAGTCCATCAAGCGTTGCATCGATCATGCGATAAAAGGCCGAATGTTCGGCAAGTGAACGTTCGCGTATTGACTCTGGTATGGGCCGCTTCCAAATCGTGAGATTCCAACAATCCGACGGCTGCACGCAGATCGCCTGATCGATGCGCCGATTGTGATCCACCTCGAAGCGGGATCGCCGGGCGATGATATGGCTGGCGCACGCCTCGGCCCAATAGTCGGTAAACGGGTCCTCTTCACGGATCCGGGTCTCCTCGTCAATGGCGAGAAAGGGGATGAGTTCGGGTCGCATATCGTGGCCGGAGTGGAGACAGATCCCAAGGACCGGCGTAGAATCGCTTTGAACCCGCCAAAGGAGATCCGGGATAATTCTCAAAGCGTGGGTCGCCAGGGCCATCTCACGCGTTTCGTTCTGAGGATGCAATGTCATTGATCCCTTTTCAGGTGATGACGGCTGGAGAAACTCCGTGGTCTTCATGATGGACCGGCGCGCCACCTACGAACTAAGGCCTCGCCCAGGCTCATGTCGCTACAACGGCGGCCCGGAGCGGAACCCTCGCGCGCTGCATATTCGGCGCAGCACCCGGACGCGTTGGCCCCGGCCGCGAGGATCGGCATACTCTAGAATCTATGCGAGCCCCTTACCATCCGGTTCAAACGCGGGGCATGATCGGGTATTCCCGTTCCGGGATATTTCGTCCTTCGCAACCGCTGCGACCGCGAGGTAGACGTGCGACCTTTTGTACGTGCCGAACTGGTGAATGATTGCTGCGGGGATCCGGGTCTTTACGTGGATTTCCTATTTCACAGGCGCGCGCTCCTGTTCGACCTCGGCGATCTTCATCGATTGCCCCCGCGCAAGCTCCTGCGTGTGAGCCACGCTTTCGTATCGCACACCCATATGGACCATTTCGTGGGTTTCGACCAATTGTTACGCGTCCTCCTGGCACGCGAAAAACGCCTTGAGCTGTTCGGGCCGCCCGGTTTTATCGAGCGGGTTCAGAGCAAGCTTTCGGCGTATAGCTGGAACCTGGTGGAGCACTTCCCCGCCGCCCTTACCATTACTGCTTCGGAATTTTATCCCGACGGACGGGTTGAAAAAGCAACCTTCGACTGCCGCGAGCGGTTCCATATGGTGCCAGGGGATCGCGAGATCGTCTCCGATGGCGTCTTAGTGCAGGAACCCGCGTTCCGGGTACGTGCCGCACTGCTTGAGCATGACATCCCCTGCCTTGCCTTCGCACTTGAGGAAGCGCGCCATGTCAACGTGCTCAAGGACCGACTGGAGGCCAGAGGGTTGAGGGTGGGGCCTTGGTTGACCGATCTCAAGGATGCGGTCTTGCGGGATGACCCGCCGGAGACGCAGATTCGGGCACAGTGTGAGAAGGGCAGTGCGAGACAGGATGCGCTTCTCACCCTCGGTGAACTTCGCGCAGATGTGCTTCGCATCGTGCCCGGGCAAAAGATCGCTTACGTGACGGACGCAGCCAACAATAGGAAAAACCACGATCGCATCGTCCGCCTGGCGCACGGCGCGGACTTGCTGTTCATTGAAGCGGTATTCATGGACGAGGACGCAGGTCTGGCACGAGAGAAACGGCACCTGACGGCGGGCCAAGCCGGGCGCATCGCCCGTGATGCCGCGGCAAAGGAGCTTACGGTGTTCCATTTTTCACCCCGCTACCAGGGCCGAGAGGCTGCGCTCAGGCGTGAGGCGGAGGGGGCTTTTCGCTCATGAGCCGATACGCTTCTGACGGCCGCCATGACGGGTGGTTGCGGATAAGTGCCTACTTGGCTCTCGTTATTGGCTTGGTTGCAGCTCTTGCTTTAACGGCCAGCGCCGCCGAGCTAGGCTCACCCATGGCTAACCGGACCAGTTCGAGCGTTGATCTTCCAGACCCTACCCGCGTCGAAGCCGCTTCGCTCGGCGAAGCCTTGGCGCGGCGCCGCTCGGTCAGGGCTTTCGCCGGCCAAGCTCTCCTCCTTGCCGAGGTTGCGACGCTGTTATGGGCGGCCCAAGGCCGCACCGGGCCTGAGGGGCTTCGCACCGCTCCCTCGGCGGGGGCGCTGTTCCCCCTCGAGATCTATCTGGCTGTCGGTAGCGTCGAGGGGCTTGCTCCGGGAATATACAGATACGTTTCCGGTCGGCACCGCCTGGACCAGGTTGCCGTGGGCGATGCCCGTCGTGCCTTGGCGCGGGCAGCCCTTGACCAATCGTGGATTGCCGATGCGCCGGTAATCCTGATCATCGCCGCAGTCCCCAGCCGAACTGCGGCCAAATACGGCGACAGAAGTGCGCGTTACATTGCCATGGAGGCGGGCCACGTCGGCCAGAACGTCTATCTTCAGGCGGTTGCGTTGGGCCTTGGCACCACCGTGGTTGGCGCTTTCGACGATGGGCGTGTCAAGGATGCCGCCAAGCTTGCCTCCGATCACGAGCCGTTTGCGCTCTATCCTGTCGGCCATCCGAAAACGGCTGCGGGCGGCGCGGCGCCGCGGTAGGCGCCTTATCCGCAGGTATGGCGGCGAGCGCGGTCCCGCTAGCGGAAGGTATAGAAACCGTAAAGGCTGAGAACATACGTCCCCAGAACGACCATGGAGTCCACGCCCATACCGAAGACTTGCGGTTTTCTTTTCCTCAGGAGGCCGGCCACATAGACGGCTGTCACGACAATGCCGGAGACCAGCGCCATTTGCGCAACGCCATCGGCCTCACGGAGTATTTCGCCCTCCCGATAGAATATGTCTGCGGGAAGAATGAACAGCACCATGATCATGTTGCTGCCGAAAATGTTGGAAATGGCCATCGTGTGCGCGCCAAAACGGATCGCCGCGATGGTCGTGCTCAACTCGGGAAGGGAAGTCGAGGTGGCCAATAGCGTGACACCGATGAAGCTGCTTCCCAGCCCGCTTTGGCCGGCAATGGCCACGGTACAGTCCACGACCAAGATACCGCAAACGAGAATAACCGCGCCGGCGGCGGTGGAACGCATCAGGAGCGTGCGCAGCGTCAGGCCGCTAGGCATACCGCTGCGCTGCCGGCGCGATTCATCCCTCCCGGGGTCGGAAGGGACGAGGGCCGTCCCGGCAGTGTTTTGCTCATAGCGGCGGAGAGCGAAAATCAGAACGGCGTAAAATCCGGCAAGCCCGACGACGCCCGCCCCGATGCCTTCGAACAAAGCCGCTTCGCCCACGGAAATGACGCCCAAAAGGGATGTCAGCAGTATGATTAAAAAAACCCCTTCAATAACAGGGGTTCGGGTGGGTGGCAGGGACGTAAGGCTGGCGTGACGCAGGGTGGCGTCGGCGACGGCCAGGATGGCAGTCTGCATCACGATGCCACCGAGCAAGTTGTTGAGGGCGAGAGCGGCGTCTCCCTTCAAGGATGCGGCCACGGTTGTGACGAGTTCCGGAAGCGAGGTGATGCCCGCAAGAAATACCAGCCCCATCAACGCTGCGCCTATGCGGGTGCGTTTGCCGATCGCGTCGGCCAGGGACGACAAGCGGTTGCCCGCAATCCAGATGGTCCCGGTGAGCGCCATAAAAATGGAGATATTTGCGTATATCGGGAGGGATGGAAAAACAGACATCGATTTCGTCAGGTCATTTGGAGGGTCTGTCGAATTTGTCACGTTGGGTGGGGCACCGCCAGCAGATTGGCGGGGTCATTCTTGCGCCGCAGGCATCTATTATCCACCAGCCCCGCGGTTTGCTGCCTGAGGCACCCGGACGCGGCGTCCGGGCATCATGACCGCTTCGACCTGCAGGACTGCTTGCCCTCAAGGAGGATGCCGCGTGCGTTTCGCGGTACCGCAACCCAAGGGGGGGTCGAACGGCCTTCCCGGCGCGACCGGACGGGATACCTCTGTTCCGCTGCGGCCGCCAGCGGATTGGCGTGGCAATGCCCTTGGTTACCATACAAGATGGGGCACATGCGTAAGGGATCAAAAGAGTGCTGACCCTCAACTTGGCCTTGGCCCGGACAGTTCGTCTTTATGGTGACCAAACCGCGGTCCTCGACCCGGAGGGTTGCTTCACCTGGGCGCAGTTCGCCGACCGTGTCGCCCGCGCGGCGAATGTCCTCGCCTCCTTTGGCGTCGAATGTGGTGACCGTTTCGCAATCATCTGCCGTAATACCTTTCGCAACTTCGAGATCATGCATGCGGGCTATTGGATGGGGGCGGTGCCCGTGCCTATCAACTATCGCTTGGCACCGCCCGAGATGGCCTATGTCCTTGATGATGCGGAATGCAAGTTTCTGGTGCTCGAGGACTTTTTTTCCGAACTGATGCACGTCGGCGACCTTGCCTCCTGGTCCGATCGGGTCATGGTCCTCGCACCGCCGAAGTCGGACGCTTCTTGGCCGCTATACGAGAATCTCATGGGGCGGGCGAAGCCCGCCGAAATGCACGAGAACCGGGAACAAGATGATGCCCTCATCGTCTATACCGGTGGGACGACCGGGCGGGGCAAGGGCGTGCGGCTGAGCCACCGCAACGTCGTTTCCAATGCCTTGCAGTTGGGATTTGAACTCGGCCCGCGCACCGATGACGTCTATCTGCATGTGGCGCCTCTGTTCCACTCGGCCGGCCTTCTCGCAAACCCCTACGCCATGCGCGGCGCGGCGCAGGTCTTTCTGCCGAAATTTTCCGCCGAGGCGGTTTTCCAGGCCATTAGAAGCTATGGCGTCACCGCCACCCTGATGACGCCGACCATGATCATTATCGCGCTGCAGGGCCCCGACACCGACAGCCGTCAGCTGTCGGCGCTCAGACAGTTGATCTACGGCTCGTCGCCCATGGCGGTTGAGTGGATCAAGAAGATGCTGTCGCGAATTCCCGGTGTCGAGATCGTGCAGGCGTACGGGCTGACGGAAACCTCGCCAATCCTGACTCTGCTTTCCATGGCTGAGCATGAAAAGGCGATGGCAACCGGTGAAGAGGATCTCCTGGGGAGCGTCGGGCGCCAAGTGCCGGGCGTCGATCTGCGGATCGTCGATGATGAGGGCAACGCCCAGCCGCCGGGAAGCCACGGTGAAATCATCGTTCGGGGCCCCAATGTCACCGCAGGTTATCTCAAGAGACCTCAAGAGACGGCGGCCGCCTTCCGCGACGGCTGGTTCTATACCGGAGACATTGGCCGCATGGATGAAAGGGGATACCTCTACCTTCTCGACCGCAAGAAGGACATGATCATCACGGGAGGGGAAATCGTATTTTCGTCGGAAGTCGAGGCCATCCTCTATCAACATCCGGGGGTTCACGAATGCGCCGTCATCGGCATTCCCGACGAAACCTATGGCGAGGCCCTGCTGGCGGCGGTCGTGGCCGCGCCCGGGACGACGCTCACCGCCGACGAACTCATAGCTCACTGTCGTGACAAGGTCGGTGGCTACAAGATTCCGCGTCACTACATCTTTCTGGATGAATTGCCGAAGAGCGCCATGGACAAGATCCTGAAGACCGAGTTGCGCCGTATCTACGGCGCCAAGGCCTAGGCGTGGGCGCATGGATATAGAGGGAAAGAACGCTCTTGTGCTGGGGGCCCCCGGGCTGGTCGGTGCCGCGGTCTGTCGTGAGCTGCTGGCTTGGCGGCCGGCCACACTGATTGTCGCGTCGCGGCAAAAGAGCCGGGCCCAGGACATGGCGGACAAGCTTCAGGCCACTTTTCCCGGCGCCGGGACACGGATCGTTGCGGCATGGGGCGATGTGTTCGTGAGGGCCGATTGGCAGACCGATTCCGGGCATCCCCGGGCCCAGGCGCTCGCTGACCCCGTGCGTCGCCGCCGTCTCATTGGAGATATCCTCGACCCGCTCGATGAAGACATCATCGAATCTTCCATGCTGACCCGAATCATTGAAGGTCGCGCGCCCGGCGTTGGCGGCACCGCTGCCGATATCCTTATCGATTGCATGAACACGGCGACCGCGGTCAGTTATCAGGATATCTATGCGTCGGCCGCCCATCTTCGTGCGCTGGCGGATGGTGGTTCCGACGAGGCTAGCTGGGCCGAGGAGCTGGAGAGGCTCTTGGCCTCGCTCTACCTGCCGCAGCTCGTGCGCCACGTCCAGTTGCTTGCCGCGGCCATGGAGCGCGCCGGGACCGAGGCCTATATCAAGGTCGGCACGACCGGCACCGGTGGCATGGGGCTCAATATCCCCTATACCCATGGAGAGGAAAAGCCGTCCCGGTTGCTGCTTTCAAAAGCCGCCCTCGCCGGTGCGCAAAGTCTGCTCACCTTCCTCATGGCGCGCACGCCGGGCTCCTTGAGGATCGTCAAGGAAGTAAAACCCGCCGCGGTCATCGGCTGGCGCGAAATCGACTACGGTCCCATTCGCGCGGGCGGCCGTGACATTCCGCTTTGGGATTGCCCTCCCGAGGAGGCCGTGTCCGCATCAGATCCTTCGAGCCTGGTGATCGAAGGCGCGTTCGGCACGCCGACCGGAGAGCACTTGCACGGGACGTACATTCACACCGGGGAGAACGGGCAATTCACGGCCGGCGAGTTCGCGGCCATCACCTCCCTTGGCCAGATGGAGCTTGTCACGCCCGAGGAGATCGCGCGGATCGTCATCGCCGAGCTTACGGGAGGCAATACCGGCCGCGATATTATCGCCGCATTGGATGGCGCGGTGATGGGGCCGAGCTACCGCGGCGGCTTTCTCCGCGGGGCGGCGATCAGCAAGCTGCGCCAGCTGGAGGCGGCACATGGCGAATCTGTGGCCTTTTGCATTCTAGGCCCGCCGCGTCTGTCCAAGCTGTTGTTCGAGGCGTATCTGCTGAAGCAGGTCTGCGCCACGCCAGATGCCATACTGGGTCCAGACGCCGATAAATTGGCGGCCGATCTCACGGATTTCATCCGAAACAATCCGGAAATCCGCAGGCGCATCATCTCTATCGGGATCGGCATCCTGCTGGCCGACGGGGACCGCCTGCTGAGGGGCCCAAAGCTCAAGGCACAAGATGCCCATGGTGGATGGGTGGATCTGACGCCCGAGAATATGGAGCTCTGGAAAGGGAGGATGGAGGCACTTTGCGCCCTGGCGCACGAAGAGGCGAGCGGTGATACGTCGTCGTTGTCCGATCGCAATCTCGCCGCCAGCCAGGAGTGGCGTCCCGAGCCCGGCGTGTTGAACATCGGCGAAGCGGTTGCGTGGATCTTCAACAATGAAGATCAGGGGCAACGCGGCAAGGTCTGAGGGTCGTGGGCTTTATGGGGGCGCAACGAGATACCCTGCGTGTAGCCGGCGGGCCTTTCATCGCGGTCGGGCGCGGCGAGATTGAGCGCCCCCCGCGGTAGTCTCGCTGCCCCTGGCACGGGAAGGCCGGGCGGAAATTCGGCGCTTCCGGGCGCCTGCGGCGGTGCGATCGGCCGCGACCAACGTCCTTTCCCGGCCGGCGGTCACGCTAAGAGCGGCTCTCCGGCGTGATGTCGACTGCGATGCGCGGAACGCGGTGGGCGATGGCGGTCGAGATTTCGTAATTGATGGTTCCAAGCTTGTCGGCCAGTTCGTCCGCGGTGATCTCTTCTTCCCCCTGGCAGCCGATGATCATCACCTCATCGCCAATAACGGCTCGGCCCTCGAGGTCGGTGACATCGATCAGGCATTGATCCATGGTGATCCGGCCCACCTGGGGGCACCTGACGCCACGCACCAAGACATCGCAATTGCTCGACAGCCGCCGGCTGAAGCCGTCACCGTAACCGAGGGGAAGGGTCGCGATGAGCGACGGCCGCGTGGTGAGGAAGTCGTGACCGTAGCTCAGTCCCGTTCCGGCGGGAACGCGTTTCAGGAACGTGATCCTGGTCTTCCACTCCAGAACCGGCCGCAGTTCTCCGATACGCCGATTTGCGATCTGGCGGGAGGGGCGCAAGCCGTAAATCGCGATGCCCGGGCGGACGGCGTCAAAATATGAGCCTGGGATGTCGAAGATCCCCGCGCTGTTGGCAATATGGCGGACCTCGATTCCCTGGTCTCGGGTTGCCTCCACAATGGATTTGAAGCGCTCCAGCTGGGCATGGGAGTAGACCTTGTCGAGTTCATCGGCGCGCGGAAAGTGGCTCATCAGTCCCTTGATGCGCAGCCTCGGCAGGGCCCGGCAATGATCGAGAAATTGACAGACCTCATCGGTTGGGATGCCGATGCGTCCCATGCCGGTATCGACCATGAGATGGACCGCGACGGTCATTCCGGTCTTCTCCGCTGCTTCTGCCAATGCTTCGGCCATGCCGGTGGTGCACAGGACCGGCTCACAGCCCGTCGCCACTATCGCTTCGGCGTGCTCAGGCAAAGTCGCGGATAGAATCACAAATCTTGCACCAATGCCGGCATCGAGGAGGGCGATCGCCTCCGAAACGTGCGCCACACAAAGGGTCTCGCATCCAAGATCGACCAGGTGCCGGGCGACGATCTCCGCCCCGTGGCCATAGGCATTGGCCTTTATGGCCGGCCAGAGGGACACGTCGCCGATCAGTTCGCGCAGGAGGCCGACATTGTGGGTCAGATGATCAAGGTGAATCAGCGCCTGCGACAAATGGTCGCCGCTCGATCTCGCTTGGGAGGGATTATCGCTGATAGGCCGGGTCACTCGGCCGTGTCCTCGACGGGTTCGCCTTGGCGCAACACGAGCTTGCGGAGATAGGCTGAGCTCATGGCCGAGAGCAGCGCGCCGTAGTTCGGGGAAAAGGCAAGCTCGGCGCCGACCTCGATGTCGCGGCGGGCGTCGGTGACATCGACAACGAGATAGCCGCTGGATCCGCCGAGGATTGTAACGCCGGTTTCAACAGGCGTGAGCCCCTGGATCCGCACGTCCTCTCGTCCCACGTTCAGGAGCGCGCGCACCCGGTCCCCCCGATCCTCCCAGACGGGCAGGCCGCCGAAGGCGTCCTCGCCGCGCTCGCCTATAGGGGTCGACGGCTTGGTCTTCCGCTCCAGCACTTCCGCATCCAGGATAAAGGCGTCCTGCAAGGTCCCCGGCCAGGGATTCCGATGGACGGTCTCTCGTCCCAGCAGGATGGCCTCGCCAATTCGCGCGTGGTTGACCTCTCGTGGCATCCGCCCCGCGGCGATGAGATCGAGTGCGCTCGAGTTGATGCCTGAAATCAGGTCCAAGGATAGGCCGCAGGTGCTCTCGACCTCGTGGGCGAGGGCGATGAGTTGGTTCATGTTCGCCTCGCTTGGGACGACGCCCGCGAAACACGCCAGGTTCGCACCCAGACCGGCGAGACGGATGGCGGACAGCCTGTGCGCGGCAGCGCAAAAGGCCATTAGATTCTCGGGCATTACCCCCTCCCGCAGGTCGCCGAGCTCCACCATGACGATCACATCGTGAACCACGCCTAGGCGTCCGGCGACATCCGATAGGGCGGTGAGCACCGAAAGTTCGCTGTTCAGGCTGACATCGGCCGAGGCCACCACATTGGCGGCTTCCGAGAGCGGGGGAACGCGAAGCAACGTGCAGGGGGCATCGATGCCCGCGCGCCTGAGGCGGTGGATGTTCTCAAGACGTGATTCCCCGAGCGACGAGACTCCGCCGCGCAGCATGGCCTTGGCGATTTCAGGGTGGCCGCAGACGCCTTTGGTCACGCCGGTGACGTCGATGCCGTGTTCCCGGCAAAAGCTGACGACGGCCCGGGCGTTGTGCTCGATCTTGTCGAGATCGATCGTCAGGCGGGCAGGGGCCATCGTGTTAACCCGCGCCAGCCATCGCCTGCAGCCTGCGAACAATGAAACTGGCGACATCCCGTCCCGTCGTCCCCCGGCCGAAGCCGGCATCGAGGCCACAGGCCTGCGCGAGTTCGTCCGTCACCTGCGCCCCCCCCGCGATCATGACAAGCCGGCCGCGCAAGCCGCGCTCCTTCGCGAGCTCTTCGAGGCGCCGCATGTTGTGTTTATGGGCATCGCCGTGGGTAACGATGGTCGAGATCAATACAGCGCGGGCGCCGGTTTCCTCGACAGCATCAAGCAGCCGTTCAAGGCGCACCGATGTCCCGAGATCATGACAGAGAAAGCCGTATTTCTCGATGCCTCCATGCTTGATATCAAGGATTTCATGGAGCCCCACCGAATGTTCGTCTTGCCCCACGGTGGCCGCTATCACATGTATTTCCCTGGGCCGCACCCAGGCCTCGATCTCGGCGTCCGACAGCGGTTCCCGTGTTTGCGGCAGGGAAAGCTCATCGATCCTCAATGTGACGTCGAGGATGCCCTTGATCTCGAACGTGGTTCCTTCTGCCGGGTGCATCAGCCGGCGGGAAATGATTTCGGGGTTCTTGAGGCCCATCCGCCGGGCCATTTCCAATGCCGCCGCCGCGGCGGTTTCCGCTTCTGCGGGGATGAAGATGGTGAGACAAACGATGCCGTCGCCGTGCTTTTCCACTTCGGGGCGCAGAAGGCCTGCCGCGCGGTCCGCGAGTGGGGCCTCAAGGCGTTTGTGCACATTATCCTCGGTATCGACCTCGTCGATGTATTGGATCTTTTGCGGTTCACAGAGCGTGCAGCCCCCGTATTCGTCGCATGCCTTGCCGTCCCGTTCGGCGAGCGCGTTGTTGCCGAAGTGGGAGCAGACCGGCGCGCCGTAGTCGCTCTCCCGCGGTATAACGGTTCCGGCGCCATCGCCGCCCGTAGGGTCGCGCGTGATGCCGTCGCCCTTGCGCTCCGGGAAGTAGCCTGAATCGACGAACTGTCCCGCCTCAACCGCGCTGTAATAGCCTCCGCCTTCGAGAATTTCCTCAAGGAACAGAACAGCACGTTCCTTGAGTTCCCGCACACTTTCTCTCAATGCCCCATCATCCTTCAGATCCACCATCTCCATCAGGCCGTCGATGCCCATCAAGGTCTGGCGCGCCGCGTTAACGCCGGCCATGTTGTTGTAGTGCCAGGGAATATTGCGGCCTTCATCGGGGGTGATCGTGCTTTGAATATGGGTAGGGACAAGCCGTGAGATCAGCGTGTCCAACACGTGAGTGACGGTTGCTTCTTGGGTGTCGGTCTCCATATAGCGGGTGTTTTGCTGGGCCCGGAAGACGTAACCGTCGAAAAGCTCGCGAAGGGCCAGCGCATAGGGCAGGTCCAGCCGCAGCTTGGGCGCCGGCGGGGCGGTGGGAGGCACGGTAGACAGCGCAATCCTCTCCGCCGGCATGCCCGCCGCCCGGGAATAGGCGGTATTGATCGCGTGCTGTACGAATAGTTCCGGTGTCACCTTCCACGCTTCCTTGGCCGTGGCGTTGGCGTTGTGCGCGCCATCCAGTTGGAGAATGCCGGCATCCGCCATCACCCTCTTGGCCTCGGCGGCATCGACGAATGACCGGTGCATGTTGATGCCGCGATAGAGGGTGTTGTATTGGGGGTCCTGGTGCGCCCCGTTGATACCTTCCTCTGCGAACAGAACGGCGATATCCGGGCCCGCCAAGCCGCTCACATAGGAGTGGAAATTGATGGGCCTGCCGACCTCGTCCTCGATGGCGTCAAGCGCCTTGCGTGTGGCGCGGATCTGCTTCCGGGTGATGGGGACGCCGCCGACCCCTTCGGGTGTCCCTTCGATCAGCCCATCGATATGTGATTGGCCCGTGGTCCGGATGACCATAATGTGATCGGCGCCATGCCAAGCCGCCATGCGCATGCGGCGCAGATCGTCCTCGAACCGCCCCGAGGCGATTTCGGTGGTGATGACCAAATCGCACTGTGGATCGATCTCACCGAAGGCATGGGCCGCCGGCAGCGGCACCGAGCGCTTGAGGTTCTCGCTGGTATCCTTGAAGAGAAAGGGGCCGATTTCCTGATCCGCAAGCTTGTGGCGCCAGGTCCAACCCTTGCGCCTGGGGCGGTACTTATCGAGATCCTTGAGGACCTCTGCGACGTCGAGTTTCCGGTCGGGGGTGAGCTTCATCTCTCAAGCTCCTGCCAGTGGCGGCCCTCGATCAGCTCCGCGCCCGCCTCGCGCACCGAGAGGCCCTTGCGCTTAGCCAGTTCGAGGACGAGCCGCCCCGCGCCGTGGCCGAGGAGGCCGCGCTCATTCATGCCACCGACCAATGCCTTTGCTTCGATGCTGGAAAACCCCATGCGCAGCAACACCGAGCGCTCGATGGATGGCGTCGTATGGGTGCAGGCCTCCGCGATGAGCGGTGCCACGATCTTGTCGACGAGGCTCCAAAAATAGGCATGCAGTTCCTCATCGGACATTCCCTCGAGGTGTTTGCGGCGAGTGGCGAAGTCATCCTCCCGTTCAGGGCATCTCATCAAGAACCTCCCGTACATGGATCGGCGTAGTGCGGGTCTCGGCCGCCAGGAATTCGATATCGGCGCTGCCCAGGTCCGTCCCTTTGGGCAACGCCGCGGTGGCATTGGCAAGATAAGACCGGCGTACCCGGTCGAGATCCACGTCGCGCGCCCTGATTTGACTGGGATGCTCCGGAATCACGATCCGTTTCCCGGGAACGTTGGCGCCGGGGTCTCCGCGTCCAATCTTCACCCCCATTTGCCTGGCGAAGTTGAGCTGGGCCAAGGGGTGCTTGCCGGCACCGGTATATTCGGTTTCCTGCACAACGATGATCTCATCCTGATCCAATTCCTGGGCGAGGGCAAAGGCAGCGGCCAGTGAGGTGTTGCCCGCCGGTCCCCGTTCCAGGCCTTCCAGTGCGGCCAGCACTTCGGTGATGTAAAAGACCTCGCCCTGGGTGACGGTCACGAAACGGTCCATGTAGCGCAGCGGCCGGGCGGCGCTGCGCGGCACATCGCTGCGGTCGGGCCAGGTGGTGAAGGGGAGGGAAAAACCGGTGTGGCCGGTGGTGAATGACTTCCGATTGAAATCACCGTCCGATGCCATGTGCAGCCCGGAAAGGTCGACGCTGGCAGCGATGACTTCGGTATCGGTCGCCCCCGCGGTGATCATGCCACGCGCGGTGCCGGTCAGATTTCCACCGCCGGCGTGGGTCACCACCACGGCGTCGGGAGGTCGGCCGGTGAGACCCTTCACCTGAAGGGCGAGTTCATGGCCCAGGGTCTCGATGCCGAGAACGGAGAAAGGGGAGTAGAGAGAGGCGTTGAAATAACCGGTGTCCTCAAGAACACGCAGGAAGACGAAAAACAGCTCCGGGCCCACCGAGAGGCGGATGACTTCCGCGCCGTAAGCTTCGCAGGCCCTCGTCTTCTCGGCGATTTCGGGCTGGGCGTTGCCCTGGCTGTCAAACGCCTCCTGGACGATGATGCAGCGCAGACCGGCCTTGGCCGCCTGAGACGCAACGGCGGCCCCGTAGTTGCCGCTGGTCGCCGCGGCGACACCGGGGTAGCCTCGTTTCTTGGCTTCATGCACGGAAAGCGAGGCGCGCCTGTCCTTGAACGAGCCCGATGGGTTCTTTGCCTCGTCCTTGACGAATATCCGCGCCCCTTTTCCCGGCCGAGCCAGGCTGCGGGCCAGGGCGGTAATGTTTCGGACCTCGATCAGGGGTGTGTCGCCGACGCCCGTTGCCGCCTGCACGGCGCGGATTTCGTCGATCTCATAGCCCGTATCCCGAAGCAGCCGCTCATAATCGAAGGCGAGGGTACCCGTTGCGTAGCGGCCGTAATCGAGCCCAATGGACCGTTGCATGATTTCGCCTTGCCGGCCCATGACCGCTTGGTAAGCGTCACGGTCCCTCATCGAACGCCCCCGCTTCACGAAGGATCCTTCGAACCTCGTTGCCGATCGTTGACAACTCGGGAATGGGAGGACCAAAGCCATGCGTGTAAGGGGGATTGGCGGTCGTGACCGTGCCGCGGAGACGCCGACCGGCCGAGGTCTCGATCTCGGCCTCGTCACCGAGGGCGGCCGGTGCCGTCAGGAAACCCTTGGCACGCATTTCGAGAGGCACGTCCCGGGAATCTTCAGGGACCTGTGGGGCCCTTTCGCCTGGACGCAAAAGAACGGCATGTATTTCCACCCATGTCCCCTTTGGAATTCGTTCAGCCATGATGGCGCTCCTCAGCGCGCGCATGCAGGAACTGGCGCGCATCGCCCATCATGGCGGCGGGCACCGGCAGGTCGGCCATCGTGAGCAGGCCGGGGGCGGCGTTCAATACGCGCGGGATCATGTTGACGGCGATGGCGATGGTGCCCCGGCCGCCGGGAATTTCGGGCCGAGCCTCAAACCGGAAGCTCGGCATACCCGAGATTTCTATGGTATCGCCGGTTTCCACCCCTTCCAACTCGGGCCGGATCTGTTGAGGATGGACCAGAGTGATGATGGGCTTATCTCCGTCATAGGCGGTGGCGGTATGGGCGCAACCCGCGACCTGGCCGGGGGCGACCGATACAAAGGCCGTTTCGCGGTGCACCTTGGAGACAATCGGTCGGCGTTCCTCCTCTATGCGCCCGATGTTCAAGCCAAGTGCAGATCCGATCATGCGGATGGACTGGGGAAAGCCGAAATGGCCAGCCACCGTTCCTGATTCCACGCCGGCGGCAAATGCCTGGGGTCCAAGGCCAATGCCTTGGGCCTTGAGGACCGATGGGCCGTAAGGCGACAAATCGTTGACGCGTGTCGCGGTAATGGAATCGATGCGTGCGCAGACCCCCGTCATCGCGATCACGAGAAGGTCCAGAACGAATCCCGGATTGATGCCTGTGCCGAGGGCCGCGACCCCCTCTGTCCGCGCGAGGTCGTGCATTTCCTGGGCAATGGCAGGGGAAGAACAAGCGGGATAGGCCATCTCCTCGGCGATGGAGATGATGGGCACGCCATGTCGCAGGACGATGGAGATTTCGGGCCAGGCATCCTCAAGCTTCGAGCATGTCGCTTGAATGGCTATGTGCGGCCGCGTGTGCTTTACGGCCGTGGTGAGGTCGGGCTCGATCGCGACCCCTAGATCCTTGGCGATGCCGATTGCTTGGCCGACATCCATGCCGGCGCGCTCAGCCCTCCGGGCGTAGGCGCCGGCCAACTCCAGGCCGGGCTTTTCCAAAACCAAACGGGCGATCCCGGCGCCCATTTGCCCAGTTCCCAAGATCAGCACTCGGATCAGATCACCCATCTTATAAGTGTAATGCAAATGGGGCGCAGCAGCAGTCCGAAACGGATTCGTGCCTACCCGACTGAGCGGTTGTCGAGCGCGTGCCCATGCGCCATGACGTGTTTCGCGGAACCCTCGAAAGCCGAATGATGATGGACGCAATCCGAAGGCTCCGATGAGAGCACAAGAGCATTGCCTGGCTCTTGAGCGTCCTAGAGAGCAAACCCTCACTCCTGGATGCCGCCCCATTGCCTGACCACGATGGGCTTGAAGGAATCGCTGACTATTTCCTGGGCGAACCGTGACCGGTCCTGTCGTGGGCGGGCATTTCACCTGTGTGCCGGGCGAAAGCGTGTTCGGATCTGCCGCCGAGGCTCTTTTCCAGCTTCCGTCGTCTTCCCAACTCCAATACCCTTGAAAACAATGTGTGGACTGAACATCTTAATTTTAGCATCGATCACGAAAATTGAGATCCACTGGCGCGGTGCGCGTTCATCTTGCCGATGGGGGCCTCGTCATTAAGGGAGAATGCTATGCCTGCACTACCCATTCAGGTGACGTTCAAGAACCTAGAGCATTCCGACTTCATTGAGGCGGAAGTGCGCAACAAGGCCGAAGCCCTGGATAGGTTTTCGGACCACATCATGAGTTGCCGTGTGGTGGTGGATGCGCCGCATGCTCGTCATCGCAAAGGCAAGATCTATGTCGTGCATATCGATCTTACCGTGGTTGGCGGCGAGTTGGCGGTTAGCCATGATGGGCCGCTCGACCACGCGCACGAGGATGTCCATGTCGCTATCCGGGATGCCTTTTTGGCGGCGACCCGTCGATTGGAAGACTATGAGCGTAAACGCCAAAGGCGGACCAAGACCCACGAAATACCCGCCCATGGCATAGTGGCAAGGATGTTTCCGGATTACGGCTTCATTGATGTCAGCGACGGCAGCGAGGTCTACTTCCATAAGAACAGTGTGGTCGGTGGCACGTTCGACAAGCTGAATGCCGGGGACGAAGTTCGCCTGGTCGTCGCCTACGACGAAAGCGCGGAAGGGCCGCAGGCGAGCACGGTAGTGCCCATTGGCAAGCATCATCTCGTTGGCGAATAGCTTGGGAAAGACAGTGGCTGCGGCCTTTGCGGCGGTCCTTCGAGGAACGAATATGGGATGCGGCCGGCTCGGTTCGGCCCCATCCGCGAGGCTGCATGCCAATCATCGCTTGGCCCGCGCATTTGGCCGAATTGGCGCGATCCGCCATCTTGCAAGGCGGTATGCATAGAATATTCAGGCGGCACCGAACCGAGAGAGGAGCAGGCCGATCTAACGCGTGAGCTGAGAGGTTGTTTCCGCGATCGTGGGCGGTTTTTCGTGTCCGCCGCCGCCCCAAAGCGACCATGCTATGGAGCCGGCAAGAAGCAGTTTTCAGGACCCTATGACCGAACCGGCGTCGATATCGAATTGGATGCTCATCATGTCAGCCTTGGTTGCCGGTTGCCCCGAATGCCCTATCTGGGTGCCAAGATAGCAAGCTAAAGGTAATTGGAAATCCCTGATGGTCCAGCGCATAGCCTTTCGCACGCCCGAACCAGACTATGTCGTAGAGGCCGAAGCCGTTCGCATCGGCCCGGACATATTGGTCTATGTCTGGGGTGGTGAGCGTCCTCATATCGGGGCGGCCGCGGCGGCTCAACCTCGACCCAGCCTCGCTGATCCGAGTAAGACCAGTGCCACCGCTTCCGTCTTATCCTATGTCGGACACAAGGAAGACGACCTTACCAAAGAGATGGCTGAGGCAATTTCGGCCCGGTGCAAGACGAATGTGGTTGTCACCGCGGGAATCCATTGGGATGAGCTTTCTAGCGGTGGCATTGAGGTCGTTGTTGACCGATGTCGGGAGATTACGGAGATGGTAATTGATGCCATCCAACGCGATAGGTTCGATCGGTGAAATCCTCAACGGCAGATAGGGAATCAGGTTCGAAGTAGGCCGCCGGATCAGTTTTCTCCTCGCTTAACTTGCACTAGGAATAGAATTAAACAACCAGACGGGTTAGTCCGTCTGCCTTGGGAGGACACTCAGAATGGCTCATAAGCAGATCCTGTTCCATTCTTCGGCGCGAGAAAAGATCCTCCGCGGCACGGCTGCTCTGGCCGATGCCGTGCGGATTACGCTTGGACCCAAATCGAAATCCGTGCTCATCGAGAAGAAGTGGGGCGCGCCCATAGTCTGTAATGACGGCGTCACCATTGCAAAGGAAGTGGATCTCGAGGACGCCGAAGAAAACCTCGGGGCGCAGATGTTGCGCCAGGCCGCCGAGAAAACCGGCGAGGCCGTGGGCGACGGCACCAGCACATCAACGATCCTGGCACATGCGATATTTGCCGACGGTACGCGCAACGTTGTTGCCGGCGCGAGCGGCATCGAACTCAAACGTGGCCTCGACCGTGGTCTTGGCGTGGCCGTGGCGACGCTGCGCGCAATGTCCAGCCCGGTAGAAACCCGCAAGGAGAAAGCCCAGGTGGCGACTATCTCGGCCCATAACGATCCGGCTATTGGTGAACTCGTAGCCGAAGCCATGGAAAAGGTCGGCGATGACGGCGTCATCACGGTCGAGGAATCGAAAACCACCGAGACCGTGCTTGAAGTGGTCGAAGGCATGCAATTTGATCGTGGCTTCATCTCGCCCTATTTCATCACCGATCCGCAAAAGATGGAGGCAGTTCTTGATGAGCCTTACGTGTTCCTTTGTGACCGAAAAGTCGGCAGCCTGAAAGATCTCCTCCCGGTTTTGGAACAGGTGGCAAAGAGCGGCAAGCCGATCCTGTTCGTGGCCGAGGATGTGGAGGGCGAAGCCCTCGCCACACTCGTCGTCAACCAGATTCGTGGGGTTTTCCGCAGTATAGCCGTGAAGGCACCAGGGTTCGGGGATCGGCGTAAGGCGATGCTGCAGGACATGGCGGTTCTTACCGGGGCACAGCTCATCAGCGAGGATCTGGGGATCAAGCTGGAGACAGTTCAGCTCCAGCAAATGGGCCGAGCCGGGCGGGTCGTGTCGGACCGGGAGAACACCACCATCATCGGCGGATTGGGGGACAAGGCTGCAATTGAGGCCAGGATGCAACAGATTCGCGCTCAAATCGAGACCACCACCAGCGACTATGACCGTGAGAAACTGGAGGAGCGGTTGGCGAAGTTGTCGGGCGGCGTGGCTGTGATTCGCGTCGGCGCACCTTCAGAGGCGGAGATGAAGAGCAAGAAGGAGGCCCTCGATGACGCGATCAACGCCACCAAAGCGGCGGTGGCGGAAGGCATAGTCCCTGGTGGCGGGCTCGCGCTCTTGCGCTGCACCGAAGCGATCAAGAATGAGGAGGCGAATGCCGCGGGGGACGAGAAGACGGGTTTGGAAATTCTGCGCCGGGCGTTGAGCGCGCCCACGCGCCAAATCGCCGAAAATTCCGCCGTCGACGGCGGTGTGGTCGTTGCCCGCATGCTCGAGAGCAAGGGAAACATCGGCTATGACGCGGCGGCGAACGAATATGTCGACCTGGTCAAGGCCGGAATCGTTGACCCCACGAAGGTCGTTCGCATTGCGTTGGAGAACGCGGTTTCTGTGGCCAGTGTCCTGCTTTTGACCGAGGCCACCATGACCGAGATTCCGGAAGAGCCCAAGAACATGCCGGTGCAGCCCGAGATGGGAATGTGAAGTGCCGACTGAATGAGCGGGCCATCTATTGCGCCTTCGTCGCAATCAACTGACAACAATGTCCGCCTGGCCAATCGTGGGCATGGCGGGCCAACTCCGCAGATGCCCGTGGCGTGTTTGGACACGGATGCCTCCTGGCATTAACGGCCATCCTCCTGTTCGTGGAGACGGGCAATGCTTGCGACCACGCTGGCGACCTCCACGTCATCCAGTGGCGGCCGACAGCGCGCGCGATTCCATGCCAGCATAAGATTGAGCGCGATGTCCCGGTCGACACCATGCCACAAGAGGTGCCCCGTCAACGAAGCAATGGTGCTGTTGCGCGTTCCCTCGGAGACTCCTTCGCGGACCAGCTTGCGCCAGTCTTCAACGGATCGGCCGGTGCGGGCGCCGCCGGACATGCGCAAGATCCATCGCGGCATTGGTGCCATGGGGCATTCATCGGGCGCGTGGCCCGCGATCCAGCGATAAGGCCGCCCCGACGGATGTATCGATGGTGGCGCGACGATATAACCGCCATCGCCGCGCAGGTCGATACCTTGAGCCAGCCCGGCGCGGTTACGGATCTCGCCATCCGGAGATGCAAAATAGAAATGCCGCCCGCCACCGCCGGTCAGCACTTCGACCGTGGGCCCAAGCGGTCCATGGCGACTCTCCAGTTCGGCGAGAGCATCGTCACCCCCGTGCTTGGGATCGATATCGAGGACGATCAAGCGGGAGATCGAGCCGGTGACGATGCCGACATTGGCGTCGCGCCAGTGGCGGAACCAACCCTTGATCTCCTCGGGGCCGGCGCGGCGCCCCTGGAACTCGCGCCAAGCGACCAATGGCCGCTTGTTCTTGGCCTGCAAGGGGAGCACCGACCAGCCTCGGCTGGCATAGGAGAGCGCCGCTCGCCCCGCATCACGTAATGATTCCGGCATTTTGTTCGCCATCGGTTCATAATAACACCCCGGCAAGAAGGACCAGCACTCGCCGATGTCCGCTTGTGCCCCGAAGCCGGCACAAATGTGAACCGGGCTATGTTTCAACCCCTCTATCGGTTGAGTTCGTTCAACGGTTTAGACTCTTGAAAAATCAGCGAGGCAATCAGGAGCCTGGTAAATGCTTCAAAATTTCGTGGTCGGCACGGATGGGTCAGCTAACGCCATGCGCGCTGTGGAAGTCGGAGCCAAGCTCGCGGCCGCGTGCGGGGCGCATCTTACCATCGTCCATATTGCTCCTCCCTATTTGTCCTTGGCAGACGTAGAGGAAATACCGGAGCTGCCGCCAGAAGCACGAAATGAGGTAAAGAAAATTCGTGATTCCTTGGGAGGATTGGAAATAAGTGCTTTTGCTCCTGCGCCCGCACCTCAATCGGCTATCGAATACATCGGCAATTCTGTTCTGGACCGCTCGGAAAAGGTCGCTCGTGAAAACGGAGCAGAAGAAATTTCCCGCGTACTCGCTTATGGAGATCCAGCGGAAGGGATCGTTGCGGAGGCCGAGAAAGCCGGGGGCGATCTCATTATCATCGGCACGCGCGGCATGGGCGACCTTGGCGGATTGGTGTTGGGAAGTGTGTCACATAAAGTGATCCACTTGGCGCATTGTCCCTGCCTAACCGTCAAATAATATCCGCCCCGTTGGCTGCGCCCTGCTCAGGTCTTTTTCCGGTTATTGGCCACCACGAACAGGCCAGACGCGGCGGCAGCGACCTTAGAAAGATCGTCGCGGTGGATGCCCATTGCCGCCAGTTCTTCGTCGGTGCAGGTGGAGAGGTTTTCGAACAGCTCCATGCTCAGCGCCGCCTCGTCGAGAAGCTCCGCCGCATCGCCCACGGCGTGGGGCAGCTTCTCAGTGAAAAATTGGATGATATCGGTATAGAGCTTCGCTTCATCCGCGTAGGGAAGATGAGACGGGTCGGTCATGGTGGGCCTCCTTGTCGTCTTGTGATCTCGTTCTTGGCGAAGAAATCGATTCACCTAAAACAGATCATGTTTCAGAGATGAATTCCGATTACCACGTTGGAACAGCCAGAGCACCAAAACAAAGTGACCTCAGTTTGCATG
>JAOTVC010000383.1 GCA_029863585.1 Alphaproteobacteria bacterium | reverse complement strand
CGCTTCAGGCCCACTGGTCAGGCCCACTGGTCGGCCCCGGTGGTCAGGCCCGGTGGTAGGGGTGGCCGGCGAGGATCGTCTGGGCCCGGTAGAGCTGCTCGGCGATCATGCCGCGCACCAGGAGATGGGGCCAGGTCATGGCGCCCAGCGCCAGAACCAGATCGGCTTGCTCCCGAACCGTTTCCGCGAGCCCCTCGGCGCCGCCGACCGCGATCGCAACGTCCTGCACGCCTTCGTCGCGCCAACGGCCAATGAGCCCGGCGAACTGGCTGCTGGTCAGATTGCGGCCGGTCTCGTCTAGGGCGACCAACCGGGCGCCGCGCGGCAGGGCGGCCAGCAGCAACTCCGCCTCGCGCGCCTTCAGCGCCTTGGGCGGCAAGGCTCGGCGTTCCTCGACTTCCTTCAGGGTAAGCGGCCAGGCGAGCCGCCCGGCATAGAATTCATAGAGCTCGTGTGCCGGCCCGGCCTTGGCGCGGCCAACGGCGGCCAGCGTGATCCGCATGGCGCAGTGCCTTCCGCTCCGGTCGCGCCGCCCGCTTGTGCCACCCAGGCGCCGGCGGCTCTGGTGCCGCGCCGCGCTTAGGCGTTGGCGGCCGGGCGCGTCTGCTCCGGCAGTTCGAGGCCCCACATCTTCTCGAGATTGTAGAAGGCGCGTACCTCGGGGCGGAACAGGTGAACGATCACGTCGCCGGCATCGATCAACACCCAGTCGCAGCGCCGGGCGCCTTCGACCGGAACGGCGCCCAGACCGGCGGCCTTCAGATTTTCGCGCAGATGCTCGGCCATGGCGCCGACGTGGCGCTGGGCGCGCCCGGTGGCGATCACCATGAAGTCCGCGATGCTGGATTTTCCGGCGAGATCGATGACGACCAGGTCTTCCGCCTTGTCGTCCTCGAGGGAGGTCTTCACGAGCTGCACCAGGCGCTGGCCGTTCGCGAGCCCTGGCTCCTCTTGACCGGCCAAGATGGCCTTGTCGTTACCTTGTATGAGCGCTGTCCTCCATTAAGCTTACCTGCTTGCGGCCGGGGGTGCGTCATGCCGCCGTCCGGCCCGAATCCGCGTCCCCGAGAGGGCGTTCAAGCGGATATGCAGGAACACCCAAGCGGGCGGCTTCCGTCCCGGGAGCCGGCGGGCCTTGCCTTCGGCAAGCCGCCAGGGGGCGAAGCGCCGGGCCGCCTTGGCGGCCGATGCCCTTAAAGAATAGGTGGGCCGGTCGAAAACCGCAACGGCAACGGTATGAAAGATTTGCGGCCAGCCCTGCCAGCGGTCGATCTGGATCAGGTTGTCGGCGCCCATCAGCCAGACGAAACGGACCCGGGGAAAGCGCCGGGTCAGCACCCTGAGGGTGTCGGCGGTGTAGAGCGTACCGAGCGCCGCCTCCAGGCCGGTGACGCGGATCCTGGGATGCCGGGCGCGGGCGGCGGCCCCGGCCAGGCGGGTCTCGAGGGATGCCATGCCGGCGATCGGCTTGAGCGGGTTCTGCGGCGAGACCAGCCACCAGACCTCGTCCAGGCCGAGCCGGTTGAGCGCCTCCAGGCTGATCTCCCGGTGCCCCTGGTGGGCCGGATTGAACGAACCGCCGAGCAGCCCGATCTTTGCCCCCGGCGGCGGCAGGCGCCCACCCAGGACGGCGGCCAGGCGGGCGTGGGTGGCGGGCGGCGCCGTGGCGCCAAGAACGCTCCCGGCGGCGGGCTGCAAGGCGGGACGCCCGGCCCTCAGGGCCTGATCTGTCCCTGGCCGCGGACCACGTACTTGAAGCTGGTCAGCTGTTCGGCGCCGACCGGGCCGCGGGCGTGCAGCTTGCCGGTCGAGATGCCGATCTCCGCGCCCATGCCGAACTCGCCGCCATCGGCGTACTGGGTCGAGGCGTTGTGCATGACGATGGCCGAGCCGACCCGCGCGAGGAAACGCTCGGCCGCGGCCCGGTCCTCGGCCACGATGGTCTCGGTGTGGTGCGAGCCGTAGCGGTTGATGTGGGCGATCGCCCCGTCGACCCCCTCGACCGCGCG
>JAOTVC010000382.1 GCA_029863585.1 Alphaproteobacteria bacterium | reverse complement strand
AGGCCGGCGGCGCGGTCCACGGAGGTGAGGTCGAGGAACGTCTCGCGCGGGAAGCCGAGCCCGGTCCACTCGATGTCCTCGTGCCGGGGCATCAGGCCGAAGGGGCTTTCCGCCGCCGGGGCGCGGCCGTGGACCCGGTCGACGATCCATTTGAGCACCCGCATGTTCTCGCCGAATCCGGGCCAGATGAACTTCCCGTTTCCGTCCTTGCGGAACCAGTTGACGCGGAAGATCGGCGGCGGGTCGGCGACCCGGTTCTCCATGTTCAGCCAGTGCCGCCAGTAATCGGCCATGTTGTAGCCGCAGAAGGGCAGCATGGCCATGGGGTCGCGGCGGATCGCCGCCTGGCCGACCGCCGCGGCCGTCGCCTCAGAGCCCATGGTGGCGGCAAGGTAGACTCCGTGTGGCCAGTCGAAGGACTGGTAGACAAGTGGGAAGGTCCCGCTCAGGCGGCCGCCGAAGACGAAGGCGCCGATCGGCACGCCCTCGGGCGATTCCCAGTCGGGGTCGAGGCTCGGACACTCGCGGGCGGGCGCGGTGAAGCGGGCGTTGGGATGCGCTGCGAGGCGGCCGCAATCGGGCGTCCAGTCCTCGCCCCGCCAGTCGATGGCGTGGGACGGCGGGTCGCCGTCCATGCCCTCCCACCAGACGTCGCCGTCGTCGGTCAGCGCCACATTGGTGAAGATGCAGTTGCGGCGCAGCAGCCGCACCGCGTTGGGGTTGGAGGTCATGGAGGTGCCCGGGGCGACGCCGAAATAGCCGGACTCGGGGTTGATGGCGTGCAGGCGGCCGTCCGGCCCCGGCTTGATCCAGGCGATGTCGTCGCCGACGGTCGTCACCTTCCAGCCGTCGAAGCCCGCGGGCGGGATCAGCATCGCAAGGTTGGTCTTGCCGCAGGCGCTGGGAAAGGCCGCAGCAACATAGGTCTTCTCGCCCTCCGGATTCTCGACGCCGAGGATCAGCATATGTTCGGCGAGCCAGCCCTCGTCGCGGGCCATGGCCGAGGCGATGCGCAGCGCAAAGCACTTCTTGCCGAGCAGCGCGTTGCCGCCGTAGCCCGAGCCGAAGGACCAGATGGCGCGCTCCTCGGGGAAATGGACGATGTACTTGGTCTCGTTGCAGGGCCACGGCACGTCCGCCTCGCCGGGCGCCAGCGGCGCCCCCACCGAATGCAGGCAGGGAACGAAGTCGCCGTCGTCACCCAGCACCTCCAGCACCTTATCGCCCATCCGGGTCATGATACGCATGTTGACGGCGGCATAGGCAGAATCGGTGACCTGCACCCCGATATGGGCGATCGGCGAGCCCAGCGGCCCCATGCTGAAGGGACAGACATACATGGTCCGGCCGCGCATGCAGCCGTCGAACAGGCCCGTGAGGGTCCGCCTCATCTCGTCCGGGTCGGCCCAGTTGTTGCTGGGGCCCGCTTCAGCCATGTCGCGCGAGCAGATGAAGGTGCGGTCCTCGACCCGGGCCACGTCATCCGGGTCGGAGCGCGCGAGGAAACTGCCCGGGCGCATCGAAGGGTTCAGGCGGACGAGGGTCCCGCTCCGGACCATCTCGTCGCACAGGCGGTCGTATTCGGCTTGCGATCCGTCGCACCAGTGGATGGAATCCGGCCTGCACAGGGCGGCCATCCGGTCGATCCAGCCCCGCAACTTCGCGTTGCCGGTCCTCGCCGTCCCCGTGTCGATGTCCTGGTCAAGCATGGCGTCCCGTTCGATTTGATGCCGACGCAGCCGCGGCGGAGCGTTTGAGCCACTTGGCCCGCATTGCTCGGATGCCTGGCTGGCAGGTCGCGGATGGTAGCCAAGCCGGCCCTGCCGGGAAACCCCAAACGCATTCCGACGTGATGAAAATCGGTCTCCGGCCGCACCCGGCCCGGCTCGATTGACGAAACGCCCGCGCCATGCCTTAGTCTGCCGCCATGCAGACACGGCGAATCATACGGACGATTGCGGTTGCAGCTCTCGTTGCTGCGGCTCTGGCGGCGGTGCACGCCACTCCTCC
>JAOTVC010000381.1 GCA_029863585.1 Alphaproteobacteria bacterium | reverse complement strand
GCACCGCTGTAACCGCGCAGATTTTTTCTCAACCAGTTGCCGCAGTAGGCTTCCAGCTCCGGTTTCTCCTCGGCGGATACGGTCCAGTAGTCGAATACACCGTCGCCGACGGCTTTCCCGGTGCTGTGCCGCCACCACTGCGCCTCGCCGCCCAATAGAACCACGTCGGAGCTGATGTGATCGCCCTGCATCAGGGTCATCCACATATGGCCCGCACGCATGTTGGCGGCAAACTCTTCCTCTGACCGAACGACGTGACCACCCACGCCCATGCCGTGCATGTTGTAGATGGGCTTGCTGAAGACAGGAAATCCGGGAGGGGGCACCCCGTGGGGCGCGCCCGGGATCCCCTGGGTGTCGCACACCAGCAGTTTATTGTAGATCCAGCGATGCTCGGGATAGAGCACGTAGGCATGTTCGTCGTCGGTGGGAATGATGACGTCGTCCGGACACGACACATGCTCGAAATACTGCATCCGCCACGGATCGCGCTCGATAATGGGCATATCATCCCCTTAAGAATATTCGCCCCGTGCAGGCCACGGGCGCCGGCGGGCATCATTCAAGCATACCGCGCCGCAACAGGGAATTGCCGCTCATGAGGCCGCGCACAACCCTGTACTGACGCCTGGCCGTCGATTCCAAACGGCTTGATCTGGATCAAAGCGGTCCCTTGACCCGGGCGTAGCGTCGATAGCAGAATTCCCGGCGCAGAGAGCGCCGGGGGATGTTTTGGCGCCTGGCAGGCGTGCCCAGACGCGGGCGCTGCGACGTTAACGGAGGTGAGGGACCATGAATGCGGTTACTTTACTGATCGTGCTCGGTATGCTGCTGACGATCGTCGCGCTCGGCACCGGCATCGGATCGATGATGCGCGGCGGGAAATATGATCAAAAGCACAGCGGCGATTTTATGATGCTGCGCGTCGGAGCCCAGGGCGCCACCCTTGTTGTGCTCCTGATTGCGCTGATCGTCGCAAACCTCTGAACTGAGAACGCGGGAACAGCCTCGGCGGCGTATGTAGTCGGGATTTCCGGTCCTTGATCGCGGGCCCGGCTGAGCCAGCGTACCTATTCTGCATACCGGTCGCTGAGTGCGCGGGTCTTTTTCACCTGTTTCCGCAAGTCTCCGTCGGCTCAGGTGACTGAGACCACGGCCATCATTCCGGCCTCCTGGTGCCCGGAAATATGGCAGTAAAGCATCCGATTTTCTCCCAGGTCGTCGACTAGCTGCCCCTTGGGAGCAAGCCGCCGGTCGTCCACCAAGCAAACCAGCTCGCGGTCGACCTGGGGATGTCGATCATTCTTCCACCGCGATGACGCCATGCAGGCCCCCCGTCCGGCCGCTCTGCGCTGCGAAAGCAGGGGTGGTACTAGAAGATCCCAAAGCCCTTTGCCTCAAAAGGCATGATGAAACCTAGCGCCCGGGTCGGCCACCGGCTGGCTGAGCGTCGGCACCCCGTTCACGCCGTTGGGCACCCGCATGGGGTGCCGGTGGACGGTGCTGTGGCGGCTCAGGCGGTTTTCGAGATCGGTGTTGACGCGGTGCCCGAGCTTGAGCCGGAAGGCAGGTCCCGGAACAGCGCCTTGTCCGTCAAGGCGGAAGTGGTCATTCCCGGACCGAGCAGATCCGTCTCGCCGGGAGCCGGTACCAGGCGCTGGACAACGGATCCTTGAGCGGGTCTGACATCCGAATACGTCATCCGGGGAAAAGTGACGGAGGCGGTCCCGGCAGGAAGAAACTGTGGTCCGCTCGGGGTCAACTGGAACTTGAATAACTTTCATGTGCAGATGGTTTTTTGAATAACGACCGATTCATCACGGTCTCCAGGGACAATGTATGCGTCGCGGTGCTGAAAATGGGTGTCAGACAACATTTTTTCGACGCTGGTGACTTTCAGCGTTATTTTGGCGGAAGAGGTGGTCACCGCGGCGCAAGCGCAATCCGTTACAATCTCCGCAAGAATCCAATTGAGCCTGCGGCAGCTGACAGATGCCGCTAGACGAGAGGT
>JAOTVC010000380.1 GCA_029863585.1 Alphaproteobacteria bacterium | reverse complement strand
CGCGTCGGTCTGATCGGTCTGGCCGTGCTGGGCATCTCGACCCTGGCCGCCTGCGATCTGAATGCCCTTCTCGGGACAGGTGGCGAGGGGCGCATGGCGGATCCCACAGGACAGCCGCAACACGGGATGCAGAAGGAAGACATCATGGCCGTTCAGAGGGCGCTTGCGGATCTCGGTTACGCGCCCGGGCCGGTCGACGGGGTCGTCGGCGCCAATACCAGGTCTGCGATCCGTCAATACCAGGCCGCGGCCGGCCTGCCGGCCAACGGCAAGATTTCGCCGGCGCTGCTGGAACATCTGCGCTCGAATCCGGTGCCGGCGCTGCCGCCGCCGGATGTCGGGCGGGAAGTCGCAAAAGACGACGTGGTCATAGACGGCAAGGACACCGATCTGCCGCCGCTTTATGAAATCGGCGACGAGTTCGCCTGGTCGAATGGTCTGGTGGAAACCGTAATCCGAATTGGCGGCAACCGGATCTTTTGGCGCGGCAGCAACGGCGCGAGCTTCAACGCGGATCGTAATTTCGTAATTCCGCCCTCATCCTGGGACCGGGCGTCAGGTCCTGGCAGCGCCTCCGCAAGCGTCGATGCGGAGCGGGCGTGGCCGTTCGCCGACGGCAGACGGCTGGATTTCCAGGTATTGACGACCGGACCCGCGGGTATTGAGGCGAAACGCGACTGGTCGTGCGTGCCCCAGGGCATCAAGAAAGTCACTGTTCCTGCGGGCACGTTTGACACGCGGGTGATCACCTGTGAGCGCAGAGTGGTCGCCGACGGCGAGTGGCGTTATCGTACCTGGTTTTACGCACCGGCGGCACGCCATTATGTCCGCCGGGTCGACAGGTATTCCGACGGCTCGACCGAGGCGATCGGTCTTGTCGCCATCCGTCCCGGCGGGAAGGCTTGGCCGGCGGCGGCTCGCGCCGGGCTCGACTGGGCGATCCGGGACGCCCTGAACGAGCGGCCCGTCGGTTCCCGTGCCCACTGGAGCAGCACCAGCATCCAGGCGAAGTTCATTATCATGCCGACCGGATCCCGGACGACGGAAGACGGCAGGGGTTGCCGCACGTACGTTCTGATCCGGCAGTCCCGGGACTTTGAACGCAGTTACCCCGCGATTGCCTGTCAGGACAAGGAAACAGGCGGTTGGCTGGTTCCTGTCCTGGATGAGGGCGCCCTCCCGGCCCGCGAGGTCATGAGTCTGGGATGAAGCAGCATCTCAATTGCCTGCATCAGTTGACGGTGTAATGGAAAGGATTATGTTTCAAAGAATTCGGTATGTAGATTGTTCAATCTCATAAGTTATCGACGCCATGAGATCAATGTAGCCAAGGTAGGTTAGATTTGCGTACCAGTAACAAGGGGAGCAAATCAAAGCAGAGGGTGGGGCCCAAAACGGGCGCGACGTCCACGGGCGCACGGACCAGGATACTTTCCGGTCCGAGGGATGTTGCGCGTCGCTGCGCCGTTATTGTCTTGAGGAAGGTCGGGGCGCTATCCCATCGTTATTGGCGTGTGGCGCGCATTCGATGGCGCCGGCGCTGGCGCGAGCATCTGCCGGTACTGGTCGTGGTGGTGGTCGGATCCGCGATTTCGATGAGCGGATACACGGCGTCCCGTCATTACCTCGAGCGGGCGGCCCAGCAAGATTTTGACCGTGAGGCCTCGCATCATGTCAGGGTTGTCCAGATTGCGGTTGACCAGCACCTCGAGGCGGTGCGGACGGCGGCGCAGTTCTTCTCTGCCACCGAAATAGAGGTTGATCGCTGGAGCTTCTACGAATTCACCATAGGACAACAGCCTGATCTTCCGGGAACTGAATCCTTCCCTGGAATCAAGTCCTTCCCGGGAATCGACTCCCTGCAATGGATCCCGTATGTGCCCCTCGACAAACGTTTGGCCTACGAGGAAAAAGCCCAGTCGGATGGCCTGTTCGGGTTCTCGATCTCGGAGCGCGATTCCGGAACGGGCCTGGTCAAGGCTAGCGACCGTCCAGCCTACCTTCCAGTCTATTACGTCGAG
>JAOTVC010000379.1 GCA_029863585.1 Alphaproteobacteria bacterium | reverse complement strand
GCAACGCCATGGAGATCCTGGAACGTCCTTCGCCCAATCACGACGCCCGGCCCCCCGGGACATCCGTCGACATCCTGCTGCTGCACTACACCGGCATGGAGAGCGCCGAAGCCGCCTTGGCGCGTATGTGCGACCCGACCGCCAAGGTGAGCGCGCACTACTGCATCGAGGAGGACGGCCGCATTGCCCGGCTCGTGCCCGAGGATCGCCGCGCCTGGCATGCCGGGGCGAGCTGCTGGGCCGGGGCCGAAGATATCAACGCCCGCTCGATCGGCATCGAGCTGGTCAACCCGGGCCACGAGTTCGGCTATCGCGCCTTTCCCGAGGCGCAGATGACCGCGCTCATCGCCCTCGCCCGGGACATCCTGGCCCGCTACCCGATCCCGCCCCGACGGGTGCTCGGCCACAGCGACGTGGCGCCGCTGCGCAAGGAGGATCCGGGCGAGCTCTTCGACTGGGCGCGCCTGGCCGGGGCCGGCATCGGCCTGTGGCCGCAAGAGCTTGCCTCGCCGGCAGGAGTAAAGGCCGAGGCAGCGGCCGAGCGCGAGGTCAGGACCGGGCTCGCCCGCTTCGGCTACGGCTATCTGGAGGACGACTTCGCCGCCGTGGTGACCGCCTTTCAGCGCCACTTCCGGCCCGGGGCCGTGACCGGCGAGGCCGACGGCGAGACCGCGGTCGTCCTCCGCGCCCTTCTGAACCTGGTTGACTGAGCGCGATCAAGTACTTAGGTACAAGGGGCCAGACGGCCGGATGGTCGCCTTCGGTACCCGGTTCACCGGGGCCGGGGGAGGAAAGTCCGGGCTCCACGGAAACACGGTGCCGGGTAACGCCCGGCGGGGGCAACCCTAGGGAAAGTGCCACAGAAAGCAAACCGCCGACTCACGGGATCTCCCGTCGGTCGGCAAGGGTGAAAGGGTGCGGTAAGAGCGCACCGCGCGCCCGGCAACGGACGCGGCACGGTAAACCCCACCGGGAGCAAGACCAAGTAGGGGCGGCAGGCCGAAAGGCCGGGCGGGTTTCCGCGCCGCCGCCCGGGTAGGTCGCGCGAGGCGTCCGGCAACGGGCGTCCCAGATGAATGGCCATCCCCCCGTGAAGGGGGACAGAACCCGGCTTACAGGCCGTCTGGCACTTATCGTCCCCACAAGAACACAAAGCGAACAAAGTTCTGACGCAATCTTAACTGAGGATCGATTTTGAGTTATCCATCGAGGACTCCACAACATCTGCCCAACTACATGAAAAGGTCCTGAATAACAGCCATTAACGTCTTCTTAACCCACATAGTTTTACTTGTGCGCCCATTGACACCCATGAAATCCCATGATATCCCACTTTGTCCCATCGAAAGGGCGTCGTGTCCCAGGACAAGCGGGACCGGGAGGCGGGGGATCAGAACAGGCGGTTTTGTCCGCGGGAGACGAGCGTGGCGGTATTTTTTGGCACCTTCGAGAACAAGGTGGACCGCAAGGGCCGGGTTTCGGTCCCGGCGCCTTTCCGCCAAGCGCTCGGCCGCTCCGCCTTCGCCGGCATCATTCTGCGTCCGTCCGATCGCAACAGCGGCCTAGAGGGCTGCGATCTCGAGTTCATGGAGCAGTTGAACGACAGCAGCCTGGAGGCCAACGCCCTCTATTCCGACGAACACGAGGACCTCGCGCTTACGCTTTTTGCCGACGCCCTGCAGCTGCCCTTCGACAGCGAGGGACGCATCATCCTGCCGGCCGTCATGGTCGAGCACGCCGGGATCGGCGAGCGCGCCTGCTTCGTCGGCATGGGCTCGCGCTTCCAGATCTGGGAGCCCGAGGCCCTCGAGCGGCACAAGGCGGAAGCCCGTGCGCGTGCCCGCGACAAGAAGCTCACCCTGCCGCTCAAGCCGGGCGCAGGAACCGGATCATGACCGCAACGCCGAACACGGCGGCCGCCGCGGACCATACGCCGGTCATGCTCCGGGAGCTGCTCGAGGCGCTCGCCCCGCGCGACGGCGCGATCTACGTCGACGGCACCTTCGGGGCCGGCGGCGCGACC
>JAOTVC010000377.1 GCA_029863585.1 Alphaproteobacteria bacterium | reverse complement strand
GAACCGAAAAGGGCGACCGGCCAGCCCTCGGTATATTGGGGGCGGAGAAGCACCTTGGCCTGGTTATTGGGCTGGTCCTTCATCGCCACCATTTCGCAGGCGATCTCCAGCGCCACCCGCGAGCGGATGGTGGCGGGCTGGGGTCTGATGTCTCTCGGCAGCTTGGCCATGGCGCGATCCTCCTATTGGCCGCGCGCGCATTCGCGGCCCGGCTTTTGTTGGTTTATGGCTACCCGATTCGCGCCGCCGTTGGAAGCACGCTGATCGGGAGGCGGGGCCGTGGGGCGGTGGTCCAACCTGTTGTCAATTCCGGCGCAGGTGATTAGTCTCGGTGCCGGGATGGAACAAGCCGGCGTGAACGGTCGCGGCGGCGCCCGCCTATGGCGATGGCCGCCGGGCGGTGCGCCCGTCTGTGCGAGTAGCAGGGGCCCGGTCATAGACCTGCGGCAAGGGTCGGCGTTTGCCTGCGGGTATCATCGCGATTGTTTCGTTCATCCCGAGGACGGCAACCGCTGCATAAAGGTTTCCCGTCGAGGGGATCACAGGGAAAGCATGCGCGAGGCACGATATTACGAGCATCTGCAAAGGCGTGGCGTTCCGTGGAGCAGGCTGCCTCGGTTCCACGGCTTCATTGAAACCACCCTGGGACCGGGTGCGGTTTTCGACCTGGTGCGCGATGCCGGCGGCGAGATCTCCAAGCCGCTGTGCGATTATTTTCAGTCCCTGGACCTGACGGCCAAACACCGGCGCGGGATCGTTCGGGGTCTAGGCGAGTTGCGGCGTTACCTCGTCGACCATCGCATCGTCGTCCGGACGCTCAAACCCAAGAACCTGGTCTACCAACTCACAGACCCGGAAGACGGGCGGCTGTTCGTCGTCGACAATATCGGCAACACCGAAGCCCTCCCGGTGGCGACCCATATTCCCTTTTTCTCGTATCGCAAGATCAACCGGAAATGGGCGCGGTTCGAACACGACCTGCTGGCCGAATACCGGCCCAATCCACTGGTTGCCAGGATCATCGCCGCGGTGCGGCGGACCGCGTCCGAAACCGTGGAGCGCGCCGGTTGACCACTGAAACGGTTGTGGGCGCCCCCCCTTCCGGTGCCGGCGATCCGGCGCTCGGCGGGCCGCCGCTCGACCTGGGGACGGCCCGGCTGATCGGCCATGGCTGGAAACGCGATTGCTATCTGCACCCCGGTGATCCGGGGCTCTGCATCAAAGTGCCCAGCATCAAGCCAAAGGGCACAAGGCGGTTCCGAGAACGCTTCATCGAATGGCGTCATGGCGGCAGCATCGGTGATCAGCATAATGCGCGAGAATGGGCCGCCTATGGGCAGTTTGGCGGTCTGCTTGCGCCCTACCTTCCCGTCTACCACGGTTTCGTTGCCACCTCCCGCGGCCGCGGCCTGCTGATCGACGTGGTGCGTGATGCCGACGGAGCCCCGTCGGCGCATCTTAAGGATTGGCTGCGGGAGAGCACGGCGGATGAGGCGGCCCCGCTTCTTGCCCGGATCAATGACCTGTTCGATCTCCTTCTCGGCAGCGAGATCTGGCTGATGGATCTCAACCTCACGAATTTCGTCGCGCGCATCGATGCCCGAGGCGACGCGCGGCCGATGCTGATCGACATCAAGCGAATCGCCGACAACAAGGAACTGTTCCAAATCTCGGGCTGGTCACGGACCTTGATGCGCCGCAAGCTCGCCCGCCGGATGGCCCGCTTCCATGCCAAGGTCGAAATGACCCGGAACGGCTGATTGGCCCTTGCCACGCGAAAACTCAGTTCGCGCGCGGTCTAGCCGCCATTTGCCGGATGGCTGGGGCGCGTTTTTGATGCTAATCAATGCGGGCAGCCAATCGGGGGAGCAGGCCGTTCGCCATGAACGGGACATCATCATCGCGATCTAGAACCGGCAAGGGAACCGGGACGGCCCCGGCGAAGGCGGGTCTGCCCCAGGTGGTGGTCACGAATTTCGATCGTAATTTCTCGGGCGTTTCGGCGACCATCGCCAACCTGCTTCCGAT
>JAOTVC010000378.1 GCA_029863585.1 Alphaproteobacteria bacterium | reverse complement strand
GAACGGGCCGCGCCAGAAGTCCCAGGTGAAATACCTGCTGTTGGCGAAGCGGTCGTAAGTGAAGGGTCGGTTGTCGGTGGTCACGCTGAAATTCCGGCCGTGTTCGGCGCCGATCGCCGCCAGTTCCTTTTCAAAGTCTGCGGCCTTCAGGATCCTCTCATAGACGGTGTAATCGGGATGCGTCGGCATCCCCGGGGCGTAGGCGATCTTCAGCCCTTCGGTGGCGACCCCGTCGCGCAGCTGCGCGAGGTCCCGCTCGGTCCAGCCCGACGGTTTGATCAGCAGCGGATTGTCGTCCCACGAACCGAGCCAGGCCTTGGTGTATTTGTCTCCCGGCCGGAACAGAACGACCGCCGTGTTCCAGGGTGAACCGATGTTGCGGGCCTTGAGATAGCGCCGAAGGGCGGCCAGTTGCGACAGCTTGTTGACTTGCGAGATGACCGCGTAGCCGGTGGGCTTCAGATGATCCAGGATCGACGTCAGGCCTTCATAGGTGAAGAGATGCTGGACGGTTCCGGTCAACATGCCGGCGTAATAGGCGGCGGTCGCGCCGCTGTAGGACAGGAGCACGAGGTCGTACCTGCCGGTGTCGCGTTCGAGAAAACCCCGCGCCTCGGAAATCCGGAGTTTGATGTTCTCGTTGGAAAGCGCGTCGCGCAGTCTGTAGCGGTCCAGACGCAAGGCGCCGTCGGTCACGAGGCGGTTCATCTCCACCCCGGTCACGCGCTCGGCGCCGTTTTCGCGAAGACTGATGACGTCGGCGCCGGCCCCAGCGAAAATGACCAACGCGTCCTTCGGCGGATCGAGCAACAGGGCCGGAACCGTGGGCCGATGCCGCCACGGGCGGGGGCGGTTTTCAAGATGGGACGGCAGCCATGCCATGCCTTCGCCGTTGGCCAGCGACATCTTGGCGTAGTCATCGACCGCCACCGCGCCGACCCGGGTGAAACTGTTCCAGCCGCGCCAAAGCTCGCGGGCGTCCTTCTCGTGATCGTAATCGCGCACCAGGAAATTCGGGTCGGCAGGGGGTTCTATGTTCGTCGCGTACCAGCCGGCCGAGGGCAGGACGGCCAGCAACGTGGCGCCGGCAATGGCGCCGGCCACGAAGCGCCGTCCGCACGACGCGCCATAGGCGGCGGCGGCGAGAAGCGCCACGAGCGGGGGGAAGGTCACGGAGAACGCATAGCTCATGGATTCCATGACGAAGATGACGCCGATGCAGCCGAAGGCGGCGCCGATGAGGTCGGCGGCGTAGACAGCCCCGAAGGAGCCCCGGTCGGTGGTGGCGAACAGATAGGACAAGAGCGCGCCGAACAGGAAATAGGGCAGCAGAAGGACGGTGCCGATTTTGAGGGCGGCCGGAAGCGACTGCAAAATCAGTGTCCTCACGACCAGTATCCGCCCGCCTTCGCGGCCCGCGTCCGCTAGGGCCGCGTCGATCGTCCCCTTGATGTCGGCGACGAGAAACTGGCTGAGGACCAGGAAGACCGCGATTCCGACGCAGATCCAAGGCAGGACCCGGTCACGGCCCGCCGATCCCGCCTTGATGTCAACGATGCTGAATAAGGCGCCGGCGGCGCTCAGTCCCAACATGGCGAGCGCAATGGCGCTGTAGATGTAGGTCGGCCCCACGACGAAATTGATCGTTCTGACGGTCGTGATCTCGAACGACAGGAGCGCGAAACTGATCAGAAACGTCCCGCACAGGACCGAAACCTTGCGCTCGCCCATGGGGCCCCCAAAACCAATGATCGGAGGGGCCAATTTGCACCGGCTGTGATTAGGATTTCATTAATCCGAAATCGGGCGCATTTGATCGCCGCCCGCAATGCCCGCTATCCGGAGCCGGGCTCGATCGGGGCCAAGGATTCCGCGTGGTTCGTCGCATTCGACTGGTGCAGTTTCGACACTTGGCGCATTTCGGGCTTGCGGAAACCGGAATCCCGGACCCCATGGGGAAAACGAACCCCGAACGGCCGGCAATGTCCATGTTGCAGCTCGCTTCACGATTCCGCGGCCCGTGCCGGC
>JAOTVC010000162.1 GCA_029863585.1 Alphaproteobacteria bacterium | reverse complement strand
GATATGGGCTTCGGGCTGCGCGATCGGCGGCATCAGGTGCTTGGAGACGAGGTCGACGGCGCCGGCATTTTGAAGGCCCCGGCCGATGATCAGGACCAGGGCGACCGTGACGGTCGCCGGATGGCCGAAGCCCGCGAACATCTCCCGCGCCGGCACGAGCCCCAGCATGGTGGCGACCACCAGGGCGACGAAGGCGACCATATCGTAGCGCCACCGCCCCCACAGGAAGAGTCCCAGCAAGCCAACGAGCAATGCGGTGATGAGGCTCTGGTCGAGGGTCATGACGGCTCCGGTTGCACCTTGGTGGACGGTGCCGGCGGGCACCGGAACGGCAGTCTAATCGATCGTGACGAAAAGGCCATGGCCGCGGCCGGCGCGGGCGGCTATGAATTAGAGCTGCAGCAGAGGGCGGCGAATATCGATCGCGGTGGGGCAACCCGTGGCGGGCAAACCCCGGAACGAAGCGATCCCGGCGAAGGGCGTTTGATCAGGCATGGCAGTTATCTGGCACGGACCGCTCAGGGATTTCGCCGAACAGGTGCTGGCCCATTACGGCGTGCCCGGACCGGATGCCCGAATGTTTGCCGACTCCCTGGTTCAGGCCGACCTGTGGGGGCATCAGTCCCATGGCGTCCTGCGCCTTCCGTGGTATGCCGCCCGGCTGGAGACCGGCGCCATGCGGGCGGTGACGGCGCCGCGGGTGGATGTCGACCAAGGGGCCGTCGAAGTGATCGACGGCGGCGACGGTATCGGCCAAATGCTGGCCGCCCGGGCCATGGACGACGCCATTGCCCGCGCGAAGCGGTCGGGCATTGGGGCCGTGGCGGTGCGCAATTCCAACCATTTCGGCACGGCCATGTACTTCACCCGCAGGGCGGCGGCGGCCGGCTGCATCGGGGTGCTGACCACCAATGCCAGCCCCGCCATGGCACCCTGGGGCGGGACGGAAAAGCGGGTGGGCAACAATCCGTGGTCCATCGCGGCGCCGGGCGGGCCGCTGGGGCCCGTGGTGCTCGACATCGCCAACACCGCCGTGGCCCGGGGCAAGCTGTATCTCGCGAAGCAGCGGGGCGAGGACATTCCACCGGGCTGGGCGACGGACGGCGCCGGCCGGCCCACCACCGACCCAGCGGCGGGTATCGCCGGCCTCATCCTGCCTATGGGCGGGCACAAGGGCTACGCCATATCGGTGATGATGGACGTGCTGTCCGGCGTGCTGACGGGCGGCGGCTTCCTTGACGGCGTTGCCGGGCCCTACCAGGCCGAACGGCGGAGCGGCGCGGGACATCTGGCCCTGGCCCTCGACATCGCCGCCTTCCGGCCGCTGGACGAATTCCTTGCCGACATGGCGCGGTTGATCGATGGACTCAAATCGGTGCCCGTTGCGGAAGGGTCTGCGGGCGTCTTCTACCCTGGCGAGATCGAGGCCCTGAACGACACGGAGAACCGCCGCAATGGCTTGATCCTGCCCGAGGATACTCTGGCGGACCTGAAGAAATTGGCGGAGAGCACCGGGATTCCGGCCCCGCTTTTCGATTGAGCCCGAGGTGGTGCGGTCTAGAGCCCGTAATACCAGGGGATGAGCAGAGTGAAGGCAAGCCACATGACCAGCACCAGCGGCCCGCCGGTGCGTACGAAGTCGCCGAAGGTGTAATAGCCCGGTCCCATCACCAAGAGGTTGGTCTGATAGCCGATCGGGGTGGCGAACGCACAGTTGGCGCCGAAAAGAACGGCCAGGACGAAGGGAAGGGGATCGGCGCCGAGCCCCTGGGCCAGGCCGATGGCGATGGGCGTGAACAGGATCGCCGTGGCGTTGTTGGACAGTAGGTTGGTCATTACCGCCACTCCCAGGAACAGGGCGGAGATCAGAACAATGGGACCGGCGTCGGCCAGGGCGCCGATCAAGCCGCCGGCGATCAGGGCGGCACCGCCGGTTTCGGTCAGTGCCTGGCCCAGGGCGAACGATGCGCCGACCAGCAGGAAGATGCGCCGATCAACGGCCTTGACCGCCTGGCGCAGGGGAAGCACATGGGTCGTCACCATCAGCGCGACACCGGCGAACGCGGCGACGGCAATCGGCAGGAGTCCCGTCGCCGCGCTGATGACTGTGGCCGCGAAGATAATCCCGGCCAGCTGTGCGAGATGGGGCGCGGGCAGGCTCTGGGCGGAGCCATCCATAACCACGAAGTCGCGGGATGCGCGGACGCGGTCGAGATCCGCCCGGGAGGCTTGCACGACCAGGATGTCGCCCGGGCGAATGCGGAGATCGGTAATGCCCTTGCGGATCACATGGGCGCGCCGTTCGATTCCCAACACCAGACAGCCGAAATTGGCATGGAACCCCGCCTCCTTGAGGGTGCCGCCCTCGAACCGCGAGCCCGGCACCACCATCACTTCGGCCAGCATCTGATCGGCGCCGAGGCGTGCCTTGCGTTCCTCGTCGTTCGCCGGCAAATCCTCGTCGCTGACCGCGAAATGCAGGTGGGGATAGGTGGTTTGGGCCTGGGCCAGGGCTTCCAAAGTCGCCAGGATCACCAAGGTATCTCCCGGCCGGGCCTCGATGCCGGCAAACGGTGGCGCGAAGGCTTGCTCCTCGCGCTGCAACAAGATGGTCCGGCTGCCCGAAATGCCCAACAGGTCGCTGCTGACCTCCTGCCCGACCAGCTTGGAGGATTCTCCGACAGTCAGCTGGGCGATGTAGCGGCGGTTGGGGCTTTCCGTGATTTCCCCCATCGGAGACGACCGGTGCTTAAGCAGCCGTGGCCCGGCCAAAACGAGATAGGCGATCCCCACGGCGGCCAGGCCGAGCCCCGGTATCGTGAACTCGAAGAACCCGAGCGGCCTGCCGCTGAGCTGTTCCATGCTGCCGGAGATCAACAAATTGGTGGAGGAGCCGATCAGGGTGGTCATGCCGGCCATGATGGCGATGAAGGAGAGCGGCATCATCAGCCGGCTCGGCGCGATCTGGTGCTGGCGAACCACCGATTCAAGAATCGGGATGAACATGATCACGACCGGCGTGTTGTTGAGAAACGCCCCGGCGACCAGGACGGTGGCAAAGGTCAGGAGGATCGCGGCGTGTCCGTTGTCGCCCGTCACCCGCAGGATGAACCGCACCAACCAATCCAATGCGCCGGTTCGGGCCAACCCCTCGCCGACGATGAGCAGGCAGATCACGGCGATCAATGCCGGGTTGGCGAAGCCGCGGAGCAACAGCGCGGCATCTATTTTTTGCTGTCCCGGCTGCGGCGCCAGCGGCGCCAATTCGAAGATCAGCATCAACGCCGCTAGGATGATGATGGAGGTGCGTTCGATGCTGAGGCGCTCGGTCGCGTACAGGATAACGGCCAGCGCGATCAACAGCATTGTCGCCGCAATGTGAAATTCAGGAGCCTGTAGTTCGATCATCGATGCCGCGCAATCCTTAGAGAAACCTAGCTTTGCGCCCGTTTCGGCCTGATGTGTCCCTGCCTGCGAACCAGCGAACTGTAGGGAAAACTTGTCGCCGGTACCAGCTTGACAAGGATCAATCCGCGGCGCGCGGCGGGTCCTTATGGCTGTCCTGAAATGACGCAGTCGCGGGTCTCGGGACGCTCAATGGGTCGGTTTCGATTACCTCCAATGCCGCACAAACGCAGTTGATCGGTAACCTTTCCTTAACCATCAAGATTTAGAACACCTCACGTTTTGTAGCTTTTTTGCCCGATTGTCCGGGCGCGATCATGATCAGACAACCGAAAGGATTAGTACGATGGCTGTTAAGTCAACGACTCGAAAAAAGCCGAGCACGGCGCGCAAGCCGAAGTTGAAGTCGGCCTCTACCCGCAGCACGCGGGCCAAGGCCGCGACCCGGTCGCGGACCGCCATGCGCAAGACCACCGTTAAGAAGGCCGCGCCGAAGAAGGCCGTGGCCAAGAAGGCTCCCGCCCGGAAGCCTGTGGCGAAGAAGGCCGCGCCGAAGAAGGCCGTGGCCAAGAAGACCGTCGCCAAGAAGGCCGCGCCGAAGAAGGCCGCGCCGAAGAAGGCCGCGGCGAAGAAGGCGGCGGCGAAGAAGGCTCCCGCCCGCAAGCCCGCGGCGAAGAAGACCGTCCGCAAGGTCGTGCGCAAGCCGGCCGCCAAGAAGCGGGTGATCGCCAAGAAGAAGGCGGCGCCCAAGAAGGCTCCCGCCCGCAAGCCCGCGGCGAAGAAGACCGTCCGCAAGGCCGTGCGCAAGCCGGCCGCCAAGAAGCGGGTGATCGCCAGGAAGAAGGCGGCGCCGAAGAAGGCTCCCGCCCGCAAGGCCGCGGCGAAGAAGACCGTCCGCAAGGTCGTGCGCAAGCCGGCCGCCAAGAAGCGGGTGATCGCCAAGAAGGCTCCCGCCCGCAAGCCCGCGGCGAAGGTCAACGCGGTCCACAAGCAGCTCTTCATGCTGCGCAAGAAGCTGGCCAGGGAACAGGCGTTCCGCATGCGCATCAAGCGCGACCTGGGCAGCCTGCAGAAGAAGATCGCCAAGGCGGCCTAACGCTGCGGCAATCTCCAAGGATCACGTCCTTTAGGGAAGCGGCGGCCATCGGGCCGCCGCTTTTCCTTGTGATCCTCCGCTGCGTGGCGGGCCGTTTCCCGCCGCCCACCGCAGTGGATCGACCAACTCCTTGAGATCGTTCGGTTCAGAGCGCATGGCTGCCATTCCCGCGATGCGCACGGGGCATCGTGTTTGACGTTGACGGGGAAACATTTATCCGTAGTATCCGCCGCGGGCCACGCCCCCCCAACGGGGTGCAACTATTCTGGAAGGAATAGACCATGAAACCGCAAGTCTTACCTGCGGACCCGCGCTTTTCTTCGGGTCCGTGCGCCAAACGCCCCAACTGGACAATCGAAAACCTGAAAAACGCCTCGCTCGGCCGGTCTCACCGTTCGGCGGAGGGCAAGGCGAAGCTGGCCGAAGTCATCGACCGGTCGCGGTCGATTCTCGGGATCCCCGAAGATTGGCGGATCGGCATCGTGCCGGCGTCCGACACCGGGGCCTTCGAGATGGCCATGTGGTCGCTTCTCGGCGCCCGCGGCGTCGACGTGTTCGCCTGGGAAAGCTTCGGCGCCGGCTGGGTCACCGATATCGAGAAACAGCTCAAGATCAAGGATCTGCGCAAGTTTACCGCCGATTACGGCGAAGTGCCGGCTTTCGGCGAGGCCGACCCCGGCCGCGACGCGGTCTTCACCTGGAACGGCACCACCTCCGGTGCCCGGGTGCCCAACGGCGACTGGATCAGAGACGACCGCGCGGGCTTGACGCTCTGCGACGCCACTTCGGCGGTGTTCGCCATGGACCTGCCGTGGCGGAAGCTGGACGTGACCACCTGGTCCTGGCAGAAGGTGATGGGCGGGGAAGCCCAGCACGGTATGATCGTGCTGTCCCCGCGCGCCGTGGAGCGGCTTGAAAGCTACGTGCCCCCCTGGCCGCTGCCCAAGATCTTCCGCATGAGCTCGGGCGGCAAGCTGATCGAGGGAATCTTCCGGGGCGAGACCATCAACACCCCCTCCATGCTGTGTGTTGAAGATGCCATCGATGGCCTTCTCTGGGCCGAAAGCATCGGCGGGCTCGAAGGCTTGATCGGCCGTTCGGAAGGCAATCTCGCGGCCATAGCCGACTGGGTCGGGCGCACCGACTGGGTCGATTTCCTGGTAGCGGACGAAAATCTGCGCTCCTGCACCTCGGTTTGCCTCAAGATCGTCGCGCCTTGGTTCGAGGCGCTGGACGCCGATTCCCAGGCGGCGGCGCCCAAGCGCATGGTCAAGCTGTTGGAGGACGAGGGCGCGGGATATGACCTCGACGGTTATCGCGATGCGCCTCCGGGCCTGCGCGTCTGGGCCGGCGCCACGGTCGAAAAAACCGATCTCGAAGCCTTGTTCCCCTGGTTGGACTGGGCGGCCGAGACGGTGGCCGACGAACTCGGCGCCTGAACCTTAACGCCGCCCCCCGCACGATCGTCTCATAAGCTTTTGCCCCGAAAGGATCTGGTCATGTCCAAGGTTCTCATTTCTGACAGCTTGTCTCCCGCCGCCGTGAAGATCTTCAAGGACCGTGGCGTCGAGGTCGATTTCAAGACCGGCATGTCGGCCGAGGAATTGATCGCCTGCATCGGCGCCTATGACGGCCTTGCGGTGCGTTCGGCCACCAAGGTCACCAAGGACGTGCTGGCGGCCGCCACCAATCTCAAGGTGGTGGGCCGGGCCGGCATCGGCGTCGACAATATCGACGTCGATGAGGCCACAGCCCGCGGCGTGATCGTCATGAACACCCCGTTCGGGAATTCCATCACCACCGCCGAGCACGCCATCGCCATGATGTTCGCCCTGGCCCGCGATATCCCGGAAGCCAACGCATCGACCCAGGCCGGGAAATGGGAGAAGAACCGGTTCATGGGTGTGGAGGTGACGTCGAAGACTCTCGGCATCATCGGCTGCGGCAATATCGGTTCGATCGTCGCCGATCGGGCGCTGGGCCTGAAGATGAAGGTGGTCGCCTATGACCCCTATCTCACCGTGGAACGGGCCAAGGATTTGGGTGTGCGCAAGTTGGAGCTCGACGATCTTCTCGCCCAGGCCGACTTCATCACCCTGCATACGCCGCTGACCGACGCCACCCGCGACATCATCGATGCCGAGGCCATCGCCAAGATGAAGGACGGCGTGCGCGTCATCAACTGCGCCCGTGGCGAGCTGGTGGACGAAGCCGCCATGGTGGACGCCCTCAAGTCCGGCAAGGTCGCGGGCGCGGCCATCGACGTCTTCCGCGAGGAGCCGGCGAAGGAAAGCCCCTATTTCGGGCTTGAAAACGTGGTCTGCACGCCCCATCTCGGCGCCGCCACCACGGAGGCGCAGGAGAACGTCGCCCTGCAGGTGGCGGAGCAGATGTCCGATTTCCTCAACACCGGCGCCGTCGTCAATGCGCTCAACATGCCTTCGGTGTCGGCCGAGGATGCGCCCAAGCTCAGGCCCTATATGCGGCTCGCCGAGGAGCTCGGCGCCTTCACCGGCCAGCTGACGAAAAGCGGCTTGAAATGCGTCACCATCGAGTATGACGGCGCGGTGGCCGACCTCAACACAAGGCCGCTTACGGCGATCGTCCTCAAGGGGCTGCTCTCGGAGCTGATGGATTCCGTCAACATGGTCAACGCGCCGGTCATCGCCCGGGACCGGGATATCGATGTCACCGAATCGACCCACGAACGGGCCAGCGATTATCAAACCCTGATCCGGCTGACCGTCGAGACCGAGAATTCGACCCGCACCGTCGCCGGAACCCTGTTCGGTGGCGATAAGCCCCGCCTGGTCGAGGTCAACGGCATCGCCATGGAGGCGGAACTGGGGGCGACCATGCTGTACGTCGCCAACAAGGACCGGCCGGGTTTCATCGGCAACCTGGGCCGGACGCTGGGCGAGGCGGGGATTAACATCGCGACCTTCCACCTCGGCCGTGCCGACGCCGGCGGCGATGCCATCGCCCTGGTCAATACCGACGGCCTGGTGAGCGACGAGACCCTGGAAAAGGTGCGTGCCCTGCCCGACGTGGTTCAGGCCGAGGCGTTGCAGATCTGATGTCGCGACATTGGGTGCGACGGGGGGCGTGAGGGGAATGGTTCCAATTGACGGCGGAGCGCTCTAAGCTGGCGAGACGGCCGTCTGGCCGGAACCGGAGCCATCGCCGGGACCCAACGCACATTATGAACGAACAACCTTCAAAGGCCTTGCTGCCGCCCGGCATGAACGACATCCTGCCGCCAGATGCCGCGTTCGAGACGCGCACGGTGGAGCGGCTCCTGTCGGTGTTCCGGGCATCGGGTTACGAGCAGGTCAAGGCGCCGCTACTGGAGTTCGAAGATAGCCTCCTGGGCGGTGCCGGCGCGGCCATGACCAGCCAGACCTTCCGCCTGATGGATCCTGTGTCCCAGGCGATGCTGGGCCTGCGGGCCGATATGACCCTGCAGGTGGCGCGCATCGCCACCACCCGGCTCGCCAATGAGCCCCGGCCGCTGCGCCTGAGCTACGCCGGGCAGGTGCTGCAGGTCTCCGGCAGCCAGATGCGTCCGGAGCGTCAGGTGGGCCAGGCGGGGGTGGAGTTGATCGGCTCCGAATCGCCCCAGGCGGATGCGGAAGTCATCGGCCTTGCCCATGAGACGCTGTCCACGGTCGGCATCGAGGCGCTGTCCGTCGACCTGAGCCTGCCGGCACTGGTGGGTGACGTCTTTGCCGGCCTCAGCCTGAACGCCAGGGATCAAGCCCGGGCGCGGGCGGCGCTCGACCGCAAGGACGAGGGCGAGGTTAAGGCGCTCGGCGGGGATGCCGCGGCGCTGCTTACCAGTCTGCTCCGGTCCGCCGGTCCGGCGGAAACGGCCCTGGCGGCTCTTGAAGGTCTTGCCCTGCCGCCCGATGCACGGGCCGCCTGCGCCCGGCTTAGTGACGTGGTGGCGCTTGTGAAGGCGATGGCGCCGGGAATCAAGCTGACCGTCGATCCGGTGGAGAACCGGGGATTCGAATATCACACCGGTGTCACGTTCGTGTTGTTCGCCAAAGGGGTGCGCGGCGAACTGGGCCGCGGCGGGAGGTATCTCGCGGGCGGCGGCCGCAACGGCACCACTGCCCTGAGCGCACGGGCGGCCCATGACGGGGCCGAGCCGGCGACCGGTTTCACCTTGTTCATGGACACGGTCTTGGGCGCGCTCGTCCCGGACCCGGAATCCCGGCGGGTGTATCTGCCGATAGGAACCGCCGCGGATGTCCGTCACGGTCTTCAGGCCGAGGGTTGGATCACCCTGGCGGGATTGGAGCCGGCCGACGATGCGGCGGCGGAAGCGCGCCGTCTCGGCTGCTCCCACGTGCTGGCGGACGGGCTGCCAAAGGAAGTCGGCGAGGGAACGGGAGACTGACATGGCCAATGTCGCGGTGGTCGGCGCCCAGTGGGGCGACGAGGGCAAGGGCAAGATCGTCGATTGGCTGTCCGAGCGGGCCGACGTAGTGGTGCGCTTCCAGGGCGGTCACAACGCGGGCCATACCCTGGTGGTGGGCGAGACGACCTACAAGCTTTCCTTGCTGCCGTCCGGGGTGGTCAGG
>JAOTVC010000376.1 GCA_029863585.1 Alphaproteobacteria bacterium | reverse complement strand
CAGTCCGAGCAAATCGCCAATGGCCGCGGCCAGGGCTTCCGGATCTGCGGGCGCGACCACCCGGCCTTCCCGGCCCACGATGGCACGTGCCTCGCCCACATCGGTGACCGCCACAGGCACGGCGCAGCAGAGCGCCTCGCCCAGCGCGTTGGAAAACCCTTCACCGAATGCCGAGGAGGACACCGCCAGGTCGAACGCCGCGGTAACGCGTGCGACGTCCCTGCGGACGCCAAGTAACCGCACACGTCCGCCCAGTCCCGCCCCGACGATCTGGTTCGCCAGATCCGCATTGCTGTCCTCCGCTCCCTCGCCGCAGAGGACGAACATCGCCTGGGGCCAGCTTCGGGCAACGATCCCGGCGGCAGCGAAAAAGGTGGCATGGTCTTTCTGGGGATCCACCCGCGCCACCAGGCCGATCACCGGCGTCTCGTCACCGGCGCCGAGCTCGGCCCGGACAGCGCGCCGCGCCTCGGGATCGGGCCGCAGGATATCGAGGTCGAAGCCATTCGGGATCACCACCATTTTGGCCGCGTCATACCCCATGGCGGCATGGTGATCGCGGGCAGATTCGGAAACACAGACGATGCGATCGGGAACGCGGCCCGACATCCGCGCGCCGGCCCGCGCCACCAGGGCCGTGCGCCGCTTGCTCAGGCGCGGATCCAGGCCGGTCTGACGCAACCCCCAGATCAGCGCCGGCTGCCGCGACCCGCGCAGGGCCAAGGCCCCCATCAGGTTGGCGTGATACATCCAGGTCTGCACGATATCAGCCCGGGCCTCTTCAATCGCCCCCCTTAAGCGCGCTAGCTTGAGAAACGCGCCAATGCCGGGGGACATGCTAATCGAGGTCACGGGGATTCCGAGCGCTTCGATCGGCGCCGCCATGGGACCGACCCCGGACAGGTTGATCACGGCGCCTTCCGGGCCACCGGCCGCCTTGAAATGGGTCAACAGCTTCAACAGCATGGTCTCCGCGCCACCGACCCGAAGACCGGTTATCAGATGCACAACCTTCACCGTGACGGACTCCCCTCCAGGCCAGCGGCAAGGCCCGCGGACGCAGCCAATCTTAATGCATGGTCAGGCCGGGGCAAGGACGGCTCCGCTCACGGTTTGCAGAGGCGCACGAAGGCCGAGCGGGTCAGCAGGTCTTCCTGGGTTAAGGATCGAAAAGCCGGATGAATCGCATGGTGGGCCAGGGGCAGTCGGTCCCAGGTCCCCTTCTCCCGCACCTCGACCTCAAAACCGGCCCCATGGAAGGCATCGACCATCTCCGGAAGCCGAAGCCGGTTGGTGTAGAATCCCGAGCGCTTGGCGAACCAGGGCGCCTCCCAGAGGGCCGGCGAGAACCGCAGATTGTTTAACCCGCCGCCGAGGTGATCCCTGAAATCGATGGCATGGCTGGCAATGCCGCCGGGCCTGAGCACGCGATACAACTCGCTCATCAGGGTGGCGAATGCCTCCCTTGGAACATGCTCCAGAACCGCCTGGGAGAACGCCATGTCGCAGGCCCCATCGGGGATGCGGGCGAGGCTGGCAAGCCCCTCATCGAGGTATTCGGCACCGCAGGCCGCAAGCAACCGTTCGAGGTCGTCACATGGGAGATCGGCGGGCAAATTGCCAGGCGTCCCGCGTTGCCGCAGTTCCGCGATCAGCCGGCCATAGACCGCCGGGTCCCGCGACACATAGGCTCCGGAATCGATCAGCCAGCCTTGAGCCGCCCCATAGGCCCGGCCGATCACGGCGCTGGCCAGCGAATCGCCAGGCCCCAGTTCGAGAAAGGCAAACCCCGGCCGGGGCGCGCCCGCCGCGTGAAAATGGCGTTCGAAGACGGCGATCGCGTAGTCCGCATCGAGCATCCCCCCCGGGGAAAACAGCCCGAGGCGCTGCCAGGTCCGGCCCGAGACGGGCAGCCTGGAAAGCAACAGCTTGGCGGCGATTTTCCCCCACCAGGGGACCATGGCTCGCAGTCTCGAATCCATACCCGCCACTGTTCCGATCCGTCCCGGGACATCCCCACCGTGATGCACAGCC
>JAOTVC010000161.1 GCA_029863585.1 Alphaproteobacteria bacterium | reverse complement strand
AGCGCCAAAAGCGCATGCGGCGGCGGGCTCCGCTTGGTCCATTCGCGTCACAAGAACTTCGATGAGGGGGAGATACACCATGGCCCGCGCCGCCCGAGGGAAATCCAAACGTCAGCCGAAACCGGCCGCCAAGAACGCCACCGCAACGGTGGAGGTCGCGGTCAAGACGCGCAAGCGCAACCGCCCTGAATACGGCTCCGACGCGGTGGCCGAGCTGCTCAGCCGCTACGGCTTCGAATACGCCTTCCTCAATCCCGGCTCAAGCTATCGCGGGCTCCAGGATTCGCTGGTCAATTACAACGCCAACCAGACGCCGAAGGTGGTGTTGGGCCTGCACGAGGATGTGGTGGTGGCGCTCGGCCAGGGCTATGCCACGGCGTCGGGCAAGCCGGCGCTTTGCATCCTGCACAACCTCGTCGGCCTGTTGCACGGCGCCATGGGCGTCTTCAACCTGTATTGCTCCGGCCAACCGGCGCTGATCCTAGGGGGCTCCGGCCCGTCGGACATCGACCTACGCGGTTCGGTCGATTACCTCCATTCCGCCAACACCCAGGGCGAAGTGGTCCGCTCCATCGTCAAATGGGACGACGAGGCGACCACCGTCGACGGCGTGCTCGATTCCATCGTGCACGGCTACAAGATCGCCAATACCGGCCCCAAGGGTCCGGTCTACATCGCCTTCGATTCCGGCCTGCAGGAACAAGAACTCGACAAGCCGGTCACCATCCACGATATCGACCAGAGCCAGTTCCAGGCGCCGCCGCCGCCGGCCGCCCGGGACGACGCGGTGAACGAGGCCGCCGACATGCTGATGAAGGCGCGTTACCCGTTGATCATCGGCGGGCGCCTCGGCTATACGCCGGACGCCACCAAGCCGATCAAGGACCTGGTCGAGCTTCTGGGCGCCGCCTATCGCGACGACCGCACCTTCGTCTGCATGCCGACCGCCCATAAGCAGAACCTCACCGGGGCCCGCGACGTGCTCGGCAAGGCCGACGTGATCCTGGCCATCGACTGCGCCGACGTGCGCGCAGCGCTCGGCGGCTATCGGGGCAAAGACTGGCAAGCCTACAAGACGGCCGATTCCAGCCGCCCGAAAGTCATCGATCTCAGCCTCAATGAAATGGCCGACCGCACCTGGCACCGGGTCGGCGGCGCCATGCCCGACACCGCCCTCCAACTCCTGGCCGATCCCATGACCGGGTTGGAGCAGCTGATCGCCGCGGTGCGCAAGAAACGCCGGTCCACCAAGGGCTTCGCCGACCGTGCGGCACGGCGCGTCAAAGCGATCGCCCGGGACAAGGCGGCGCTGGTCAAGGCCCAGGAGGCGCTGCTCAAGAAACGCTGGGACGAAAACCCGATCTCGCCCCAGCGCATGGTGGCCGAACTGTGGGCCGCGGTGCGGCGCAAACCCTGGTACCTGACCCTGCGCAATCACCGCAGCTGGCCCGAAGGCGTGTGGAAGTTCGACGGCGCCGGCCAGTATATGGGCCATTCGTCGGGCGGCGGCCTGGGCCACGGGCCCGGCGCCTCGGTCGGCGCCGCCTTCGCCTGCCAGGCCGACGGGCGGTTCCCGGTCGGCATCATCGGCGACGGCGATTTCATGATGGGCATGAGCGGGGTGTGGACGGCGGTCCATTACAAGGTGCCGCTGTTGCTGGTGATCAACAACAACACGTCCTGGTACAACGACGAAGAGCACCAGTTCAACGTCGCCAAGATGCGCGGCCGGCCGCCGGAAAACGCCTATATCGGCACCACCACCCGCGACCCGGAGGTCGACCTCGCCAAGGTGTCCGAAGCCCACGGCGCCACCGTCTGGGGACCGATCACCGAGCCCGGCGACCTCAAGCGCACCTTCGCCCGGGCGGTCAAGGTGGTGGAGAACGGCGGCGTCGCCGTGGTCGACGTGCGGACCTCCAACCTTTAGGTCAGGGGGAGCCGGGCATGTTCATCGCCATGAACCGATTTCGCATCAAGAAAGGGCGCGAAGGGGATTTCGAGCGCGTCTGGAGCGAGCGCGACTCCCACCTCGACGAGGTGCCGGGCTTCGTCGAATTCCACCTCCTGCGGGGTCCGGAAGAAGACGACCATACGCTCTATGCGTCGCACACGATCTGGGAGGACGAGGACGCGATCATCGCCTGGACCAAGTCGGAAGCCTTCCGCAAGGCCCATGCCCGGGCGGGCGAGACGACCCGGGATATCTACCTGGGTGGGCCCCGGTTCGAGGGCTTCAACGCGGTGCTGGAGAAGAAGAAGCGCGGCTAGGCCAAGGGACGAGGCCGGCGCCACGAATTTTCGGCCGGCCTGATGCCCGCCTTGGCGTTAGCGGCGGATGCCCGGTCGGCGCGCCCCTACGGGCATTCCCGCCCTGAACCTCATGTCCGCTTATGGTCGAGGCTGTTGAGAAACCATCTTGGCGTCTTTGTGACGCAACACTGATTCGCCCGCACGGCCATCTGGGCAGGAATCATGCGCGAAGCTTGGACGTTAGATTCCTTGGTTCCGCCGTGGTCCCGAAATTCGGAGTTCTTCAACAGCCTCGGCCCAAAGCGGTCATTAGGCTGAACAAGTTCCCCACTGCAATTGAAATTCAGAGCGTCCTTGCCGCACTATCTTTCGGCGCCGGCCCTTTTCACGTCATAAGGCAGTTGGCCACTGTTATCCTTGCGGTGTTTTTTCTCACCGCGTCCGATTGATCCGGAGCAAAATGATCATGAGTGGAATCTATTTCCTTCTGCCAGCTCTTCTGACGATTCTAATATCGTTGCTGATCATCCGCGCTGGCGCCATCGCCCTCAAGCTGACGGGGTTGCCGCTCGACAAGGCTAAATTTCAGGCTCTCTCGGCATTCACTGGGACCGGGTTCACCACACGGGAGGCTGAGACGGTGGTCAACCATCCCCTGCGCCGCGGCATCGTGAGTTGGCTGATGATCTTGGGAAACGCCGGCATCGTGACCGTTATCATCACGGCTACCTCCTCCTTCGTCTCCAGCCGGGGGCTGCAAATCCCGATCAACGTCGTGCTGCTCTCGGTCGGGATCGTGTCGATGTACGTGGTGTTTACACGGACCCGCCTGTTGCACCGGTGGGAGGAACTGGTGACCAAGCGTCTCGCCCAATCAGCGGCATTCGAGGAGGTCGAGGTGGAATCCCTGCTGCATTTGTCTGAAGGCTATGGCCTCACCAAAATCCTCATACAGAAGGGCTCTAAGTTCGAAGGCAAGACGCTGCACGAGGCGGGACTGGATGACACGAATTTCATCGTGCTCGGCGTGGAGCGGGAGACAAATTGGCTGTCCGCTCCCTTCAATCGGTTTTCCCTCCAAGCGGGAGACCGGTTGATCGTCTACGGCTACCACATGACGGAAGCGAATATTCAGTAACAAAAGCCCGGCCGCAGATACCTTCGAATTGGGGGCTTTTGGGAAACCCGAAACGCCCAGCTTGCCTTGGCCCGCATCACCTTGCTGCATGCCGCCGGCTGCGTCGTGACCCTATGTCAGGCGTTCGATCCTAATCTTCGTGGGCCCCCGGTCGGTACCCTCGATGACGGTGAAACGGAACCCCGCCTCTTCGACCGTATCGTCAACGCCCGGCACGCGCCGGAGCCGAAATGCGAGGAACCCGCCCACGGTATGGAAGTTCTCCGAGGTCAGGTCGGTCCCGAGCAACTCGTTCAACTGGGAGACCCGGTACCGGGCATCGACCTCGTAACTCTCCTCCGCGGTGCCGGGCTCCACAGCCCCTGTGCCAATCACCTGCTGTCTTGCGGCGCGACCGCCGCCGATCTGTCCGACAACGAGACGGGTCACATCCTGTATGGTAATCATGCCGATGGCGGAACCGTACTCGTCGACGACCACCGCCGCATGATCGTCCCGTTCCCGCAGCACGCTAAACAGCTCGTCGACCGGCTCCCCGACCGTGACGAAATGGGGCGTTCTGACGATATCTTCGAAGGAGCCCGCCGCCAACTTGGGGTCGATGAGGTCCCAGGTGGATAGGGAAACCAACCCGGTAATATTGGTGATGTTGCCCTCGTAGACCGGAATATGGTGGTGCCCGGTTTGCCTCGAGATTTTAACGACGTCCGGGATGCCCACATTGCTCTGGACGCCGACTATGTCGGCAATCGGGGTCATCGCTTCACCCACCGTAATATCGGCGAAACGAATGACATTCTTGATCCGCACTCGGTCGAACACCGTGAGCTCGGCGGCGCGTTCCGACAAATCGATTAGCGTGCGCAACTGCTCGCGGACGACGAACAAGGTCCGCGGTGGTTGCCTGCCCACGGCGACCTTGGCGATCAGCCGCGCTACGGAGGAAAAGACGAGGACCACGGGGAAGAAAAGCCATGAAAAGACCCTCAGCGGATAGGCGATCACCGGGGTGATCTCATCCGCCGACTGCTGGTAGACGCTCTTGGGAACGATCTCCCCGAAGATCAAAAGTAGCGGCGTGCCGACCAGGAGGGCGATGAAATCCCCGCCATCCCCGTAAATTTCGAGAAACAGGGTCGTCGTCAGCACCGCCAGCGCCACGGTGGAGATGTTCGTGCCCACCAAGGTGGTGGCCAGCAACCGCTCGGGACGCCGGAACAATCCCAGTGCCAATCGGCTGCCGGCATGACCCTGGTCGGCATGGGCCTGCAGCTTGATCTTGTCTGCGTTGACGATGGCGATTTCCGAGCCCGAGAAGAACCCCTTCAATGCGAGCAGCAGTAACCAGACGAGGATAAGAGCCAAGGTCTCCATTCTAACTATCCTCCGGCGCCCGTGGAGATCGACGGCGCTTGAGCGCGGGCCGCCGGGCCCCGACCGCGCCCGTCCCATGGTTCACTGAGGGGATGCCTTTCCGCCATCAGTCAGGTCCCCGCCTGCGGGGCCTCCGAGAGGCCCTCCTCCTCGGAGCCCTTCGGCAAGGCGAGGCCGGACAGCCCCACCTGATCGATGCGGTTGCCGTGAACACGCACCACGGAGAACTCCAGGCCCTCGATCGCCACGGTATCCCCTTCGACGGGGATCTTGCCCAAATGCCGGATCAGGAAGCCAGCGAGGGTCGTCATCCGCGGATCGCTCAGGCCGAGATTGGTTATGGCGTTGAATTCTATGAGGCCCATTTCGCCTGGAAAGACATGCAACTCCTTAGCCTCGCGCCAGAACTTGTCGGTGCCCGGTATCGGCCGGTAGGCCTGGCCGAAAACGAACTCCAGCACGTTGTCGAGGGTGACCATGCCGACGGTATTGCCGAACTCGCCGATCAGCAGCGCCGCTCGAGCGTCGGTCTCGTCGAAGAAATCTAGCAATTCCGCGACGTTCTTGGTTACCGGTACGGCGACGGGCGGCCGCATGACATCGGAGAGCGTCAATGTAGCGAGGTCATCGCCGTCCAGCAGGTGGCCGACGATGTCTTCGGCGTAGACGAAGCCCATGACGTTGTCCCGGTTGTCCTTGAACACCGGCATATGGCTGCGCCGCGCCTCGATACACTGTTCGACGATTTCGGACATTGTTTGATCCGCATCGATGAATTGCGTGGCGGTCCGGGCCGTCATGATTTCGACCACTTCCGTGCTGCCCGCGCGCAACAGGTTGAAAATCAGTGTGCGTTCCGTCGCGCTCAGTTCGCCCTCCAGCACACCGCGCTCCACCAGGCTTCGCAATTCGTCCAGTTGAAGGATGTTGTCCGGGCGCCGCGCGGCGCCGACGATCCAGGTGGTGAAGCGATCGGAAACGATGCGCACCGCACGGTAGAGCGGCGTTACGATGGTGACCCAGATTCCCAATGGCGCCGCGACGATCCGGCTGCTCACGTAAGATGGGTTGGATACGGAAATCGTCTTCGGGGTGACCTCGCCGACAAGCAGGATCAAGGGGACCATGACACAAATCGTGACCCAGGCCGCCTCTTCGACCCCGTAGAGGGCCGCCAGGATAACGGTCAGGTTCGCGGCGGCAGCGATGTTGACGAGTTCGTTGCCGCAAAGGATCGAAATGATGAGCCGCCTGGGATGGTCAAGAAGGTGGTGAATGGTCTCGGCCTGAGGGTCGCGTTGCCGCCTGAACTGCCTAAGGTCCACCCGGCTCAGCGAGAAAAGAGCCGTCTCGGAGCCGGAAAAGAAAGCGGAAACGCAGAGAAGCAGGACCTGCGCGATGATCCTGACGATCATCTCGGTCTGAAAAAGCGGCGACAAATCTGCCGTAAAGAAATGACCCACGGTGGCCAGAAATGCCGAGAAATTCGCTAGGAGGGTCTCCATCGTCTTGCAAGAGGGTGGGCCGCTACCCCTCTCATCGCTCCCCGGCAGGCCCGTGGATGGCCGTCCACCGTCCGGCAAGAGCGCCAGTCGAAGGCGGCACCCGGGACGGCGAGACAGGCGGCGGTTGCTGGGTCATGGCGGGCTCGTCTCCGTGAATGGCGCCTATCTTTGATTCCCTCGGCCGCGCGGTCTCGGGCCATTGACGATCTTGACGACACGATAGAATTTGGTTGAGTCCTCGACAAGCCCGGAAGGATGAAGGGGGGTTCCAAAATACCCACACGAAAGTAACGTCCATTCTGCCGCAATATTCTGCATAATGAATTTGTCACGTTTGACGTCGCCTTCGGGATATCGAGCGGTCACCGGATAAATCGAGACTTGATCTCAAATGAGTTACCAGAACGTCATCTATTCCGGCATTCTCGAAATTGTCGGGGACATTTTGAAGGTCCGCGCGCTCTCTTCCCAGCGCAGCAACGACCCCTTGATCTGTCATGGCGACCTTGCGGTGGTCCGTAGCGCGGGAGGAGGAGGCGCCGCCTCTCTCGCACAAGTCCTGAAGATCGAGGACGAATGCGTTTCCCTCCAGGTGTTCTCTGGGACGAAGGGTTTCTCCACCCGCGCCGAGGTGCAGTTCCTTGGCCACCCCCCTCAGGTGATCAGTTCGTCCAACATGCTCGGCCGGGTTCTGCGCGGCACCGGCGAGTTCATCGACGGTGGGCCGGACTTGGCCCATGACCCGAGGATCGACATCGGCGGTCCGTCGGTCAATCCCGCCCGCCGGGTGATGGCCTCCAGGATGATCCGGACCGACGTTCCGATGATTGATGCGTTCAATTGTCTGGTGGAAAGCCAGAAAATCCCGATCTTTTCGGTCGCCGGCGAACCCTATAACCAATTTCTCGCACAGATCGGCATCCAGGCGGATGCGGATGTGGTGGTTTTCGGCGGTCTTGGCCTCATTTTCGATGATTTCCATATCTTCCGCCGGGCCTTCGCCGACGCCGGCGTGACCCCCCGGACCGTCATGTTCGTCAACTTTGCCTCCGACCCCATCGTCGAGCGGCTCCTGGTCCCCGACATGGTGCTCGCCGTCGCCGAACGTTTCGCCGTGGAACAAAAAAAACGGGTGCTCGTCTTGTTGACCGACATGACCGCGTTCGCCGATGCGCTTAAGGAGGTCGGCATCGGCATGGAAAAGGTTCCATCCAACCGCGGCTACATGGGCGATCTTTATTCCCAATTGGCGCGGCGCTACGAAAAGGCCTGCGACTTCCCAGGCGGCGGTTCGGTTACGATCCTGACGGTGACGACGATGCCGGGTGGCGATGTAACGCACCCGGTTCCCGACAATACCGGCTACATCACCGAAGGGCAGTTCTATCTCCACAACGGCATGATCGATCCGTTCGGGTCTTTGTCCAGGCTCAAGCAGCATGTCATCGGAAAGGTCACGAGGGAGGATCACGGCCCCTTAACGAACGCCATGATCCGCATGTACGCAAATGCCTGCGATGCCGAGCAGAAACTCGCCATGGCGTTCGACATGACCGACTACGACCGCCAGCTCCTTAAATTCGGCAATCTTTTCCGCGAGCGTTTCATGCGGATCGAGGTCTCCATGCCTCTTGAGAAGACCCTCGATCTGGGGTGGCAAACGCTCGCGGAATGCTTTGCGCCGGAGCAGGTGATCATTCGCCAGGACCTCATCGACAAATATTTCCCGCAACCGCACGCCGCCCCGGCGGTCGGCCCAGATCATGACCAAGCTCGCGTTCAATAAGTCGTCCTTATCGGAAAGAAAGCGTGATCTGGATATCTATGCGCGTTTTCTCCCTCCCCTCGACCTCAAGAGACGGCAAATCCTGATCGAGCGCAACAGGGCGCGCGCTGCGCTCGAGGCCGTCAAGGGCAGGCTCGAGGAAAGGATGGCCGGGGTCGGTGAGCTGATTCCAATGCTGTCCAACCGGAACATCTCCCTCGACCAGCTGATCGAGGTTGCCGCGGCGCGGGTTGGCCAACAAAATCTCGTCGGCGTCACTCTACCTGTTTTCGAAAGCGTCGATTTCTCAGTCCGGCCGTACGGATTCCTGGCGAAGCCGCATTGGGTCGACCGTGTCGTCGAGGAACTGCGTGAGTGCTCGGCACTGCATCTTGAAAGACAGGTCATGGAGGAACGGCTGCGCCGTCTGGAGCAGGCCGCCAAGAAGCTGACCCAGCGCGTCAACTTGTTCGATAAGGTCCTGATCCCGAGGACCAAGGCCGAAATCAGGGAAATCGAGATCTACTTGTCGGACGCCGAGCGGGCGGAGGTCGTCCGTTCGAAAATGGCCAAGAAGAAACACACGGGCGCCGGGCTATGAGCATCGTCGCCATGAGGAAGGTGACGATTTGCGGCCTCCGAGCCGACAGGGACGCCGTGTTGGAATCCCTTCAGGACATGGGTTGCGTTCACGTCATCCCGGTCGCGGCACCCCGCGACTGGGAGGCAGACAGGATGGCTGGGGCCGATCCCGAGCCGGTCCAGGAAGCCGTTTCCTATCTGCGCCAGTCGCACCACCTGCGCCGCCCGCTGCCCGAGCGGCCCGGGCTCGACGTGAAGAGAATCAGCGAAGATATCTTGGCCAATAAACGGCGCCTGCGGGACCTTTCGGACAGACGCGACTTTCTTCGCCATCGCATAAAGCAGATCGAGCCTTGGGGCAATTTCCAGCTGCCCGCGCCGGAGGACATGGGCGGTTTCCGGTTTTGGTTCTATGTCTTGCCGCACAGGCACCGGCATTGTTTGGCCGGGATCAATCTGTCCTGGCATGAAGTGGGCCGAACG
>JAOTVC010000011.1 GCA_029863585.1 Alphaproteobacteria bacterium | reverse complement strand
TCTCGCCGCGCTCATACAACACGGCAACGTCCAGGGAAAACGTGGAAAAGGTGGTGAAGGCGCCGAGCACGCCGACCACCAGGAAAGCACGCAGCGCCTCGCCGGGCGACCAGACCAGCGCCGAGGTCTCGAGGATCAGGCCGAGGATGAAGGAGCCGACGACGTTCACCGTGAGGGTTGCATAGGGGAATCCGCTGCCGAGGACGGCGCCGATGGCGGACATCACCAGGTAGCGGGCCACGGCACCGGCGGCACCGCCAACCGCAACGGCGAAGAGGACTTTCATTGGGCCTCCTCCCCACCGCCTTGGCGGCCCGCCCGTTCGGCCCGCAGCTTCGCCCAATAGGCGAGCCGCTTGGCAACGTCTTTTTCGAACCCCCGCGCGCTGGGTTCGTAAAAGGTCGGGCGCTCCATGCCGTCGGGAAAATAATTCTGGCCGGAAAAGGCATCCTCCGACGCGTGATCGTATTCGTAGCCCGCGCCATAGCCGAGGTCCGACATCAGCCGCGTCGGCGCGTTGAGGATATGCTTGGGCGGCATCAGGGAGCCGGTCTCCCGCGCCAGGCGCATGGCGCGTTTCTCCGCCCCGTATGCGGCATTCGATTTAGGCGCCGTGGCGAGATAGAGCACCGCCTGGACGATGGCAAGCTCGCCTTCGGGCGAGCCCAGGAAATCGTAGGCCTCCTTGGCGGCCAGCGCCTGGGTCAAGGCCTGGGGATCGGCCAGGCCGACGTCTTCGGAGGCGAAACGGACCAGGCGGCGGACGATGTACAGCGGCGCTTCGCCCGCCACCAGCATGCGCGCCAGCCAATAGAGCGCGCCGTCGGCATCGGAGCCGCGCAGGCTCTTGTGCAGGGCGGAGATCAGGTTGTAGTGGCCGTCCTGGGACTTGTCATAGAGTGGCGCACGCTTTTGCAGATGATCGGTCAGGGACGCCGCGTCGAGCGGCATCTCCGGCGCCAGGGCAAACAGTTCCTCCGCCAGATTGAGGAGATAGCGCCCGTCGCCGTCGGCCATCGCCTTCAGCGCCGCGCGCGCCGCGCCATCCAGCGCGAGCGCCCGGCCCATCTCCGCCTCGGCCCGGGCAAGCAGGGCTTCCAGCGCGTCGTCGCCCAGGCGGTTCAACACGAACACCTGGCAGCGCGACAGCAGGGCCCCGTTGAGCTCGAAGGAGGGGTTTTCGTTGGTCGCCCCGATCAGCACCACCGTACCGTCCTCCACCACCGGCAGAAAGCCGTCCTGCTGGGCCCGGTTGAACCGGTGAATCTCATCGACGAACAGCAATGTGCCCTGGCCCATGGCGCGGCGCTCGCGGGCGGCGGCAAAAATCCTCTTGAGGTCGGCGACGCCGGAGAACACGGCGGAGATCGGCTCGAAGGCGAGCGACGTGGCCTCCGCCAGCAGCCGGGCGATGGTGGTCTTGCCGCTGCCGGGCGGCCCCCACAGGATCATGCTGGCGATGCGTCCCTGGGCCGTCATGCAGCCGATCGGCGCTTCGGGCCCAAGCAGGTGATCCTGGCCCAGGACATCGGCCAGCGCCTTGGGCCGGAGCCGGTCGGCGAGCGGCCGGGGGGCGTTGGCCTCGAACAGGGACGACACCGCCTATCCCCCCAAGGCGAGGGTCAGGATTCGGCCGCCGCGTTCGAGCCTGACACGCCAGCGGGGCGTGCCCTCCATCTCTTCCAGGACCTGGCGCAAGGCGCGGACATTGGCGACCTCGACGCCGTTGACCCCGCGCACGATATCCTTGGGCCGAAGACCTGCGCGCCGGGCGATGGTGCGACCGCCCACCTCAAGGATCACGACCCCGGCGAGTTCCTCATCCAGGGAAAGCTCGTCGGCCAGGGCCGGGGATAGATTGGCGACCCGCGCCCCGCGCAGCGGATTGACGCCGCCGATCACGGCCTCGCGGCGCGGCGGGATTTCCGGCGGCGCGCTGAGGGCGATGGTGACGCGCCGGCTTTCGCCCCGCCTCAGGACATCGAGCCGCGCCTTGCCGCCGACCGCCAGGGTCGCGATACGGAATTTGAGCGCCTTGGGATCGTCGACCAACCGGCCATTGATCGCCGTCACCACGTCGCCCACCCGCAGGCCCGCGGCAGCCGCCGGCCCGCGCGGATGCACCTTGTTGATCAGCACCCCGTGGGGCGCCCCCATACCGAGGGATTGCGCGATCTTGGCCGTCACGCGCTGGCTTGCGGCGCCGAACCAAGGCCGCACCACACGGCCCATCGCACGGCCGGCCAGCACCGCCTTCACCATGGCGGAGGGGACCGCGAAGCCGATGCCGATGGAGCCGCCGGAGCGCGAATAGATCGCCGTGTTGATGCCCACCAGGCCGCCATCCATGGTCACCAGCGCGCCCCCGGAATTGCCCGGGTTGATGGCCGCGTCGGTCTGGATGAAGAACGCAAAATCGGTGACCCCCACGGTCGTCCGCGCCAGGGCAGAGACGATGCCGCTGGTCACGGTCTGGCCGACGCCGAAGGGGTTGCCGATGGCGAGGACCAGATCGCCGACCTCCAGCGAGTCGGAATCGCGCATCGGCGCGTGGGGCAAGGATTCGCCCCCGGCATCGATCTTGAGGACCGCAAGATCGGTGCGCTGGTCGGTCAGCACAACCTTGGCGTCGAACTCGCGCCGGTCGGACAACACCGCGCGGATCTCGTCGGCGCCTTGGATGACGTGAACATTCGTGATGATGGTGCCGTCGGGGTCGACGATGACACCGGAACCCAGTGACGTCCGTACACGCTTGCGCACGGGCCCGCCGAAACCGAATTCGTCGCCGAAGAAGCGGCGGAAGAAGGGATCGTCGAACAGCGGGGAACTGGCGCGGCTGCGTTCGACCTTGCGGGAATAGATGTTGATCACCGCCGGTGCCACCTTGCGCACCACGGGCGCGAACGACAGCATCACCTGATCCCGGCCGGCCGGGACCTCGCGCCGAAGGTCGGACGCTCCCGCCCCCTGAGCCGCCGCAGGCACCGGGCCCTGGACCGCAGCCATGAGCAAGGCCGCGGCAATGACAAAGGCGGAAATGCCGAACCGCTCTGTCGTCATCTCATTCCTCACTTCGACACTCTAACACCGGGAAAAAAGAAAGGCAGCCCAACGGGCCGCCCCTCTTACGCAATCCTCAGGGCCCAGCGCATCACGCCCCGGCGGTCTGGGCCTCTTCCATCTCGGCGTTGACCGGGCCCGAATCCAGGCCCTTGGCGTCTTCGTCGCGATCGACCAGTTCAATCAGCGCCATCGGTGCCGCGTCGCCATAGCGCAGGCCCGCCTTCAGCACGCGGGTATAGCCGCCGCTGCGATCGGCATAGCGGGACGCCAGGGTATCGAACAGCTTTTCGGTCAGGCCCCGGTCGCGCAGGACGGTCAGCGCCTGGCGCCGCGCGTGCAAATCACCCCGCTTGCCCAAGGTGATCAACTTGTCGACATAGGGCTTCAGTTCCTTGGCCTTGGGCAGGGTGGTGCTGATCTGCTCGTGCTTGACCAGGGCCGCGGCCATGTTGCGCAACATGGCCTTGCGGTGGGATGACGTGCGGTTCAATTTCCGCCCGCTGATGCGGTGACGCATGACTGCTCTCCTTACGCGCCCGACGGCGATGCCTTAATAGGGCTCCTCCAGCCGCTTGGCCAGATCCTCGATGTTCTCGGGCGGCCAGTCGGGGATTTCCATGCCCAGGTGCAGACCCATCTGGGCCAGCACTTCCTTGATTTCATTGAGCGATTTGCGCCCGAAATTGGGCGTCCGCAGCATCTCTGCCTCGGACTTCTGGACCAGATCGCCGATATAGATGATGTTGTCGTTCTTCAGGCAGTTGGCGGAACGGACCGACAGCTCCAGCTCCTCCACCTTGCGCAGCAGGTTCTTGTTGAAGGCGGGCTCCGCGGCGCCCAACTCCTCGGCCACCGCCTGGGGCTCTTCGAAGTTGATGAACAGCTGCAACTGGTCTTGCAGAATGCGGGCGGCAAGGGCCACCGCGTCCTCCGGCGTCACCGTGCCGTTGGTCTCCACATCCAGGCTCAGCTTGTCGTAGTCGGTCACCTGGCCGACACGGCTGTTCTCCACCCGGTAGGCAACCTTGCGCACCGGGGAATACAGCGCATCCACCGGGATCAGGCCGATGGGGGCGTCCTCGGGCCGATTCTGGGCCGCGGGCACATAACCCTTGCCGGTATCGATCATGAGTTCCATGGAGATCGACGCGCCCTTATCCAGGGTGCAGATGACCAGGTCGGGATTGAGGATCTCGATCCCGCCCGGGCACCGGATTTGGCCCGCGGTCACGGATCCCGGTCCCTGCGCCTTGAGCTCCAGCCGCCCGGCGCCTTCGTTGAGCGCCCGGATCGAGAGCCCCTTGACGTTGAGCACGATATCGGTCACGTCCTCGCGAACGCCGGGGATGGAGGAGAATTCGTGAAGGATGCCGTCGATCTGGATCGACGTCACCGCCGCCCCCTGCAGCGACGACAGGAGCACCCGCCTCAGCGCGTTGCCGAGCGTCAGTCCAAATCCCCGCTCCAACGGCTCGGCGAACACGGTCGCGGTACGCGCCGGCTCCGGTCCCGGTTCAATGTTGAGCCGGTTGGGTTTGATTAATTCTGTCCAGTTTTTCTGAATCACGTATGTGTCCTCATCCTTGCGCGCTTTGGCGCTTGCGCCTCGAGCACCCCGATGCCGACCGTCCAAGGTCGCATGGCCGGTCCGGGATGCGTGGCCGTCCCCGGGGCCCGGGAACGACTATCGCCGACCGGTCAAACCCGGCGGCGCTTTGGTGGGCGGCAACCGTTGTGGGGAATCGATGTCACGTCGCGGATCGACGTGATGGTGAACCCCACGGCCTGGAGGGCGCGAAGGGCGGATTCACGGCCCGACCCCGGCCCCTTGACCTCGACCTCCAGGGTCTTCATACCGTGTTCCATCGCCTTGCGCCCCGCTTCCTCGGCCGCCATCTGCGCGGCATAGGGAGTGGACTTGCGCGATCCCTTGAAACCCTGGGACCCCGCCGAAGACCAGGAGATTGCATTCCCCTGCGCGTCGGTGATGGTAATCATCGTGTTATTGAAGGTCGCGTTCACGTGCGCCACGCCGGATGCGATGTTCTTGCGATCGCGGCGCCGTGTACGCGCTGGAGGTGTCGCCATTTCCCAATCCCAAATTTATAAAAACGAACGGTTTAGGCCATCTTCTTTCCGGCGATGGGCCGAGCCTTACCCTTGCGGGTGCGGGCATTCGTGTGGGTCCGCTGGCCCCGCACGGGAAGCCCCTTGCGGTGGCGCAGCCCGCGATAGCACCCAAGGTCGAGAAGACGTTTGATGTTCATCGCCACTTCGCGCCGGAGGTCGCCCTCCACCCGGTAATCGTTGTCGATGATCTCGCGGATGCGGATCACCTCGTCGTCGGTGAGCTGATGGACCCGCTGCGCGGCCTCGATACCCGCCTTCTGACAGATAGCCCTGGCAAAGGCGGGGCCGATGCCATGAATATAGGTCAAACCGACTTCGACCCGCTTATCGGTCGGTATATTGACGCCAGCAATACGTGCCAAGGTATTGACTCCCAAGCAATTTTTCAGATTCAGGAATAGCCTGCCGGCCCTCGAAAAGGCCAGCGATTATAGAAAAACAGGGCGCCAAGTCAATAGCTTAGCCCCTTATTTTGCATTTATTCAAAACCCCGTCGATCTCTTTCGCCACTTCGTCGATACCGCCCATGCCGTCCACCGAGCTCAAGGTCCCCCGCCCTTCGTAATAGGGCAGCAACGGCGCGGTCTGGCGATGATACGCCGCCAACCGCGCGGCCACGGTTTCCGCGTTGTCGTCATCGCGCCGGATGAACTCGGTCCCGCCGCAGGAATCGCAAACGCCGGCCTGGGTGGTCGGCTTATTGGTATCGTGATACCCGGCGCCGCAGGCGGCGCAGGTGAAGCGCCCCGAAATCCGCGCCACCAGGGCGCCGTCGTCGACCTTGAGCTCGATCACGCAGTCCAGCTTGAGGTCGTTTTCCGCCAGCATGTCATCCAGCGCCTCGGCCTGAGGCACGGTCCGGGGGAACCCGTCCAGAATGAAACCGCCGGCGCAGTCGGGCTGCTTGATGCGCTCGGCGATCATTTCGACGATGATGTCGTCGGGAACCAGTTCGCCCCGGTCCATGATTCCCTTGACCTGTGACCCCAGTTCACTGCCCGACGCCACGGCGGCGCGCAGCATGTCACCGGTCGAGAGCTGCTTGAGGCCGTGTTTCTCTTCCAGCCGCTGCGCCTGGGTTCCCTTGCCGGCACCGGGTGGGCCTAGAAGGATCAGGTTCACCGCCGCCGGCCCCGGAGCCTGGATTTCTTGATCAGTCCCTCATACTGGTGGGCCAACAGGTGCGATTGCACCTGGGCGACGGTGTCCATGGTCACGGTGACCACGATCAGCAGGCTGGTGCCGCCGAAATAGAACGGGACCGCCATCTTGGAGATCAGGAATTCCGGCAGCAGGCTGATCAGCGCGAGGTAGCTGGCGCCCACCGCGGTCAGCCGGGTGAGGACGTAATCAAGGTATTCTGCCGTGTTCTGGCCCGGACGGATTCCGGGAATGAAGCCGCCATGCTTCTTGAGATTCTCCGCCGTGTCCGACGGATTGAACACCACCGCGGTATAGAAGAACGCGAAGAAAATGATCAGCGAAGCGTAGATGATATAGAACACCGGCTGGCCGCGCCCAAGATATGCGGTGATGGTGGTCAGGAATTCGGGTCCCTGGCCGGCGCTGAAGCCGGCGATGGTGACCGGCATCAAAAGCAGCGCCGAGGCAAAGATCGGCGGGATCACACCGGGCGTGTTGATCTTCAGGGGCAGGTGCGAGCTTTCCCCGCCATACATCTGGTTGCCAACCTGGCGTTTGGGATATTGCACCACGATGCGCCGCTGGGCGCGCTCGATGAAGACGATGAAGGTGATCACCCCCAACGCCAGGGCCCCAACCGCGACGATGACCAGCCCGGACAGGGCGCCGGTGCGGCCCAGTTCCAAGGTGGCGGCGATGGCCGATGGCAGTTCGGCGACGATGCCGCCGAAAATGATCAGGGAAATGCCGTTACCCACGCCCCGGGCGGTGATCTGCTCGCCCAGCCACATCAGGAAGATGGTGCCGCCGACCAGGGTGATGACCGTGGAAAGGCGGAAGAAATACCCCGGATCGTGCACCGCGGGACCGGCGGAGGACGTCATGCCCTCCAGCCCGACGGCGATGCCGTAGCCTTGCACCGTGGCGAGGATCACCGTGCCGTAGCGGGTATACTGGTTGATCTTTTTCTGCCCCTGTTCGCCTTCCTTCTTGAGGGCCTCCAGCTTGGGCGACACCGACGTCATCAGCTGCATGATGATGGCCGAGGAGATGTAAGGCATGATGGACAGCGCGAAGATCGCCATGCGCTCCACCGCGCCGCCGGCAAAAATGTTGATCATGCCGAGAATGCCGCTCTGCTGCTGGGCGAAGATATCGGCCAGCGCCTGCGGGTCGATACCGGGAAGCGGCACATAGGTGCCCAACCGGTAGACGCACAGCACGCCCAGGGTGAACCAAATTCGCTTCTTCAACTCGGTCGCCTTGGCAAAGGCGCCGAAATTGATATTCGCAGCTAGTTGTTCAGCGGCGGAGGCCATGGGCCGTCTCCAACGTCAGCAGATCACCGGCCAGGCGCACAAGGCGCCGGGCGTTACGCTCCCTCGTCCCCGTCTTCAGCCTGGCCCCCTGAGTCCTGGGCTGCGTTCTTCTTGCCCCGGGAACGCTTCTTCTCGGACTTCTCGCGCTTGACCCGGGTCAAGGTCACGGCGCCGCCCGCGGCCTCGATCGCCGCCTTGGCGGAGGCCGTGGCACCGGCCACTTCAAGCGCCACCTTGGCCTTGATCTCACCATTGCCGAGCACGCGCACGCCGTCCCTAAGATGCTTGATGACCCCGCTTTGCTTCAATACCGCCTCGGTGATGGGCTGGCCGGCATCCAGGAGCTTCTTGTCGATGGCCTCCTGAAGGGCGTCCAGGCCGATCTCCGAAAAGCGCAGGCCGTGGATGTTGTTGAAGCCGCGCTTGGGCAGGCGGCGGTGCAGCGGCATCTGGCCGCCCTCGAACCCCTTGATGGCGACGCCGGAGCGGGACTTCTGGCCTTTCATGCCGCGGCCCGCGGTCTTGCCGCTGCCGGAACCGATGCCGCGGCCGACGCGGGTGCGGGACTTGCGGGCGCCGGGCTTGTCGCTGATCTCGTTCAATCTCATGACGCTGTATCCTGGTTCGCCCCGTTAGGAGCCTTCTTCGACCCTGACGAGGTGGGCGACTTTATCGATCATGCCGCGAACCGAGGGCGTATCGGGAAGGTCGCGGCTGCGGTTAATCTTGTTGAGGCCCAGCCCGATCAAGGTGGCCCGCTGGTCCTTGGGGCGCCGGATCGGACTCCTGATCTGGGTAACGCGGATCGTTTTGTCAACCATCTGCCGTCTCCTCCGCCTGGCCCTCCGCCGCGGCCTCCGCCTTTGGCGCGGTGCCCAACAGGTCAGCCACCTTCTTGGAGCGCCGGGCCGCCACCATGCGGGGCGAATTGAGGTTCTGCAAGGCATCGAAAGTGGCCTTGATCATGTTGTAGGGGTTGGCCGAGCCCATCGACTTGGTCACGATGTCATGGATACCCACGGTTTCGAACACGGCGCGCATGGGGCCACCGGCGATGATGCCGGTGCCCGCAGGGGCCGCCCGCAGGATGACCCGGCCGGCGCCGAAGCGCCCCTTGACATCGTGATGCAGGGTGTGGCCGTCGCGGATGGGGACCCGGATCATGCGGCGCTTGGCTTGTTCGGTCGCCTTGCGGATGGCCTCGGGCACCTCCCGCGCCTTACCGGCGCCGTAGCCGACCCGGCCCTTGGTGTCGCCGACCACCACCAGCGCAGCGAAGCCGAAGCGGCGCCCGCCCTTCACCACCTTGGCGACGCGGTTGATGCTGACCAGTTTGTCGACCAGGTCGCTGTCCTGGTTGTCCCGTTCCTGCCTATTCGGTCTGCGTGCCATACCCGGTCCCTTTAAAAATTCAATCCAGCTTCGCGCGCGGCGTCGGCAAGGGCCTTCACCCGGCCATGGAAAATGTAGCCGCCGCGGTCGAACACCACGCTTTCGACCCCGTTGGCCTTGGCACGGGCGGCGATCAGCTTGCCCACTTCGGCGGCCGCTTCGCGGTCGGCGCCGGTCTTGGTCTTACCCTTGAGGTCCTTCTCCAGCGTCGAAGCCGCGGCAATGGTCCGGCCCTCAATATCGTCTATGACCTGAGCATAGATGTGCTTGGAGGAACGGAACACGCTGAGACGCGGCCGCTTGCTCTTGCGGTTCAGCTGGTTGCGCACCCTGCGCCGACGGCGCTTGAACAGGTCTTTGTTGGTCAGCATGGCCCTTGGTCCTACTTCTTCTTGCCTTCCTTGCGGAGGATGAATTCGCCCTCGTAGCGGACTCCCTTGCCCTTGAAGGGCTCGGGCGGCCGAAACGCCCGGATCTCCGCCGCCACCTGGCCGACACGCTGGCGGTTGGCGCCGCTGACGGCGATCGCCGTGGGACGCTCGCAGGCGATCGAGATGCCGTCCGGGATCGGATAGGTGATGGGGTGGGAATACCCCAACTGCAGCACCAGGTTCTTGCCTTCGACCTGGGCGCGGTAGCCGACCCCCTGGATCTCCAGAGACTTGGTGAAACCCTCGCCGACACCGGAGACGATGTTGCTGACCAGGGTCCGGCTCATGCCCCACATGGTACGGGCCCGCTTGCTGTTGCCCCGCGGCGAGACCGTGATCTCATTTTCGGCCACGGCGACCTCGACCTCCGGGGCGAGCTCGACCGAAAGCTCGCCCAGCTTGCCCTTGGCGGAGACCTCCTGGCCCGAGACGGTCACGGTCACCCCGTCGGGGATGGAGACCGGATTTTTGCCGATGCGCGACATCTTGAACTCCTTATCGACCCTTGGCGGCCCCTAGAACACCTGGCACAAGACTTCGCCGCCCACATTGGCCTCCCGCGCCTCGACGTCGGACATGACGCCCCGGGGGGTGGAAAGAACGGCGATGCCGAGGCCATTGAACGGACGCGGCAGGTCCTTGATCTTCGAATAGACCCGGCGGCCCGGCTTCGAGACCCGCCGGATGGTGCGGATCACGGGCTCGCCGTCGTGGTACTTGAGCTCGATCTTGATCTCCGACAGCCCGGGCGAAACCTCATGCCGCTCGAAACCTCGGATATATCCTTCCTTCTCCAGCACGTGCAGCACATTGGCGCGCAGGTTGGAGGCCGGCGTGACGATGCTGGAGAGCTTACGGGTCTGGGCATTCCGGATCCGTGTGAGCATATCCCCAAGAGGGTCGGTCATTGCCATACCTTGGATCTCCTTCCCCTTACCAACTCGACTTGACCATGCCCGGGATCTGGCCGTTGGCGGCCAATTCCCGCACCGCGATGCGGCTCAGGCGGAACTTGCGGTAGACGCCGCGGGGCCGCCCGGTCAGTTCGCAGCGGCGCTGGATACGCACGGCGCTGGAATTGCGCGGCAACTCGGCGAGCTTCAGGCGCGCGGCAAAGCGCTCCTCCGCCGGCAGCGACCGGTCGCTGGCGATGGCCTTCAATTTGGCACGGCGCGCGGCAAACTTGCGCACCAACTTCTGTCTCGTCTTGTTCTTCTCTATGGCACTGGTCTTCGCCATGGAAAGAAACCTCCGTCCTTTCGTCGTTCCCGCCGCTCACTCGGCGAACGGGAAATCAAACCCCTGCAGCATCACCTTCGCTTCCTCGTCCGAACCGGCCGTGGTGACGATGGTGACATCCATGCCCCTGATCTCATCGATCTGATCGTAATCGATTTCCGGGAACACGATCTGCTCCCTCAGCCCCAGGGAATAATTGCCCCGCCCGTCGAAGCTCCGCGGCGACAGCCCGCGGAAATCCCGCACCCGCGGCAGGGCGATGGTGACCAAACGGTCGAGAAACTCGTACATGCGCGTGCGCCTCAGCGTGACCTTGCAGCCAATGGGCATGCCCTCACGCAGCTTGAAGTTGGCGACCGACTTCTTGGCCCGAATGACGATGGGCTTCTGGCCGGTGATCGCGGCAAGCTCGGCCGCCGCCGAATCGAGCTTCTTGGAATCGCCGATCGCCTCGCCGATCCCCATATTCACGACGATCTTGCTGAGCCGCGGCACGCTCATGGGGTTGGCGTACTCGAACGCGTCCTGCAGCGACTTCTTCACGACGGTGTCGTAGTGCTCCTTCATCTTGGGCACGTATTTTTCACTCGCCTCGGCCATCATTCCTTCCTCAAATCCTTGCCAGCCCCGGTTGCCTTGCCGCTCAAACGTCGATCACTTCGCCGGAGCGTTTCGCCACCCGGACCTTGCGCCCGCCCTCGAGCACCTTGAAAGTGACCCGGGTCGGCTTGTCGTCCTTGGGATCGAGCAGCGCGACATTGGAAACATGGATCGACGCTTCCTTGTCGACGATGCCGGGCGGCTGGCCCTGGCCGCCGCGGAAATGCCGCTTGACCATATTGACGCCTTGCACGATGACCCGGTCCCGGGACGTCAAGACCTTGAGCACCCTGCCCTTCTTGCCCTTGTCCCGACCCGTGAGCACGGTCACCGTATCGCCCTTCCTGATCTTCTTCATGGCTTCAACCGCCCGTCCTTGATGTTCCCGCCCTACAGCACTTCGGGGGCGAGAGAGATGATCTTCATGTAGCCCTTGCCGCGCAATTCGCGGGTGACCGGGCCGAAGATGCGGGTTCCGATGGGTTCACCCTGGCCGTCGATCAACACCGCCGCGTTGCGGTCGAAGCGGATGGCGCTGCCGTCGGCACGGCGGATTTCCTTGGCCGTGCGCACGATGACGGCACGCTGGATGTCGCCCTTCTTGACGCGGCCGCGGGGAATCGCCTCCTTGACGGAAACCACGATGACGTCGCCGACGCCCGCGGACATGCGCTTGGAGCCACCCAGCACCTTGATGCACTGGACCCGGCGCGCGCCCGAGTTATCGGCCACCTCCAGGTTGGTTTGCATCTGGATCATCGGATCAACCCTTTCCCAACTAACCGGCCCGCTTTAAGCGTCACCGGAGAGAACCTGCCAACACTTACGCTTGGAGATCGGACGGCATTCCTCGATCCGAACCTTGTCGCCGACCTTGTAAGCGTTGTTTTCATCATGGGCGGCGAACCTCTTCGAGCGCATGATCACCTTCTTCACCAAAGGGTGCATGAACCGGCGATCGACACGCACGATCACCGTCTTGTCGCCCTTATCGGAAACCACCGTGCCCTGCAAAATCCGCTTCGACATAGCCGCCTGTTCCGTTCCTTAATTCGTTTCCCGTGCCGGCCCGCGCGCTCAGGCGCTCTTGGCGGCGGTTTCGTTCAAAATGGTCTGGATGCGGGCGATATCGCGCCGCACCTGGCGCACCCGCGCAGTGTTCTCGAGCTGACCGCTGGCCGCCTGAAAGCGCAGGTTGAACGCCTCTTTCTTGAGGTTCACCAGCTCGGAGCCCAGCTCGTCGTGGCTCTTGGACCGCACGTCTTCCGCTTTCATCCTAGTCCTCCTCGCCGATCCGGGCGACGAACCGTGTGCGGACCGGAAGCTTGGCCGCGGCCAGCGCCAACGCCTCGCGCGCGGTCGCCTGATCGACCCCGTCGATCTCGAACATGATGCGCCCAGGATGCACCCGGCAGGCCCAGAACTCCGGCGTTCCCTTGCCCTTGCCCTGGCGCACTTCGGCCGGCTTCTGGCTGACCGGCACGTCGGGGAACAGAAGCACCCAGACCCGGCCCGAACGCTTCATGGCGCGGGTGATGGCGCGGCGCGCAGCTTCGATCTGGCGGGCGGTAATCCGCTCGGGCTGCAGCGCCTTGAGGCCGAAGGAGCCGAAGTTGAGGCGCGTGCCGCCCTTGGCGGCGCCGTGGATGCGCCCCTTGTGGGCCTTGCGGAACTTGGTTCGCTTTGGTTGAAGCATCTCTTACCGTCCCAGGACTTCAGGAGCCCGTCACGCCGGGCGCCGTGGGCGCGCCCGGGCTGCCGGTTCCGGTCCGCCCGACTTGCTGTTCCATCGCCTTCTTATCCTGGGCCATGGGGTCATGGGCCATGATCTCACCCTTGAAGATCCACACCTTGACGCCGCAGGCGCCATAGGTGGTCCGCGCCGTGGCATAGCCGTAATCGACATCCGCGCGCAGGGTATGCAACGGCACCCGGCCCTCGCGATACCACTCGGTGCGCGCGATTTCGGCGCCGCCGAGCCGCCCGGCACAGTTGATGCGGATGCCCTCGGCGCCGAGGCGGATCGCCGACTGCACGGCCCGCTTCATGGCGCGGCGAAAGGCGATGCGGCGCTCCAGTTGCTGGGCGATGTTTTCGGCCACCAGCTGGGCATCGATCTCCGGCTTGCGGATCTCGACGATGTTGAGATGCACCTCGGCATCGGTCCGCTTCGCCACCTCGGTGCGGAGCTTTTCGATATCGGCGCCCTTCTTGCCGATCACCACGCCCGGGCGGGCGGTATGGATGGTGATGCGCGCCTTCTTGGCCGGCCGTTCGATGACCACCTTGGAAACACCCGCCTGAGACAGCGTCTTGAGCAGGTAATCCCTGATCTTGATGTCCTCATGCAGGAGATCGCCATAGTCGTTGTCCGCGTACCAGCGGGAATCCCAGGTCCTGTTGATGCCGAGCCTGAGCCCGACCGGATTGACTTTCTGACCCATTACGATGCCTCCTCGGCTTCCCGGACAACCACCTTGAGGTTGGAGAACGGCTTGCGGATGCGCCCCGCCCGACCCCGGGCACGGGCCCGGAAACGCTTCATCACCATCGCCTTGCCGACCGACGCTTCGGCCACCACGAGACGGTCGACGTCGAGCTGGTGATTGTTTTCGGCGTTGGCGATGGCCGACTGCAGAACCTTCTTCACGTCCCGCGCGATGCGCTTGGAGGAAAACGTCAGGTCCGCCAACGCGGTTTCCGCCCGCTTGCCCCGGATCATGCCGGCCACCAGGCCCAATTTCTGCGGGCTGACGCGAATCATGTGGCCGTAGGCCATGGCTTCCGCCTCTTCCACCCGCCGCGGGTTGCTTTTCTTGCCCATGGCGCCCTCCTAGGCCCGCCGCGCGCGCCGGTCGGCGGCGTGGCCGTAATAGGTCCGGGTCGGGGAAAATTCGCCGAACTTGTGGCCGATCATGTTTTCCGTCACCAGGACGGGGATGAATTTCTGACCGTTGTGGACGCCGAAGGTGAGACCGACGAACTGCGGCAGAATGGTCGAGCGCCGCGACCAGGTCTTGATCACCTGATTGCTGCCCGACGAGCGCGCGGCGTCCGCCTTCTTCAGCAGATAGCCGTCCACAAACGGACCTTTCCAAACCGATCGAGCCATGACTTCTTCCTGCCTTACCTTCTCTTGCGGGCCCGGTGCCGGCTGCGGATGATGAGCCGGTCGGACGCCTTCTTGCCACGGGTGCGCGCGCCCTTGGTGGGCTTGCCCCAGGGGGTCACGGGATGGCGGCCGCCCGAGGTGCGCCCCTCGCCGCCGCCATGGGGATGATCCACCGGGTTCATGGCAACGCCGCGGACAACCGGCCGACGGCCCAGCCAGCGCTTGCGGCCCGCCTTTCCCAGATTGATATTCTGCTGGTCGGAATTGGACACCGCTCCGATCGAGGCCATGCATTGTTCCGGCACCATGCGCACCTCGCCGGAGCCAAGGCGCAGCTGGGCATAGCCGGAGTCCTTACCGATCAACTGCACGTAGGTGCCGGCGGAACGCGCGATCTGCCCGCCGCGCCCGGCCTTCATCTCGACATTGTGGACGATCGTGCCGACCGGGATGGAACGGAGCGGCATGGCGTTGCCGGGCTGCACGTCGACCCGCTCGCCGGCGATCACCTTGTCCCCCGGTCCGAGCCGCTGGGGCGCCAGGATGTAGGCTTGCTCGCCATCGGCATACTTGATCAGGGCGATAAAGGCGGTGCGGTTGGGATCGTATTCGAGCCGTTCCACCATCGCCTCGACATCGAATTTACGGCGCTTGAAATCGATCACGCGGTAGCGGCGCTTGTGGCCGCCGCCGCGCTGGCCAACGGTGACACGGCCGGTATTGTTGCGCCCTCCGGCGCGCTTCTTGCCCTCGGTCAACGCCTTGACCGGCTTGCCCCGGTGCAGCTGCGAGCGGTCCACGAGGACCAGCTGGCGCCGCGACGGTGTGGTGGGATTGAAGGTTTTCAGTGCCATAACTCTGTCCTTGCCGTGCCGCTTAGAGGCCCGAGGTCACGTCGATCGATTCGCCCTCGGCGAGGGTCACGATCGCCTTCTTGGTATCCGCCCGCTTGCCGAGCTGGCCGCGGAAACGCTTGCTCTTGCCCGTCTGGCGCAGGGTGTTGACCGCCAGCACCTTGACCTTGAAGAGAGTCTCCACCGCCACCCGGATTTCGGGCTTGGTGGCGGTCAGCGGCACCCGGAAGGTGACCTGATTGTGTTCCGAGCCCTGGGTCGACTTTTCGGTAATCACCGGGGCCAGGATGAGATCAAACTTCCGGCCTTCGCCGACGCGGACGTCCTTTGTGCTGCGCCGCTGGGTCATTTGAGGCGCGCCTCCAATGCGCTGACCGCGTCCCGGGTCAGGACCAGGGTCTCGCGATTGAGAATGTCGTAAACGTTGGCGCCGGCGCTGGGCAGCACGTCGACACCGGGAATGTTGCGCGCCGCGCGGGAGAACCCGGCATCGATCTCGGCCCCGTCGATGATCAACACCGATCCCCAGCCAAGCTTGCCGAGCCTGACGGCCAGCGCCTTTGTCTTAGGATCCTCGGCCTTGGCCGCGTCCAGCACCACCAGGGCGCCGGCCGCCTGCTTGGCCGAAAGTGCCGCACGCAGGGCCGCCTTGCGCACTTTCTTGGGCAGCTTGGTGGCATGGCTGCGCACCACCGGCCCGAACATGGTCGCACCGCCGCGGAACTGGGCCGAGCGCAGCGAACCCTGGCGAGCCCGGCCGGTGCCCTTCTGGCGGTACGGCTTGGCGGTGGTGCCGCTGATTTCAGAAACCACCTTTGTCTTATGGGTGCCAGCGCGGCGCTTGGCGCGCTGCCATTCGACGCAGCGCTGCAAGAGATCGGTGCGCACATCGGCCCCGAAGACCTCGTCGGCGAGATCGATCGAACCGACGTTCTTGGCGTCCAGATCTATGACGTCGACCTTCATCGGGCTCAGTCCTTCTTGTCTTCTTCGCCGTCGCCGGCGTCTTCGGCGGCAGCTTCTTCCGGGGCGACGTCCTCGGCCGGGGCCTCCTCAGCAGGCGCCGCGCCGGTCCCCGCCGGGTATGGCGCATCCTCGGGCCGGGGCCGCTTGACGGCGTCGGAAATCAAAACGTAACCACCCTTGGCGCCCGGCACCGCGCCGCGGATCAGGATCAGGCCTTCGGTGTCATCGGTGGCGTGAACCTCGAGGTTCTGGGTCGTCACCCGCCGGTCGCCCATGTGACCCGCCATCTTCTTGCCCTTGAACACCTTGCCCGGGTCCTGGCTGTGGCCGGTAGAACCGTGTGAGCGGTGAGAGATCGAAACGCCGTGGCTGGCTTCAAGGCCGGCGAAGTTATGGCGCTTCATGCCGCCCGCAAAGCCCTTGCCGATCGAAGTGCTGACCACGTCCACCTTTTGTCCGGCGACGAAATGGCTCGGCTTGATCTCGGTCCCGACGTCGACCAACGCGTCGTCGGCGACCCGGAACTCGACCAGCCGCCGCTTGGGCTCCACCTTGGCCTTGGCGAAATGGCCCCGCTGCGGCTTCGGCGTGTTCTTGGCCTTGGCCGTGCCGACGCCGAGCTGCAGGGCGGTGTAACCGTCCTTCTCCGCCGTTTTCTGGGCCACAACCTGACAGTTGTCGACCTTGAGCACGGTCACCGGGACGTGCCGGCCGTCTTCCGAGAACAGCCGGGTCATGCCCATCTTCTGTGCGATTATTCCGGTGCGCATGGCGTTATCCACGTTCTCTCCGTCTCCCGGGCGCCCTTACAGCTTGATCTCGACGTCGACGCCGGCCGCGAGGTCGAGCTTCATCAGCGCATCCACGGTCTGGGGCGTCGGGTCGATAATATCCAGCAGCCGTTTGTGGGTGCGAACCTCGAACTGCTCCCGCGATTTCTTGTCGACATGGGGCGAGCGCAGCACGGTGAACTTCTCGATCCGAGTCGGCAAGGGAATCGGGCCGCGAACCTGTGCCCCGGTGCGCTTGGCGGTGCCGACGATCTCGCTGGTGGACTGGTCCAACAAGCGATGGTCGAACGCCTTGAGCCGGATGCGTATGTTTTGGTTTTCCATGGTTCGTATGTCCTGTCCCGTCCCGTCACCCGGGAAGCCTGAGCTCTCTTGCTACTCGATGATTTTGGCGACGACGCCGGCGCCGACGGTGCGCCCGCCCTCGCGGATGGCGAAGCGCAGGCCCTCGTCCATGGCGATCGGCTGGATCAGCTCGACGCTCATCGACACGTTGTCGCCCGGCATCACCATCTCCGTCCCGCTCGGAAGCTCCACCTCCCCGGTCACGTCGGTCGTCCGGAAGTAGAACTGCGGACGGTACTTGGTGAAGAACGGCGTGTGACGCCCGCCCTCGTCCTTGGTCAGGATGTAGGCCTCCGCCTCGAACTTGGTGTGCGGCGTGATCGAGCCCGGCGCCGCCAGAACCTGGCCGCGCTCGACCTCCTCGCGCTTGGTGCCGCGCAGAAGCACGCCGATATTGTCCCCCGCCTCCCCCTGGTCCAGCAGCTTGCGGAACATCTCCACGCCCGTGCACACCGTCTTCGACGTCGCCTTGATGCCGACGATCTCGATGTCCTCGCCGACCTTGATGACGCCGCGCTCAACCCGACCCGTCACCACCGTGCCGCGGCCCGAGATCGAGAACACGTCCTCGATCGGCATCAGGAACGGCAGGTCCTTCGGGCGGTCCGGCTGCGGTATGTAATCGTCAACCGCCGCCATCAGCTCCAGGATCGAGTTCTTGCCGATCTCGTCGTCTCGCGCCTCCAAAGCCGCAAGCGCCGAGCCCTTCACAACCGGGATGTCGTCCCCCGGGAACTCGTAAGAGCTCAGAAGCTCCCGGATCTCCAACTCCACAAGCTCCAGAAGCTCCGGGTCGTCAACCTGGTCGACCTTGTTCATGTAAACCACGATCGCCGGCACCCCAACCTGGCGCGCCAGAAGTATATGCTCCCGAGTCTGCGGCATCGGCCCGTCGGCCGCCGAAACAACCAGGATCGCGCCGTCCATCTGCGCCGCCCCCGTGATCATGTTCTTCACGTAGTCCGCATGACCCGGGCAGTCCACATGCGCGTAGTGGCGATTGTCCGTCTCGTACTCAACATGCGCCGTCGCGATCGTGATCCCACGCTCCCGCTCCTCCGGCGCCTTGTCGATCATGTCGAACGCCGTGAACTCCGCGCCCCCCGACTCCGAAAGAACCCGCGTGATCGCCGCCGTCAACGTCGTCTTCCCATGGTCAACGTGACCAATCGTCCCGATGTTGCAATGCGGCTTCGTACGTTCAAACTTTGCCTTCGCCATGACGTCTCTCCGTTCCCCTAGGCGAGTTTCGCTCGAACTTCGTCGGCCACCGCCTGGGGGACCTGTTCGTAGCGCTCGAAATGCATGGTGAACTGCGCCCGGCCCTGACTCATGGAACGCAGCGTGTTGACATAACCGAACATGTTGGCCAGCGGCACCAGGGCCGAGATCACCCGGGCGTTGCCGCGCTGGTCCATACCGGACACCTGGCCGCGGCGGGACTGCAGGTCGCCCATGATATCGCCCATGTATTCCTCGGGCGTGACCACCTCGACCTTCATCAAGGGTTCGAGCAGCGCCGGGGCGCCTTTCTGCATGCCTTCGCGGAAGGCCGCGCGGGCCGCGATCTCGAACGCCATGACCGAGGAATCGACGTCATGATAGGCACCGTCCACCAGCTGGACCTTGAAGTCGATCACCGGAAAGCCGACCAGGACGCCGGTATCCTTGGCGCTGGCCAGGCCCTTTTCCACGCCGGGAATGTATTCCTTGGGCACGTTGCCGCCGACGATCTTGCTATCGAAGGCATAGCCCTCGCCGGGGGCGGGATCGAACACCAGCTTGACCCGGGCGAACTGTCCGGAACCGCCGGTCTGCTTCTTGTGGATATAATCCACCTCGGCCGATTTGGTGATGGTCTCGCGATAAGCCACCTGCGGGGCGCCGACATTGGCGTCGACCTTGAACTCGCGCCGCATGCGATCGACCAGAATGTCGAGGTGCAATTCCCCCATCCCCTTGATCACGGTCTGGCCGCTTTCCTCATCGGTGGTCACCCGGAAGGAGGGGTCTTCCTGGGCGAGACGCGCGAGCGCCTGGCCCATCTTTTCCTGGTCGCCCTTGGTCATGGGTTCGACCGCGACCTCGATCACCGGCTCCGGGAAATCCATCCGCTCCAAGATGACCGGTTTGTTGGGATCGCACAGGGTATCGCCGGTCGTCACATCTTTAAGGCCCGCAATGGCGAGAATGTCGCCGGCACGGGCCTCTTTAATGTCTTCACGGGAATTGGCATGCATCAGGAGCATCCGGCCGACGCGCTCGCGCTTGCCCTTGACCGTATTCATGACGCTGGCGCCGGTCTCGAGCACGCCGGAATAGACGCGCACGAAGGTCAGGGACCCGACGAATGGATCGGTCATCACCTTGAAGGCGAGGGCGGCGAAGGGCTCCGAATCGGAGCTCTTGCGGGTCATCGGCTCTTCGCTGTCGGGCTTCATGCCCTTGATGTCGGCGACGTCGGTGGGCGCCGGCAGGAAATCGACGATGGCGTCCAACAGCGGCTGCACGCCCTTGTTCTTGAAGGCCGAGCCGCACAGCACGGGCACCAGTTCGCCCGAACAGGTGCCCTTGCGGATACAGGCCTTCAGCGTATCGATGTCGGGTTCCTCGCCCTCGAGATAGGCCTCCATGGCGGTGTCGTCCTGTTCGACCGCCGTCTCGACCAGCCTTGAACGGTATTCCGCCGCCTCGGTCGCCATGTTTTCGGGAATATCGGTCACCTCGAACTCGGCGCCCAAGGTCTCTTCTTTCCAGATGATCGCCTTTTGCGTCAACAGGTCGACGACGCCGACGAAATCGGCTTCGGCGCCGATCGGAAGCTGGGTCACCAGAGGGGTCGCGCCCAAGCGGTCGACGATCATATCGACGCAGCGGAAGAAATCGGCGCCCACCCGGTCCATCTTGTTGACGAAACAGATGCGCGGCACGCCGTACTTGTCGGCCTGGCGCCACACGGTTTCCGACTGGGGTTCGACACCGGCCACGGAATCGAACACAGCCACGGCGCCGTCGAGCACACGCAAGCTGCGCTCCACCTCGATGGTGAAGTCGACATGGCCCGGGGTATCGATGATGTTCACGCGATGATCCCGCCACATTGCCGTGGTCGCGGCCGACGTGATGGTGATCCCGCGCTCCTGCTCCTGCTCCATCCAGTCCATGGTGGCGGTGCCCTCATGGACCTCGCCGATCTTGTAGGAGCGGCCCGTGTAGAACAGGATCCGTTCGGTGGTCGTTGTCTTACCGGCATCGATATGGGCCATGATGCCGATGTTTCGGTACATTTCGAGTGGATGCGTGCGTGCCATGACAAATTTTCCTGGGAATGTATCGCGTGTCTGACGGACGCGTCCCTGTTGTTACCAGCGGTAGTGGGAGAAGGCCTTGTTGGCCTCCGCCATGCGGTGGGTGTCTTCGCGCTTTTTCACCGCGTTCCCACGATTGTTGGCGGCATCCAGCAACTCGTTGGACAACCGATCCACCATGGTGTTCTCGTTCCGCCCCCGGACCGCCTCGATGATCCAGCGGATGGCGAGGGTCTGGCGCCGCTCGGCGCGGACCTCGACGGGGATCTGGTAGGTGGCGCCGCCGACCCGGCGGGAGCGCACCTCGATGGCGGGCTTGACGTTTTCAAGGGCGTCATGGAAGACCTTGACGGGATCCCCGGCCTTGCCGGAGATGGCGTCGAAGGCGCCGTAGACGATCTTCTCGGCGGCCGATTTCTTGCCGTCGAGCATCAAGGAATTCATGAATTTGGTCACGACGATGTCGCCGAACTTGGCGTCGGGAAGGACCTCGCGTTTCTCTGCGGCGTGGCGGCGGGACATGCTCGGCTCCTACCTCGGGCGCTTGGCGCCGTATTTGGAGCGGCGCTGGCGGCGGTCGCCGACCCCCTGGGTGTCGAGCGTGCCGCGGATGATGTGGTAGCGCACGCCGGGCAGATCCTTGACGCGGCCGCCGCGGATCATCACCACGGAATGCTCCTGCAGATTGTGCCCTTCGCCGGGGATATAGCTGGTCACTTCGAACCCGTTGGTCAGCCGCACGCGCGCCACCTTGCGCAGCGCCGAATTGGGTTTCTTCGGCGTGGTGGTGTAGACGCGGGTGCAGACGCCGCGCTTTTGCGGGCAAGCCTCCATCGCCGGAACCTTGTTCCGGGCCACGGGCTTCTTGCGCGGCTTGCGAATCAACTGGTTGATCGTCGGCATCAGGACAAACCTTCCAATTTCCCATCGGGGCCAGGGCCAAAGGCCGAAAGCGCCCGCTCCGTCCCGGACAAACCGGGATCAAATCCTTGAAATTACACAACAAGCGAGCACACGCAGAGCGCCTGCGATCAGCTCGCCACCGGTCCATCAAACGGCCCGACCGAAGCGGGGCCTATAAGGTTGCTTCAAAAACCCGAGACCGCGTCTAGGATGGACACCTACCACCGGCCCCAACGAAGGAGCGCGCATACTAGTGACGGAGCCAAGGCCCGTCAACCCCTCATTTACCGAAAAAAACGCTTGTTTTCCGGGGGCCTTGGACGGTTTCACCGGCCCGTTGGCCGGGCCGAATCCATCCCTTCCTTAACGATGCCCGAGCGCGCGCGCATAAGGCCGCCCGAGCCGAAAGATTGGGCACCCCGTTAACCTTCGACCCTCGGCGGACATTGGCATCCTTCCCAACAATCGGGAGGGGCCGGCTCGGCCAGTTGCCGCAACGCTACGGCAGACAACGGTTTATGCTCTGGTGCCGCTATGACATTATAGAAAATGTCGAGTGAATATGGCGTATTTGAAACAGAAGTTTCCAAGAATAAGGGAGGAAGAAACCCATGCATAAATGCATGATCGTCGGTCTGGACTGTTCGCGGCTTGACTGCCGCTACAATATTGCCGGGCGATGCCACCACGCGATCGCCGACGATCCCGACAACTGCGCACATTATCGAAAGCGCCCAGATCAATCAGGGCGCCAGGAAACCGGCCCGTGGGTGCCGCCCCCTTGGGGCCAGGTGAAAGACACGCCTCCGCCGATCATCGAATCAGGTCTTAGGCCCTCATAAAGACCCGGCCCAAGCCCGACGCGCCGAGAAAACGGGCCCGTCTATGTCTGCTGATGGCTTCCAGCGGACATCGGGTTACGCGACACCCCGGCCCCGCCGGGCATGGCCGGGCGGAAGCGGCGCGATGCCGCAATCGGACAGAAAAAAGGCGCCGCCCAGAATGGGCGGCGCCCTGGTATTTCCACGCCGGGCCGCCACCCGGCCGCCCGTGAAGCCCGGATTTAGGCGCTTTTCTGCTCGACCTCGCCCTTGGCCGCGCCGTCCTCGGCAGTGGCTTCGGGCTGCTCCAACCGCGCCTTCTCCGCCTCCGCCGCCGCCAGTTCGCGGTCGCGGCTCGCCGCCACCCGCTTGAGCTGGTTCATGACGGCACCGGTGCCGGCCGGGATCAGGCGGCCGACGATGACGTTCTCCTTGAGCCCGATCAGGCGATCGATCCGGCCGGACACCGCAGCCTCGGTCAACACCCGCGTGGTCTCCTGGAAGGACGCGGCGGAGATGAACGAATTGGTGCCGAGCGAAGCCTTGGTGATGCCCTGCAGCACGGGGCTCGCCTCGGCCGGCTTCTGGCCTTCTTCCTTGGCCTTGACATTGGCCGCCTGGTACTCGAGCCGGTCGACGATTTCGCCGACCAGGTAGGTAGTCTCGCCGGGTTCGGTGATTTCGACTTTCTGCAGCATCTGGCGGATGATCACCTCGATGTGCTTGTCGTTGATCCGCACCCCCTGGAGCCGATAGACGTCCTGGATTTCGCGAACCAGGTATTCGGCCAGGGCCTGGACGCCCAGCACCCGAAGGATGTCGTGGGGCACCGGGCTGCCTTCCATCAGATGGTCGCCCTTCTGCACCCAGTCGCCTTCGCGCACCGCGATATGCCGATCCTTGGGCAGCAGGTACTCGGTAGGCTCGCCCTCCTCCGGCCGGACCAGGACGCGGCGCTTGGACTTGTAGTCGCGGCCGAATTCCACTTGGCCGTCGCTCTCGGCAAGGATGGCGAAGTCCTTGGGCTTGCGCGCCTCGAACAACTCGGCGACGCGCGGCAGGCCGCCCGTGATGTCGCGGGTCTTCATGGACTCGCGCGGGATACGCGCCAGCACGTCGCCGGCATGCACCTCATCGCCGTTCTCAACCCGCAGAATCGCCCCCACCGACATTAGGTAACGGGCCTCATGGCCGTTGGGCAGCACCACCACCTCGCCCGCCTTGTCGCGCAGCGTGATGCGCGGCCGCAACTCCGCCGCCTTGGGCTGGGATTTCCAATCGATCACCTCCTTGGAGGCGATGCCGGTGGTCTCGTCCACCACCTCGCGGTAGCTGACGCCCTCGGTCAGGTCCACGTAGTTGGCGGTGCCGGCGCTTTCGGTGATGATCGGCAGGGTATAGGGATCCCATTCCGCCATCTTGTCGCCCTTCTGCACCATCTGCCCTTCATCGACCAGGAGGCGGGCGCCGTAGGGCACCTCGTATCGCGCCATGACACGGCCCGATTCGTCTTCCAGGACGATCTCGCAGTTGCGTCCCATGACCACGGGCACACCTTCCGAATCCTGGACCGTGTTGCGGTTGTTGAACACGGCCTTGGAATCGAAGGCCGCCTCGACACTGGACTGCTCCGCGCCCCGCTGCGCCGCGCCGCCGATATGGAAGGTTCGCATGGTCAGCTGGGTCCCCGGCTCGCCGATCGACTGGGCGGCCATGACGCCGACCGCCTCGCCGATATTAACGGTGGTGCCCCGGGCCAGGTCGCGCCCGTAACACTTGACACAGATCCCGGAGGTGCATTCGCAGGTCAGCACCGAGCGGATGATCACTTCCTCGACGCCGGCGCGCTCGATCGACTCGACGATCTCCTCGTCCATCAGGACGCCCGCCTTGACGACGACCTCGCCGGAAAGCGGATCCAACACGTCTTCCGCGGGAACCCGGCCAAGAAGGCGTTCGGCCAGGGCCTCGATGACGTCGCCGCCCTCGATCACCGCCTTGGTCGGCAGGCCCTTCTTGGTGCCACAATCATCGGTGACGATGATCGCGTCCTGGGCAACGTCCACCAGACGCCGGGTGAGATAGCCTGAGTTGGCGGTCTTGAGCGCCGTGTCGGCCAGCCCCTTACGGGCGCCGTGGGTGGAATTGAAGTACTCCAGGACGGTCAGGCCCTCCTTGAAATTGGAGATGATCGGCGTTTCGATGATTTCGCCCGACGGCTTGGCCATCAGGCCGCGCATGCCGGCGAGCTGCTTCATCTGTGCCTCGGAGCCACGGGCGCCGGAATGGGCCATCATGTAGACCGAGTTGATGGGCGCCCCGGGCTTGGCCGAGGAAATGCCCTTCATCATCTCCTTGGAAACGAGGTCGGTGCACTGGGACCAGGCATCGATCACCTTGTTGTATTTTTCACCCTGGGTGATCAGGCCGTCGAGGTACTGGCGTTCGTATTCCTCGATCCGCTCCTGGGTATCGCTGACCAGCTTTTCCTTCGCCTTGGGGATGACGAGATCGTCCTTGCCGAAGGAGATCCCGGCCTGGAAGGCATTGCCGAAGCCCAGCGACATCAAGCGGTCGCAAAAGATCACCGTGTCCTTCTGCCCGCAGCCGCGATAGACCACGTCGATCAGGTTGGAGACCTCGCGCTTGGTCAGCACCTTGTTGATGACCTCGAATCCCAGTTCGGAATTGCGCGGCAGGACCTCGGAGATCAGCATCCGGCCCGGCGTAGTGTCCACCGTTTCCATCGTCGGGTTGCCGTCGGCGTCGATCGACCTGAACCGCGCCTTGATCTTCGAGTGCATGGTCACGGCACCGACATCCAGCGCCTGCTGGATTTCCCCGACACCGGTGAACATCATGCCCTCGCCGGGCTGGCCTTCGGCCTCCATCGACATGTAATAGAGCCCCAGGATGATGTCCTGGGTCGGCACGATGATGGGATTGCCGTTGGCCGGGCTCAGGATGTTGTTGGTCGACATGATCAACACGCGGGCCTCGAGCTGCGCCTCCAGCGACAGCGGCACATGGACCGCCATCTGGTCGCCGTCGAAATCGGCGTTGAAGGCGGCGCAGACCAGCGGATGCAGCTGGATCGCCTTACCTTCGATCAGCACCGGCTCGAAGGCCTGGATGCCCAGCCGGTGCAGCGTCGGCGCCCGGTTGAGCAGCACCGGGTGTTCCCGGATCACCTCTTCCAGGATGTCCCAAACCTCGGGCCGTTCCTTTTCGACCATGCGCTTGGCCGCCTTGATGGTGGTGGCCATGCCATAGAGCTCGAGCTTGGAATAGATGAACGGCTTGAACAGCTCGAGCGCCATCTTCTTGGGCAGGCCGCACTGGTGCAGCTTCAACTCCGGACCGACGACGATTACCGAACGGCCGGAATAATCGACGCGCTTGCCCAGCAGGTTCTGGCGGAAGCGGCCCTGCTTGCCCTTCAGCATGTCGCTGAGCGACTTCAGCGGGCGCTTGTTGGCGCCGGTGATGACGCGCGCCCGGCGGCCGTTGTCGAACAGGGCGTCCACCGCCTCCTGCAGCATGCGCTTTTCGTTGCGCACGATGATGTCCGGCGCATGCAATTCGATCAGCCGCTTCAAGCGGTTGTTGCGGTTGATCACCCGGCGGTAGAGATCGTTGAGGTCGGACGTCGCGAAGCGGCCGCCATCGAGCGGCACCAGGGGGCGCAGCTCCGGCGGGATCACCGGCACCACCTCGAGGATCATCCATTCCGGCTTGGCCTTGGAATCGATGAAGTTCTCGACCAGCTTCAAGCGGCGCACCAGCTTCTTGCGCTTGGCCTCGGAGTTGGTCTCCTTGAGCTCTTCGCGCAGCGTCACGACCTCGTCCTTGAGTTCGATGGTCTCCAGCATGTCGCGCAGGGCCTCGGCCCCAATCGACGCGGTGAAGGAATCGACGCCGTATTCGTCCTGGGCCTCGATATATTCCTCTTCCGAGAGCAACTGATGCATCTTAAGCGGCGTCAGGCCCGGCTCGGTCACCACGAACTGTTCGAAATAGAGCACCCGCTCCAGGTCCTTCAGGGTCATATCCAAGAGCAGACCGATACGGCTCGGCAGCGATTTCAGGAACCAGATATGCGCCACCGGGCTGGCCAGCTCGATATGGCCCATGCGCTCGCGCCGCACCTTGGACAGCGTCACCTCGACGCCGCACTTCTCGCAGATGATGCCGCGGTACTTCATGCGCTTGTACTTGCCGCACAGGCACTCGTAATCCTTGATCGGCCCGAAAATCCGGGCGCAGAACAGGCCGTCCCTTTCCGGTTTGAAGGTGCGGTAATTGATCGTCTCCGGCTTCTTGATCTCGCCGAAGGACCAAGACCGGATCCGCTCCGGGCTGGCGATCGAGATTTGCACCTCGTCGAAGCTCTGCGGGCCAGTCGCCTGGCCAAAGACCTTCATCAACTCGCTCATCAACGTCTCCTGCTCATTTTGCCGGTTTGATCCCGGCGGGCGCGGCGGCGGCGGCGCCGCGCGCGTCCGCGCGAACCCTTAGAGTTCGCGCTGGTTGAGTTCCACATTGAGGCCAAGGGACCGCAGTTCCTTGACCAGAACATTGAACGATTCGGGGATGCCGGCCTCGAAGGAATCGTCGCCCCGGACGATCGACTCATAGACCTTGGTGCGGCCCGACACGTCGTCGGACTTCACCGTCAGCATCTCCTGCAAGGTGTAGGCGGCGCCGTAGGCCTCCAAGGCCCACACCTCCATTTCGCCGAAGCGCTGGCCTCCGAATTGGGCCTTGCCGCCCAGCGGCTGCTGGGTGACCAGACTGTAAGGGCCGATCGAGCGGGCGTGGATCTTGTCGTCCACCAGGTGGTGCAGCTTCAGCATATAGATGTAGCCCACCGTGACCTTGCGGTCGAAAGTCCGGCCCGAACGCCCGTCGACCAAGGTCACCTGACCGGAGGTATCGAGGCCCGCCTTCTCCAGAAGGGCGTTGATGTCGTCCTCCCGGGCCCCGTCGAACACCGGCGTCGCCATCGGCACGCCGCCGATCTCGTTGGAAGCGAGCTCGGCAAGCTCGTCGTCATCAAGGCCGGCGAGCTCCGATTTCCAGAGATCTTCGCCGTAGATGTTCTTCAGGGTCGACTTGATGTCGCCGGCATTCCCGGTACGCCTGTAGGCATCGTAGGCCGCGCCGATCTGGCGGCCGAGACCGGCCGATGCCCAACCCAAATGGGTTTCCAGGATCTGGCCCACGTTCATCCGCGACGGCACGCCGAGCGGATTGAGCACAATATCGACCGGGGTACCGTCCTCCAGGTACGGCATGTCCTCGATCGGCACGATGCGGGACACGACGCCCTTGTTGCCGTGACGCCCGGCCATCTTGTCGCCGGGCTGCATCTTGCGCTTCACGGCGACGAAGACCTTGACCATCTTCATCACTCCGGGCGGCAGTTCGTCGCCGCGCTGGAGCTTGTCGACCTTGTTCTCGAAGCGGGCTTCAAGACGCTGATTGGCGGTATCGGCCTGCTTGTTGATCTCCTCCACCTCACGCATGATCTTGTCGTTCTTCACGGTGATTTGGCGAATCTGGCCGGGAGTCAACTCGGCCAGCAAGGCTTCGGTGATCTTGGTCCCGGGCGTGATGTCCTTGGGTCCGGTATCGGCGAGGCGCCCGACCAGCAGATCGCTGACGCGGGCGACGTAGCCGCGCTCCAGGATGGCCTTTTCGTCGTCCCGGTCCTTGGTGAGATGCTCGATCTCGTCACGCTCGATGGCCATCGCCCGCTCGTCCTTGTCGACGCCGCGGCGGGAGAACACCCGCACCTCGACGATGGTCCCGGCCACCCCCGGGGGCAGGCGCAGGGAGGTATCGCGCACGTCGGAAGCCTTTTCGCCGAAGATGGCGCGCAACAGCTTCTCTTCCGGCGTCATCGGGCTTTCGCCCTTGGGCGTGACCTTGCCGACCAGGATGTCGCCGGGATTGACCTCGGCACCGATATAGACGATGCCTGCCTCGTCGAGGTTGCGCAGCGCCTCCTCGCCGACATTGGGAATGTCGCGGGTGATCTCCTCCTGGCCCAGCTTGGTGTCCCGGGCCATCACCTCGAACTCCTCGATATGGATGGAGGTGAAAACGTCGTCGCGCACGATGCGCTCGGAAAGCAGGATCGAATCCTCAAAGTTGTAGCCGTTCCAGGGCATGAACGCGACCAGCACGTTGCGCCCCAGCGCCAATTCGCCGAGGTTGGTCGAAGGCCCGTCGGCGATGATGTCGCCCTGGGATACCAGGTCGCCCACCCGCACCAGGGGCCGGTTGTTGATGCAGGTATTCTGGTTGGACCGCTGGAACTTCAACAGGTTGTAAATGTCCACCGTCGACGCCGCGGCGTCGGTCTCGTCGGTGGCGCGAATGACGATGCGGGTGGCGTCCACCTGATCGACCACGCCGGAGCGCCGCGCCGAGATGGCGACGCCGGAGTCGCGGGCCACCACCTCCTCCATCCCGGTGCCCACCAGCGGAGCGTCGGTACGGATCAAGGGCACCGCCTGACGCTGCATGTTGGATCCCATCAGCGCGCGGTTGGCATCGTCGTTCTCGAGGAACGGGATCAGCGAGGCCGCCACCGAGACCAGCTGCTTGGGCGAGACATCCATGAAATCGATGTCTTCCGACCGCGCCATCACGAACTCGCCGCCCGAGCGGCAGGACACGAAGTCCGCCACCAGCCGGTTTTGGTCGTCCAGCTCGGCATTGGCCTGGGCGATGGTGTGCTTGCTCTCTTCCATGGCCGAGAGATAAACCACCTCGTCGGTCACCTTGCCGTCGACCACCCTGCGGTAGGGGCTTTCGATGAAGCCGTATTTATTGACCCGCGCGTAGGTCGCCAGCGAGTTGATAAGGCCGATATTGGGGCCTTCGGGAGTCTCGATCGGGCAGATGCGGCCGTAATGGGTGGGATGCACGTCGCGCACCTCGAACCCGGCCCGTTCCCGGGTGAGACCGCCGGGTCCCAACGCCGACAGGCGCCGCTTATGGGTGATCTCCGACAGCGGATTGGTCTGGTCCATGAACTGGCTGAGCTGGGACGAGCCGAAGAACTCGCGCACCGCGGCGGCGGCGGGCTTGGCGTTGATCAGGTCGTGGGGCATGACCGAATCGATGTCGACCGAGCTCATGCGTTCGCGGATGGCGCGCTCCATGCGCAACAGGCCGACCCGGTACTGGTTCTCCATCAGCTCGCCGACCGAACGCACCCGGCGGTTACCCAGGTTGTCGATATCGTCGATCTCGCCGCGCCCGTCCTTGAGCTCGACCAGCATCTTGACCACCGAAAGGATGTCCTCCTTGCGCAGCGTGCGCAATTGATCCTCGGTCTCAAGGCCGAGGCGAGCGTTCATCTTGACCCGGCCCACCGGCGACAGGTCGTAACGCTCGGGATCGAAGAACATGCCCTGGAAAAGGGTTTCCGCGGTTTCCGGGGTCGGCGGCTCGCCGGGCCGCATGACACGGTAGATGTCGGTCAGCGCTTCCGCCCGGCAGGTGTTCTTATCGGCGGCCAGGGTCGATCGGATATAAGGCCCGATGGTAACGTGGTCGATGCCCAGTGTCGGCACGTCGGCAATCCCGGCCTCCTTGATGGCGGCGAGGTTCTCCTCCTCGATCTCGTCACCGGCCTCGGCCAAGACCTCGCCGGTCTGCTCGTTGACCAGGTCGATGGCGACGTAGCGGCCAATCAGGTCCTCGTCGGCGACCAGGACTTCCTCGAGCCCATCCTCAACCAGCTTGCGTGCGGTCCGCGGCGTGATCTTGTCTTCCGCCTTGGCCACCGCCTTGCCGGTCTTGGCATTGATCAGGTCGTTGGCGAGCTTGACGCCGCGGTAACGCTCCGGATCGAAGCGGGTCTTCCAGCCTTCCTTGACCGCGGTGAACGGCACCACGTCGTAGAAATAGGCGAGAATGTCCTCCGGCGACATGCCCTCGGCCTCGTCGGGGCTGATCGGCGCGCCGTCCTCCTGGCGCTGGGCCCGCAGCTTTTCGGTTTCCTCGTTGTCGAGCGCCAGCAAGAGCGTGGAAACCGGCAGCTTGCGGCGCCGGTCGATCCGCACATAGACCAGATCCTTGGCATCGAATTCGAAGTCGAGCCAGGAACCGCGGTAGGGAATGATGCGCGCGGCGAACAGGTACTTGCCCGACGAGTGGGTCTTGCCCTTGTCGTGGTCGAAGAACACGCCCGGCGAACGGTGCATCTGCGAGACGATCACCCGCTCCGTGCCGTTGACGATAAAGGTGCCGTTCTCGGTCATGAGCGGCATATCGCCCATATAGACATCCTGTTCCTTGATGTCGCGGATCGAGCGCGCGCCGGTGTCTTCGTCGACGTCCCAGACGAGCAAGCGCAGGGTCACCTTGAGCGGCGCGGCATAGGTCAGGCCGCGCTGCTGACATTCCTCGGTATCGTATTTCGGCTCCTCGAACTCATACTTGACGAACTCAAGGGTGCCGCGATCGGAAAAATCCTTGATGGGGAAGACCGATTTAAACACTTCCTGGAGCCCGCTATCCGGCCGCTGGTCCGCGGGGATGCCCATATGCAGAAATTCCTCATAGGAGGATTGCTGCATCTCGATCAGGTTCGGCATGGGCACCGCCGAGGGAATGCGGCCAAAATTCAAACGGACTCGCTTACGGCCAGTGAAGGATTTCGCCATGAATCGATGGTCCTTTTAATTTAATCGACGCGTTAGCCGGGCCCCGATTGACCCGGTGCTTCTTCGAAATTTCGGTCCCCGGCCCCCTTGAGATGAGGGAGGCCGGGGCCGGAACGCGTGCCCGAAGGCTACAACTTGGGCGGAGTCTCTAGGCCAGCTCCACCGTGGCGCCTGCGCCTTCAAGCTGCGCCTTGAGCTTGTCGGCCTCGTCCTTGTCGACGCCTTCGCGCACCGGCTTCGGCACGCCCTCGACAAGGTCCTTGGCTTCCTTGAGGCCGAGACCGGTGATGGCCCGAACCTCCTTGATGACATTGATCTTCTTGTCGCCGAAGCCGGCAAGGATGACGTCGAAACTGTCCTTGACCTCGGCCTCCGCCGCCGCAGCCGGGCCGGCCGCCGCCACCGCAACCGGTGCCGCGGCACTGACGCCCCATTTCTCTTCCAACAGCTTGGAAAGTTCCGCGGCTTCCAGGACCGTGAGGCCGGAAAGGTCTTCCGCAATCTTTTCAATATCCGCCATGTTTCACTCCATTTGGCTTGAATGTCTGGGTCTGGGTCTGGGTCGGCTAGGCCGCCTCTCCCTTTTCCGAATAGGCCGAAATCACGCGGGCCACCTGGCCACCCGGCGCGCTGAGCACCCGGGCGATCCGTGTCGCCGGCGTGGAGATCATGCCAACCAGCTTGGCACGCAGTTCGTCGAGGGACGGCAGCGCGGCGAGCGCCTTGATCCGATCGACATCGAGCACCTGGCCGTCGAGCGCCCCGCCGATGATGACAAGCTTGTCATTATCCTTGGCGAAACCCACGGCAACCTTCGCCGCCGCCACCGAGTCCTCGGAGGTCGCAACCGCCGTGGGCCCGGAGAACAGGGACGTGAGCTCGGCAAACTTCGTGCCGTCAAGGGCGAGACGCGCGAGCCGGTTCTTGGTCACCTTGAAGCTGGCCCCTGCATCGCGCATCCGGTTGCGGAGATCGGAGGATTCCGCGACCGTTAACCCGCTCTGCTGGGTCACCACCATGAGGTTGGTGCCTTCGAACAGGTCCTTGAGCGAAGCGACCAGATTTTTCTTCTCGGTACGGTCCACTTTCGTCTCCATTAACTGGCCGTCCCGTTTTGGACGCGGGACAGCGTTCCAACTTGGACCCCAGGGTGCGCCCGAGGGTCCGCTCCCCTGTCCCAGAAGATCAAGCCCGGGGGCCCTGGCCCCCAGCATCTCTCTCCCGTCTCAACAGGCGGTTTCCCCTTAAGCCCCGGGCCTCGTCAGCCCGGCGCACCTGTAGTCTCGGACAGGCCGGCGAAACCTAGGTTCCGCCTTATTCCGCCCCAAGAGGGGACGGAAATCGAATGAGTCCGGCTACTGCTCCAGACTCGAAATATCAAGCCGCACCCCCGGACCCATGGTCGAGGAGAGCGACGCGCGTTTCACATAGGTGCCCTTGGCACCCGACGGCTTGGCCTTCATCACCGCGTCGAACAAGGTGCGAATATTGGCCGCCAACTGTTCTTCGCCAAAGCTGGCCTTGCCGACGCCGGCGTGGATGATGCCGGCCTTTTCGGTGCGGTATTCGACCTGGCCGCCCTTGACCGCGGCCACGGCGCCGGCGACGTCCGGCGTCACCGTGCCGAGCTTCGGATTGGGCATCAGGCCGCGCGGGCCCAGCACCTTTCCCAGCTTGCCGACCACGCTCATCATGTCGGGGGTCGCGACGCAGCGGTCGAAATTGATCTCGCCGGCCTGGATCTTCTCGGCCAGGTCCTCGCCGCCGACGATGTCGGCGCCGGCGGCCTCGGCTTCCTTGATCTTGTCGCCCTTGGCGAACACCGCGACGCGCACCGTCTTGCCGGTGCCGTGGGGCAGCGAGACCACGCCGCGCACCATCTGGTCGGCGTGCCGGGGATCGACATTGAGGTTGATGGACATTTCCACCGTCTCGTCGAACTTCGTGGTCGCGCGTTCCTTGACCATCTTCAGCGCATCGGCGAGCGCGTAATCGGCCTCCCGATCGATCCCGTCGAGCGCCTTCTTAATGCGTTTTCCGTTCTTCGCCATGGCTCAGCCCACCACTTCCAGGCCCATGGATCGCGCCGTGCCGGCGATGATCTTGGCCGCCTGATCTACATCGTTTGCGTTCAAATCCGCCTGCTTCTTCTCCGCGATCTCGCGGCATTGGGCCATGGTCACACGGCCGATGATGTTCTTGCCCGGTTCCTGGGATCCCTTGGGCAGGCGCGCCGCCTTCTTGAGGAAGTAGCTGGCGGGTGGCGTCTTCGTCGTGAACGAGAAGCTGCGGTCCTGGTAGACCGTGATGACCACCGGGATCGGCATCCCCTGCTCGAGGCCCTCGCTCTGGCACTGGGCGTTGAAGGCCTTGCAGAATTCCATGATATTGACGCCGTGCTGGCCCAACGCCGGGCCGATCGGCGGCGACGGGTTGGCCTGGCCGGCCGGCACCTGGAGCTTGATGAAGCCCATCTCTTTCTTCGCCATGATACTCCCTTCCGTATCGCTCACGCGCAACCGGCGCGCTTTCAAGGGGTGCGCGGTGCGGCCCCTCCTGGTCTTCGGAGGCAAGCCTCCCGCACGGGGCCGGGCAAGCCCGGCCGATCAACACACGCGGTCCTCAGGCCTTTTCGACCTGGGAATACTCCAACTCGACCGGGGTCGCCCGGCCGAAAATCGACACCGCCACCTTGAGCCGCGCCCGTTCCTCATCCACTTCCTCCACCAGCCCGGTAAAGGAGGTGAAGGGACCGTCCGCGACCCGTACCTGCTCGCCGACTTCGAAGGTGACCGACGGCTTGGGCCGTTCGATCCCTTCCTGGACCTGCTGCAGGATGCGGTCCACCTCGCGCTGGGCCACCGGACTGGGCCGCGCCCCGCCACCCAGGAAGCCCGTGACCTTGGGCGTGTTCTTGACCAGGTGCCAGGTGTCGTCGGTCATCTCCATCTTGACCAGGACATAGCCCGGGAAGAACTTGCGTTCCGCCGCCACCTTGGCGCCGCGGCGCATCTCCACGACCTCTTCCACCGGGACCAGCACTTCCTCGAACAGATCGCCAACGCCCTTCTGTTCGGCCTGTTCCCGGATCGATTCGGCGACCTTCTTCTCGAAGCCCGAATAGACGTGGATGACATACCAGTGTTGCGCCATGTGCCCCGACCGAACCCGAAACCTAATTACCCAATCCGAGGATGAACTTGATCCCCACCGAAATCACCTGATCGACGATCAGGAAGAACACCGCCGCCAAGACCACCATGATGAACACCATGATGGTGGTGATGGTAAGCTCCTTGCGGGTCGGCCAGGTGACCTTCGAGACCTCCTGGCGAACCTGCTGGATAAACTGAAACGGTGACGTCTTCGCCATCATCAATCCCGACCGTCATGGCCCGCGCGGACCCTGCCATCAAATTCCAAGCTGGCAGGAGCGGAGGGCCTCGAACCCCCAACCTCCGGTTTTGGAGACCGGCGCTCTGCCAATTGAGCTACGCTCCTTCGCTCGGACGGTCCGGGTCACCCCGGCCGCCCATCTCAAGACTTTCCCGCACATATGCCAAAGCGCGCCAGACCCTACTCGATGATTTTGGCGACGACGCCGGCGCCGACGGTGCGCCCGCCCTCGCGGATGGCGAAGCGCAGGCCCTCGTCCATGGCGATCGGCTGGATCAGCTCGACGCTCATCGACACGTTGTCGCC
>JAOTVC010000375.1 GCA_029863585.1 Alphaproteobacteria bacterium | reverse complement strand
CGCGTTGACCACGCTGACGGCGAGCTTTTGCACCTCAGCGCCGGGCATCGGGTTGATGTCCATCTTTTGCTTCTTCGCGAGCGCCAGGAATTCGGGGTCCTTCATGGTCGCGTCGAAGGCGGCGCGCAGGGCGGCGATGCGATCTTCGGGCACCCCGGGAGGCGCGATGATGGGTCGGCCGATCTCCACCCCGGCGATGATCATGGCAAGGGCCTGGCGGTCGGCCTCGGTCTTGGCGAACTCGGTGACCAGGGGCACGTCGCGGCCCATGTACTTCGCCACCTCGGGATTCCTCTTGGTTCCCCATTGCAGGATGAAGTTGAGCTCACGCTTGACGAGGTGATGGCCGAGGGTCGCCTTGGTCGAGGACCAGCTGTTGGAGCCCCGGCAATTGACCTCGCCCCGCACCATGGCGAGGTTGATCACCGACCCGCCGGGATAACCGCGAATGATCCGTAAATTGGTGCCGATCAGGTTGTTGATGATCTGGGGCGAGGTCACCGAGGGGCTGGTGGCCCCGGTGGCGCCGCAGATCACCCCGCCCTTCTCCTTGGCTTCCTCGATGGTCCGGATCCCCTTCGCGGCCCAGACGGAGGTCAGGTTGTTGTCGACGATGGAGTTGCCGATCCAGTTGAACTTGGCGGCATCGTACTTCACACTGGGCTTGCCCAGCGCCTGATCCAAGGGCATCGCCTGGCCGACGGTGCCGATCACCGTGCCATCCTTGGGCGCCTTGATGTAGAGGTAGTTGGCCGCCAACCGGCTGCCGGCGCCGGTCATGTTCTGGGGCACGATGGTGGGATTGCCCGGGATGTGCTTGTTGATGTGGCGGCCGATGGCCCTGGCATAGGTGTCGTAGCCGCCGCCCGGGCTGTAGCCGATGATCAGCTTGACGGTCTTGCCCTTGTAGAAATCCGCGACCGAGGCTGCCCGAGCATCGTCCGCCCATCCGCCCGCGGCAAGGACCGCCGCCAATGGCGCCAAAGCTATCAGTTTCTTCATGATGGTCTCCCTTGTCTCACGACGCGGCCCGGGTCGGGGCCGCATATCTTGTTTCCCCAGGGCCGGCGGGCCCGGGCAGGGCCTAGTCCCGGTAGGATGGGTCGAGCTGATCGGCGAGTTTCACCAATGCCGGCCAGTCGCGCGCCCCGAACACCCGGTTCGGGCGCCAGAATTGCGAGGCCGCTTTTTCGCAGGCCTCTTCGGAGGGCAGCGTGTAAGGCATGTTGGACGCCAGAACCTGCATTTGGGTCTGACAGGATTTTTCCAGGTGGTACATGAAATGGAACGCCTCGCCGACATTGACCCCGGCCGTGAGCAGGCCGTGATTGCGCAGGATCAGGACCTTGTGGGGGCCGAGGTCCTGGACCAGGCGGTCGCGTTCGTCGAGGTCCCGGGCGATGCCCTCGAAATCGTGATAGCCGACCCGGTTGTAAAACCGCATGGCCCCCTGGTTGAGCGGCAGCAGGCCGCATTCCAGCGCCGAAACCGCCTGGCCGCCCACCGTATGGGTGTGAAACACGCAATGCAGGTCCGGGCACGACATGTGGATGGCGGAATGGATGACGAATCCGGCGCGGTTGACCTCGAAGTCGGAGTCCTGAAGCAGGTTGCCGTCGCAATCGATCTTCAGGAGCGACGATGCCGTGATCTGTTCATACAGGAACCCGTAAGGGTTGATCAGGAAATGATCCTTGGTTCCCGGCAGGCGCAGGGAAATGTGGTTGTTGACCAGATGGGTCCAACCGAAATGGGCCGTCAGCCGGTAGGCCGCGGCGAGTTCGACCCGCGCCTGCCATTCCTCTTCGCTGACCTGCTCGCGCATCGACGGGATATCGAAGATATCGAGAGCCGCTGACATTTCGTTTCCTCCTTCTCGTGGGACCGAAGGCATGTGGCCCGCTCAGGTGGGCCGGGCTTCTCCGGCGCGCACTCCTGGCACCGGGCCGTTGCAGCCCCGCTGGGGGTTTCCTCCACACCGCAACCGGGCCCCGCAGGCGGGAACCGGCAACGGCGTCAATCGTCGGGCAATGGCG
>JAOTVC010000374.1 GCA_029863585.1 Alphaproteobacteria bacterium | reverse complement strand
GACGGTATCCATTTCGTGCCGGTGCTAATCGGCCTGTTCGCCATGGGCGAGCTCCTGACCCAGTCGACGATGGCCAGCGTGGCGCTGGAGCGCATCAGCTCCGTGGTGATCAAGTTGCCCAGCATGGATGACCTGCGCAAGGTGCGGGGCACGATCCTGCGCTCCTGCGGCATCGGCACCTTCATCGGCATCCTGCCGGCCGAAGGCTCCACGGTCGCCGCCATCATGGGCTACAACGAAGCCAAGCGCTTTTCCAAGAACAAGGAAGAATTCGGCAAGGGCGCCATCGAGGGCATCGCCGGCCCGGAAGCAGCCAACAATGCCGCGGCGGGCGGTGCCATGGTGCCGACCCTGGCGCTCGGCATCCCCGGCAGCGGCACCACCGCCATCATCCTGGCGGCCCTGATCATGCACGGCTTCCGCCCCGGTCCCTACCTCATGAACGAAACGCCGCATTTCATATACGCGATCTTCATCGCCATGCTGCTGGCGAACTTCATGTTCCTCGGCGTCGGCTTGGCAGGCGCCAAGATCTTCTCCCGCATCACCATGATCCCGCGCACCCTGTTGTGGCCGTCGGTCTTCGTGTTCTCGGTGATCGGCGCCTATTCGGGGTCGTCGTCGCTGTTCGATGTCGGGGTGATGCTGACGGCGGGGATCGTGGGCTTCGTCATGCTGCGCCACGGGTTCGGCCCCGCGCCCTTCGTCATGGGGCTGATCCTGGGCAAGCTGGTCGAGGAATCCCTGTCCCAATCCATGATCATCTTCGACAATAACTGGCTGCGCTTCTTCGATAGGCCCTTCGCCGTCCTGTTCTTCGCCCTCACCTTCCTGGGGCTGTTCTGGGGCCAGTTCGTGCGCGCCGGCGGCTGGGTCGCCGGGCGCATCCGGGGCGCCCAAATGGAGCGGGGCGACTAGCCGAGCGGTTTCCGCGAAGGCAGCTTTCAGGAAATTTGGCATCCCCGCCGGAGTCCCAAGCATGACGGTATCAGAGATCATCCTGCACCGGATCAAGCTGCCGCTGATCACGCCGTACCGCCTGTCCTACCGGGTCTACGAGGATTTCGATCCCATCATTGTCGAAGCGCGCGATGCCGACGGCCGCACCGGCTGGGGCGAGGGGCATATCTCCCCCGGCCACACCTTCGAAAGCATCGAGGGCGGATGGCAATTTTGTGCGGAACAGGGCAAGCGCGTCCTTGGCCTGCCCGTCGATGAGGCCAAGAACCGGCTTGAGGCGATCCAGCCGCGTTCCCCGGTGGCGGCGGCGGCTCTGATCACGGCGCTGGAGATGCTGGCCGGCCATCCGGCCCTGGACATCGCCGCCCCCGCCCGCTTGCCGTTGCTGACGCCGTTCCACGCGACCGAGCCCGACGCCATCGGCACCGAAGTGGAGGCCCGCATCGATGAGGGCTTTCGGACCCTCAAGGTCAAGGTCGGCAAGGACGCCGAGGCCGATCTCGCCCGCGTCGCGGCCGTGCAGGCGGCGGTCCGCGGGCGGGCGACCCTCCGGCTCGACGCCAACCGGGGGTTCAATCGCGAAGACGGCTGCCGTTTCGCTTCGGCGCTGGATCCGCAAGGGATCGAACTGTTCGAGCAACCCTGCGAGTCCAAGGACTGGGAGTCCAACGCGGCGGTGGCGGCGGTCTCCGCGGTGCCGGTGATGCTCGACGAATCGATCTATGGCGTTGCGGATATCGAGCGGGCCGCGGATATCGCAGGGATCGGCTTCATCAAGCTGAAGCTCAAGAAGATGGGAGGCCTCGACCTCTTGCGCCGGGGGCTTGACCGCATCCGGGAACTCGGCATGACCCCGGTTCTGGGCGACGGCGTCTCTTCGGAGATCGGCTGCTGGATGGAGGCCTGCGTGGCCCGCGACACCATCGACAATGCCGGGGAATTCAACGGTTTCCTCAAGCCGAAGGCGCGGCTGTTCGTGAACCCGCTCAGCTTCCGGAACGGGGCGCTGGAGCTCGATGCCGGTTTCCGGCCCGAAATCGACCGCGCGGCGCTCGAGGCTCACCGCCTCGATCACGT
>JAOTVC010000373.1 GCA_029863585.1 Alphaproteobacteria bacterium | reverse complement strand
ACGTATTCGGCGCCGACGATGGCGGTGGCGTACGCCCTTGTCGTCCGGTTGAGGGTGGAGGCGATGAACAGGCCGCCCGGCTTGACCAGGGCCGCCGCCGCCGCGAGGAAGGAGGCGAGGTCGGCGACATGCTCGACCACCTCCAACGCCAGGACGATGTCGAATTTTGCGCCCTCGGCGGCGAGCGTTTCGGCGGCGCAATCCCGGTAGGCGATGGCGAGACCCATGGTCTCGGCATGGGCCCGGGCGACGGCGATGTTCTTTTGCGCCGGATCGATCCCCGTCACTTCGGCCCCGAGCCGCGCCAGGGGCTCCGCCACCAGGCCGCCGCCGGTGCCGATATCGAGCAGGCTGAGGCCGCCGAGCGGCCGCTCGGCCAGCGGATCGCGGCGGAAACGCGCGCAGGCCTCGTCGCGGATGAAGCCGATGCGCACCGGGTTGAAGCGGTGCAGCGGCCGGAACGGCCCGTCCGGGTCCCACCAGCCGCCGGCCAAGGCCTCGAATCCGGCGACTTCCGCCGCATCGACGGAGGCGGCCCGGGGTTTCGCGGTCCCGATCGGGCCCGGCTCGGACTGGCTGTCAGATGATCCTGCCATTTCAATAGGATATTGCGTCATTCCTTGGGGACCCAGGCTTGCCTGGGGGGACGTTCCAGAGTATGAATTGGCGCCCTCGCCGGGGCAAGGGCTCCGTCCCGCGGCCTCCGGCGCGGTTATCCCCCTTTGGCGAGATCGCGTTGCAGGGGACCGTGGCCCCGCGGGCCGCCGGCATGCGTTCCGGAAAGGGTGGCAGGACAAAGGCGTATGGCAATCATCGTGCAGAAATTCGGCGGCACGTCGGTCGCCGACCTGGATCGCATCAGGGCGGTCGCCGACAAGGTGCAGGCGGCCGTGGCCGCCGGCGATAAGGTCGCCGTGGTGCTGTCGGCCATGGCCGGGGTGACCAATCAACTGGTGGCCTGGGTCAGTGAGGCGGGCGCCGGGCCCGATAGCTCGGAATACGATTCGGTGGTGTCCACCGGCGAACAGGTGACCACCGGCCTGCTTGCCTGCGTGCTGAAGAGCCGGGGGCTCAAGGCCCGGTCATGGCTCGGCTGGCAGCTGCCGATCCGCACCGACGGGGTGCACGGGCGGGCGCGCATCACCGAGATCGAAACCGGTGCCCTGAAGGCGGGGCTTAAGGACGGCGAGGTTCAGATCGTCGCCGGATTTCAGGGCATCGCGAAGAGCGGGCGCATCGTCACGCTGGGCCGCGGCGGCTCGGACATCACCGCCGTCGCGCTGTCCGCCGCTCTCGACGCCGCGCGCTGCGATATCTATACCGATGTGGACGGCGTTTACACTTCCGACCCCAGGGTCGTTGCCAAGGCCCGCAAGCTGGATAAAATCACTTACGAAGAGATGCTTGAAATGGCGTCCCTCGGCGCCAAGGTTCTGCAGACGCGATCCGTCGAGTTGGCGATGAAGCACGACGTGCCGCTGCAGGTGCTGTCCAGCTTCGTCGACGCGCCGGGCACTCTCGTTGTCAATGAGGAAGACATGCTCGAACAGGAAATGGTCAGTGGCATCACCTATTCCCGGGACGAGGCCAAGGTGACGCTGACCCGGGTGCCCGACCGTCCCGGCGTCGCGGCGGCCATCTTCGGCCCGCTCAGCGATGCCGAGATCAACGTCGACATGATCGTCCAGAACGTCTCCGAAGACGGCAAGGCGACCGATCTCACCTTCACGGTCGCCAAGGGCGATCTGGCCGCGGCCATCAAGGTGCTGGAGAACAAGCGGGACGAACTGGGCTTCGCCCATCTGGTGCAGGACCCCAATGTGGTCAAGATTTCCGTCATCGGAGTCGGCATGCGCAGCCACGCCGGTGTCGCCCAGAAGATGTTTCAGGTGATGGCCGAAAAGGGCATCAACATCCAGGTGATCTCCACCTCGGAGATCAAGATCTCGGTCTTGGTGGCCGAGGATTATACGGAGCTTGCCGTCAGATCCCTGCATTCCGCCTATAACCTCGATCAGGAGTGAAGCCCATGGCCCGCGAGGCC
>JAOTVC010000372.1 GCA_029863585.1 Alphaproteobacteria bacterium | reverse complement strand
GTGGCCGGTACCCTGACAAGCCCCCGCCGCCAGTGGGCCGGCGGGGTCATCCGCAGGAAGTTGCCGCCGTGATCGCCATGCTGTGCGGTCCCGATTCGGACTACCTGACCGGCCAGACCTACCACGTCAATGGCGGACTCTACCTGCCATGACGCTTGCGCAGGTCTGCATCGCCGAGATTTTCGCCCGTTGGGCAGCGGGCTTGAACGAGGGCGACATTCCGCCCCAGGTGCGGCTGGCGCTGCGGCGCACTCTGCTGGATTCCCTGGGTCTCATGGTGGCGGCGCGCGATCGCGATTACGTGCACGCGGCGATCGCCGCGGCCGACGGGAACGGCCCCTGCACGGCGGTCGGGCACGCCGGCGGTTTTGACGCCATGACGGCCGCTCTCATCAACGGGACGGCGGTGCATGGCGAGGACTACGACGACACCTTTGAGGGCACCCCTGTTCATGTTGGCGCGGTGATGGTGCCGGCCCTGCTGGCGGCCGCGCAGCAGCGCGGTCTGTCGGGCGGCGAGGTTCTGCGCGGCCTGGCGGTGGGCTCGGAGCTGATTTGCCGCCTCGCTTTGGTTGCGCCCACAGCCATGCATCGCCAGGGGTTCCATCCGACAGCAATCTGCGGCGCCTTCGGCGCGGCGGCGGGCGTCGCGACGGCGCTGGGCCTGCCGCCCGACCGCATAGCCTCCGCGCTCGGCGTTGCCGGCAGCATGGCATCGGGAATAATTGAATATCTTGCCGAGGGAACCTGGACCAAGCGATTGCACCCGGGCTGGGCCGCCGGGGCGGGATGGCGGGCGGCGCGGATGGCCGAGGCCGGGTTCCTGGGTCCGCGCAGCGTCTTTGAAGGCGAGCACGGCGCCTTCCACGCCTTCGCGGTTGCGCAGATCGAGCGCGATTTCTCGCACCTGACCGAGGGCTGGGGCTCGCGGTGGGAAGTGGCAAATCTGGCCTTCAAGCCCTACGCCTGCGGCACCATGGCCCAGCCCTTTATCGATTGCGCCTTGCAGTTGCGCGAGGGCATAGCCGATCTTGGCAGCGTCAAGTCCATCGTCGCCAAGGTCGGCGAGGGAACGGTCCATCGCCTGTGGGAGCCGATGGCCGAGAAGACCGCCCCCTCGACGCCTTACGGAGCCAAGTTCTCTGTGCCCTATTGCGTCGCCGTGGCGTTGCAGGACGGCGATGCCGGCCTTGGCCAGTTCACCGAGGCGCGCATCGCCGATCCCGCGACCCTCATGCTGGCGGCGAAAGTCGGCTACGAGATCGACCCGGAAAATGAATATCCGCGCAACTACACCGGAGACCTCCTGGTAACGCTGAAGGACGGCAGCCAGCTTGCGGCGGGGCAGCCTTGCTTGCGCGGCGGCCGTGGCGCGCCGCTGAGTGAGGGGGAACTGCAAGCCAAGTTCCAGGCGAATGCCGGTTTTGGCGGCTGGAGCGACGCGCGGGCAGGGCAGATGACGGCCTTCGCCGAAACCTTTTTCGATCAGTCCGACCTGAGCGGTCTCAGCGCTTTTGCGGACTAAAGGCGGGCCGCCGCCGGAGTGGCCACGGCGATGCTGACAAAAGGATACACAAAATGCCCCATATGCCGGCCTCCACCGCCCTCTCCCATATCCGGGTGCTGGACGTCACCCGTGTGCGTTCCGGGCCGACGGCGACGCGGCAACTGGCCGATTGGGGCGCCGACGTGATCAAGATCGAGCCACCTGAAAGCATGGAGCCCGACGGCGCTCTCGGGGCGGTCCGTCACACGCCGGACTTTCAAAATCTCCAACGCAACAAGCGCAGCTTGACCCTTAATCTGAAAGATCCGGAAGGCCTGGCCATTTTCCGCAAACTGGTCGAGCGGGCCGACGTGGTGGTCGAGAACTTCCGCCCGGACGTCAAGGAGCGGCTCGGCATCGACTATCCCAAGCTCGCCGAGATCAACCCGAAGGTCATCCTGGCCAGCATCTCCGGCTTTGGACAGGATGGACCCTATGCCGACCGCCCCGGCTTTGATCAGATCGCCCAGGGGCTGGGCGGGCTGATGTCGATTACCGGCG
>JAOTVC010000010.1 GCA_029863585.1 Alphaproteobacteria bacterium | reverse complement strand
GATCGACGCCGGCGGCCCGTTTCAGGACTACGGTGCCGACCCTTACCGTATCGCCCGTTTCTGCATCGAGAACGACGCCGATTATTTCGACCTTTCCGATGATGCGGACTTCACCGCCGGCATCGCCGCGCTGGATGAGGCCGCGCGCGCGGCCGGGCGGCGCGTGCTTTCAGGGGCATCGAGCGTCCCCGGTCTGTCGTCTTCGGTGGCGAGCGAACTCGCTGCCGGATTGGATGAGGTCACCCTGATCGAAACCGCCATCCTGCCGGGCAATCGGGCCCCGCGCGGCCGTTCCGTGATCGCCAGCATCCTGGGACGGGTGGGGCGCCCCTGCCCGGTCTGGCGGGGATGCCTGTGGCGCGAGCTGCGATGCTGGTCGGCGCGGCGCGTCTATCGATTGGCACCCGGCCTGGATCGCGCCGCCTATTTCATCGGCGTTCCTGACACCGTCCTGTTCCCCGCATTCTTCTCCGCCCGGTCGGTCCTGTTCCGCGCCGGCATGGAGCTCGGCATCCTGAATGCCGCGCTGCGGGGGCTGGCGGTTCTCCAGGGCAAAGGGCTTCTGCCATTCATCGGTAGTTTGCGCGCCCCCGCCCACTGGATCGCCAGCCGGCTGGAGGGCTTGGGGAGCGATCGCGGCGCCATGGTGGTCGACGTCACGGGGCCGAAGGACGGCGTCCCGGTGCGGCGGCGCTGGCGCTTGCTGGCCGAAGCCGGGGAGGGACCATTCATTCCCGGCGTGATGATCCGGGCCCTCCTGCGCCGCATCGACCGGATTCCGCCCGGCGCCCGGCCCTGCCTCGCCGAAGCGACCCTTGAAGAGGCCGAGCAAGCGATGTCCGACCTCGCCATCAGCACGGCTCGGGAGGAGACGGCCCGGCCCAGCCTGTTCCAAGCCGCACTGAGCGAAGCTTGGCCCGACCTCGACACGCCGATCCAGCGCCTGCACGCGGTCCAGGATGTCTTGAGCTTTTGCGGCACGGCGAGCGTGAAACGGGGAACCGGCGTCATCGCGCGGCTTGCCGCTTGGGTATTCGGCTTTCCCCTGCCGGGCGAAAATGTGCCCGTGACCGTGACCCTGACGCGCACGGAGCATGGGGAAACCTGGGAACGCAACTTCGCCGGGCGGACGTTCCGATCCGTCTGCTCCCGGGCGCAGTCGCCAAGCAGATATCGCGAGAGGTTCGGTTGGTTCGTCTATGAGCTGGAGCTATCGGTGAAAGGAGGATCGCTGTGCTTCCGGGTCCGGAGAGGCTGGTTCCTGGACCTCCCGATCCCGCAGCTGCTTCTCCCCAAAAGCGACAGTCGGGAATTCACGGCCGAAGGCCTGTTTCACTTCGACGTCGCGCTGAGCGCGCCGCTCGGCCTCGGGCTGATCGTCCACTATCGCGGTTCCCTGCGGCCGGAAGAAGACCCGGGTGGCGGGCAATGGCCTCCGACCGGCTGCAATGGGTAACGCTCAGGGATCGCGCTGCTGGGAAAAAAGCCAGCGCCAGAGGTCCTGGCGCTCGTATGCGGCCCAGCTGTCGTGCCCGACGCCCTTCATTTCGACGAATTTGGGATCGCCGCCCGCCCGCCGTATGGCGGCCACCAGGTCCCGCATCCCGGCGACAGACGAAAGCCGGTCCTCGGTGCCGTGATAGATCGCCAGCCTGGCGCCCTTGAACGCGGCGGCGCCCTGGCGCGGCCAGGCCCCGTTCACCGCGACACCGGCGGCGAAGAGGTCGCGGTCGTGGATCAGCGCGGCAAAGGTCCCCACCGCGCCGTTGGAGCTACCCGTGACGTAGACTCGGCGCGGGTCTATGGGGTCTTTCGCCATCACCCGGCGCAGGATATCGAGGGCGAGGCGCAGCGAACGGGTCGGCGCCAAGCCTCTGCCGCCGGGGCCGGTTTCTACCCAGGGCTCGGACAGCAGCGCCATCGGCATCAGAACGAAGCTGCGGTGCCGATCCTGGAAATCGGCCCGGGCCGCAAGGAATGCGCCAACCGATCGCTTGTAGCCGCCATGCAGAGCCAGCACCAGCGGATAGGTGCGGCCGGGCTCCAGATGTGCCGGCGTGAACAGGAGGTAGGACGTAAGAAATGGGATCGCACCCGCCACGCGGTAGTGCCGGTCGTAGCGGTCCGTGCTGCCGAGCGCCGGGTCGAGTGGGAAGCTCGCCGTTACGCCCATGAAGATCGGGACGCTTAGACATGCCCCGATGATCAATGCGCGCAGCATGATCTCTGGTCCTTCAGCGCCGGTGGCTCGGCGGCAGAAGGTCGGTGATGAGGAACCCCACCTTGCCGAATCGTCCGGCGAAGCGCTTCCAATCGACCGCCTTGGGATCCTTGACGATCTGGCCGAAGGGGCGGCGATCGATGCGGAAATCGGCAAACAGCTCCGCGGTGCTCAGGCTCCCGTCGCGGTTCGCATCGAAATTGGCGAACACCTCGGCGGCCCCGGCATAGCGCACCGCCATCAGGGCGACGACGGTCAGGTTGCGCTCGATCCCGTTGAGGGCCGAGCCCTTGTCGCCCACCGACCGGCCCGCCTGGGCGAGGGCGCGCTGCAATTCCCCGAATTCCACCCGGCCATTGCCGTTGGTGTCGAGATAGGCCGCGACGGCGCTGGCGCAATCGGCCGACGGCGCCCGGGCACAGGTCGGCCGCAAGGCCTTGATGAAAGCGCCGAACGGATCGCCCGCCCATGCCTCGCCCGCGGCGCCGGCCAGAAGCAGCGCAACGCAGACAAGAACAGACAAGCGCGATCGCACCATCAATGCATGATGCCCGAAAATCGCCCGCCGCGAAAGCCGCGTCGGGGATGCCTTCGCCGCCTTGGTCGGCTATGGTGCATCCGGTTTTCCCAACCGCTTCGGTCGTCTTCCCATGCCGCCGCTGATTTCGATCTCCGACCTATGCAAGACTTACGGCGACGGGTTCCAGGCGCTGTCCGGCGCCAGCCTGGCGGTCGGCCGGGGCGAGATCCTGGCCCTTCTCGGCCCCAACGGCGCCGGCAAGACGACCCTGATCAGTATCGTCTGCGGCATCGTGACGCCGACCAGCGGCGACGTGAAAATCGACGGCTTCGACATCCTCCGCGACTACCGCAAGACCCGCTCGCTGATCGGCCTGGTGCCCCAGGAGCTGACCACCGACGTGTTCGAGACCGTCTGGGACACGGTCACGTTCAGCCGCGGGCTGTTCGGCAAGAAGCCCGATCCCGCCCAGATCGAAAAGGTGCTGCGCGACCTGGCGCTGTGGGACAAGAAGGACAGCCTGATCATGACCCTGTCCGGCGGGATGAAGCGGCGGGTCATGATCGCCAAGGCACTGGCCCATGAACCGGCCATCCTGTTTCTCGACGAGCCCACCGCCGGGGTCGACGTGGAGCTGCGCCAGGGCATGTGGCGCACGGTCCGGGACCTGCGCCACTCCGGGGTCACCATCGTGTTGACCACCCATTACATCGAGGAGGCCGAAGAGATCGCCGACCGGGTCGCGGTCATCCACAAGGGCCGGATCATCGTCACCGACGAAAAAGCGGCGCTGATGCGCAGGATGGGCAAGAAGTCGCTGACCCTCGACCTGACCGAGCCGATCGACGCGCTGCCCGACGCCCTGGCGGGGGAGGGGCTGGAGCTCTCCGCCGACGGGCTGCGGCTCACCTATATCTACGACAGCCAGGCCGAGCGCACCGGCATCACCAGCCTGCTTTCGGACCTGCGGGCGGCGGGAATCCATTTCCACGACATCAACACGCGCCAGAGTTCGCTGGAGGATATCTTCGTCGACCTGGTCAAGGAACCGTCATGAATTTGCGCGCCGTCAGGGCGATCTATGTGTTCGAGATGGCGCGCATGCGCCGCACCCTGGGCCAGAGCATCATCTCCCCGGTGCTGTCCACCTGCCTTTACTTCGTCGTCTTCGGCGCGGCCATGGGACCCCACATCCGCGAGGTCGGGGGGGTGTCCTACGGGGCCTTCCTGGTGCCGGGACTGATGATGCTGATGCTGCTGGTCCAGAGCGTCTCCAACGCGTCCTTCGGCATCTACCTCCCGAAATTCACCGGAACCATCTACGAGATCCTTTCCGCCCCGGTGTCCCCGGCCGAGATCGTGCTCGGCTATGTCGGTGCGTCGGCAACCAAATCGGTCCTTCTCGGCATCATCGTCCTGGCCACGGCCGGCCTGTTCGTGCCGCTCGAGATCGCCCACCCGGTCTGGGTCGCGCTGTTCCTGGTCCTGACCTCGGTGAGCTTCAGCCTGCTCGGCTTCGTCATCGGCGTCATGGCAAGGAGCTTCGAACAGCTCCAGATCATCCCGCTGCTGGTGGTGACGCCCTTGGTCTTCCTGGGCGGCAGCTTCTATTCCATCACCATGCTGCCGCCGTTCTGGCAGACCGTGACCCTGTTCAACCCGGTCGTCTACCTGATCAGCGGTTTCCGCTGGAGCTTCTACGGCGTCGCCGATGTGCCGCTGGGCTGGAGCCTGGCCATGATCGCCGTGTTCATGGCCGGCTGCCTGGTCATGGTGTGGTGGATCTTCCGCACCGGCTACCGCATCAAGAGCTGAGCGGCGCGCCGGCACCGTCCCGATACCGGGCGGCAGGTAGGAACCGATCCCGCCTCAAATGGCCGGGTCCGCCGGAACGCGATCGAACGCGCGGGCCGCCCTCATCCTTCCTGCGGAAGGTTTTCAGCCATTTTATCGTTCGCGAGAACACGGGTTCTCTCCATCAAGACCGTTGAACCTGACGTCTTTCTTAGGCGAAGCGCGAGAACAGTGCAAATAAATTTAGATGGGAATTTACAAATATGCCAAGAATATATCGTAAACTCTTGGTTAAGGTGAAAGAATAAAAATAATATACATGACAATATGCAATATTATTGATCCTTTATTTTAGGTTTGGACAAATAACGCTGGCCGTGGCCCCGGTTGAAAAAATTCGCCGGCAAGTGTTGGCCGGGATGGGCCGGAATTCCTCAGGCCCGCGTCCCGGCATGCGCGCCGAGGCCGCAAACCGGGCGATCCAGGCCATCGGCGCCCCCCATCGAAGGCGACAAGGCGCCCCAGTTAGGTTGAATCTGTGCGGTTTCCCTCCTAGAGTTGGGGTGAATCTGCGCTCAATCGACAAGGAAAGCGCGGAGATAACGCCCGCAGGGGCTTCCCGCCGGCACGTGAGGAGACCCAGGATGCATGTCGTCGATTCGCATTTCCATTGGTGGCCCCGGGCCCTTTACGAACGGCTGTGCGCGCGCAAGGGATATCCCCGGGCGGCGCGAAATGAGCGCGGCGGCTACACCTATTGGCGCATCGAAGGCAAGGACCCCGCGTTCGACGTCACCAATGTATGGTTCGAGCTCGACGAGATGCTGGCCCGCATGGACAAGCTCGGCCATCGGGTGGACGTGATCTCCTCCATCGGCCCGATCTGCCCGCATTTCTCCGATCTGCCCACCAGCGAGGGCCGCGACGACGCCATGCTGTGGAACGAGCAGATGGCCGCCATGCAGCGCCAATATCCCGGGCGGTTCCGGGGTGCGGCGGCGGTGCCGCTCGTGGCGGCGGAGACCGCGATCGAGGTTCTCGACCATGCGGTGGAGACGCTCGGCCTGGTGGGCGTTTGCATCCCGGGCAGCATCGGCAACGGCGGACGCATCGATGCGGAGCATCTCGAGCCGTTCTACGACCGCGTGGAGGCGCTCGGCGTGCCGCTTTTCCTGCACCCGACGGATACCCTGTTCGCGGATCTCCTGGACGGATATGACGGCGCGCTCTATCTCGGCCTCGGCCGGGTCATCGACGTCAGCGTGGCGGCATCGCGCCTGATCTATTCCGGCCTGATGGACCGCCATCCCGGCCTCAAGGTGTTCATGTCCCACACCGGCGGCGCGCTGCCCTACCAGTCGGGCCGCATGGACAAGAGCTTTTCCAAGGGGGTCAAGCTGGCCCATCCCACCAGCACCTATATCAAGCGCATGTACACCGACACGGTTTCGGCGCACGCGCCGGGGATGAAGTTCGCGGTCGAATATTACGGCGCCGACCACGTGCTGTACGGCGACGATTACCCGTGCTGGGACCCGGACACCGCGATGGAACTGTTCGCAAGCCTTGGTCTCACGGCCGGCGATCAGGAAAAGATCTTCCGCACCAACGCCGAACGCCTGTTCGGGCTTTCGCGCAATTCCGAAGCCGATGCAGCGGCCGATGCCGTGCTGGCGGCGGGGGTCTCCTGACGCCTCCGGTGCCGCGCGGCCGGGCCTTGCCCGCCGGCCGCGCGGATCCCGTTGTTTCCCATGCGCCATCCGGCGCAACGATCGAATGAACCAAATCCGATGAATCAATAAGTCACCGCCGCGAAGGCCGTGACGTTTCCGAGGGAGAAAAGCATGTCGGTATCGAGAATGACCGGGTTGTGTTGGGCCGTCGCGCTGGCCGCGTTTGCTTTCTGTATGCCCGAGGCACAGGCCCAATCGTCCGGTTTCTACAAGGGCAAGACCCTGACGCTGATCGTGGGCTATCCCGCCGGCAGCGCCTATGTCACCTACGCCCAGCTTGCCCAGCGCCACATTGCCCGTTTCCTGCCCGGCAAGCCCAAGGTCACCATCAAATTCATGCCCGGCGCGGGAAGCCTGATCGCCGCCAACTACCTTGCCGATGTGGCGCCCAAGGACGGCACGACGATCGCAACACTGGGCCGCGGCACCGCCGTGGAGCCGCTGTTCCGGGGCGACAAATCCCGGGCCAAGTTCGATCCGCGCAAGCTGGTCTGGCTGGGCAGTTTGAACAGCGAGGTCAGCCTGCTGGTCGCCTGGCACAATACCGGGATCGAGACCTTCGACGACACGTTGAACAAGACCCTTCTGGTCGCCATCGGCAGCGTCCACGGCGACGCCGGGGTTTTCGCCCGGACCGTCAACTCCATCATGGGCACCAAGTTCAAGATCATCTGCTGCTTCCATGGCAGCGCGGCGCAGAATCTGGCGATGGAGCGCGGCGAGGTCGGCGCCCGCATGAACTATTCGTGGAGCGCGCTCAAGCGCCAGCACGGGGACTGGCTCAAGGACAAGAAAGTGCAGTTGCTCGCGCAGTTCGCCGCCAACAAGCATCCGGAGCTCGCCAACGTGCCCCTTGTCGCCGATCTGGTGAAGGATCCCGAGGACCGCAAGATCTTGGACATCGTTCTGGCCCGCCAGGCGATGGGCCGGCCCTATGCCGCGCCTCCCGGGATCGGCGCGGCACGGGCTAAAACCCTGCGCACGGCCTTCGACCGCATGGTCAAGGACGCGGATTTCCTCGCCGATGCCGGCAAGCGCCGGATCGAGATCAACGATCCCCTGTCCGGAGAGAAGGTCAATGCCCTGCTTGAGCGGGTCTACAAGGTCTCCGACGCCACCAAGGCGAAGCTGCGGGCGGCGCTGGAAACCAAGGGCCGCGACGATCTGCTGATGAAGTACAAGAGGAAAAAGAAAAAGAAGAAAAAGAAGCAATAGGCGCGACCGCCGCGGCTGCCGGGAAACGGCCAGGCCGCGGCTCCGGGATGGTGCTGGAAAGGATTCGGCCGGCACAATTTTTTCTGAGCGATCGGCGGCCCGGGCTGCCGGCCGTTCAATGAACGGGAGACATCGATGTCGGAGAGTTCGGTTCCACAGGGCAAGTTCATGGTCAACCCCTACCTCGACTGGGCCAAGGGGGAAGGGGTGCCGATCCATGAGGATTTCGGCTTCGACCTGCAAACCCTGGAGGTCGCCCCCTGGGATCGCTTCGATGCCAACGGCTGCATCGCGCACCTGAAGGGCCGGGGCGATTTCATGACCGTCTTCGTGATCGAAATTCCGCCCGGCGGCAAGACCGCGCCGGTGCGCCATCTCTATGAGGAAGCGGTCTATGTGCTGTCGGGCCACGGCAGCACCCGGGTGGAAAGCGCCGCCGGCGAGTCCCACACCTTCGAATGGGGCCCCGACAGCGTCTTCGCGCCGCCGCTGAACACCAGCTACCAGCATTTCAACGGCTCGGGCACCGAACCCGCGCGATTCGCGGTCTCGTGCAACCTGCCCGCCGTCCTCAACCTGTTCCACAGCGAAAGCTTCGTCTTCGACAACCCCTGCACCTTCCCCGAACGCGAGGGCGGCGCCAGCCATTTCCAGGGCGAGGGGGATTACATTCCCGTCCGGCCCGGAAAACATATGTGGGAGACCAACTTCGTCCCCGATGCGACCGACCTGAAGCTCGAGAAATGGGCGGCAAGGGGTGCCGGCGGTTCTCACATCCAGCTGATTCTCGCCGACGGCATCCTGCACGCCCACATATCGGAAATGCCGGTCGGCACCTACAAGAAGGCCCACCGCCACGGGCCCGACGTCCATGTCTACATCATGAGCGGCCAGGGCTATTCCCTGTTCTGGTTTGAAGGGGATCAGGATTTCATCCGCATCGACTGGTCGCGCGGCTGGGTCTTCGCGCCGTCGGACATGATGTTCCACCAGCATTTCAACGGCGGCGCGGAAGGGGTGCGCTACATCGCCGTGGGCCACGGCAGCGTGCGCTATCCCTTCACCGACAACATGTGGAAGGTCTACCAAGGCATCGACAAGGACGTGAAGCAAGGCGGCAACCAGATCGAATACGAAGATCAGGATCCGCGGGTCCACCGGATCTTCATCGACGAGCTCGCCAAATCGGGCATTACCCCTGAAATGGACGACTACATCCCCAAGACCGGCACCTGACGGCTGCGGCCGCCCCGGTCGGGGAGGAGGGCCGCTAGGTCAGGCGTTCGAGCCCGTCGTCACCGATCAACACCGTCCTGCCGGCGATGGCGCCGGTGCCCTCGCCGTGCAGCACCGCGCGCAGCGCGAGGGCGGCGCCGGGGGCAAGAGCCGCATCGTCGTGGCTGGCGATCAGGGGATACTCTTCCGCATCGAGGCCGATGCCGTGGGCGAAGCCGTAGGACGCGGCACCCTCGGCAAGCGACCCGTCGCCGATGGCCGCCCGGGCGACGGCGGCAAGATCGGCAATGGAAGCGCCAGGCGTCGCGGCGTCTTCCATCGCGGCAAGGACCGATTGGGCCCGGCCCTGCAAGCCGTCCGCCGCACCGCCGGCGCCGCCGACCGTGAAGGTCTTGCCCACCTCCGCCCAATAGCGCTGACGCTCGACCGCGAAATGGACCATCACCGGGTCGCCCGCTTCGAGCACACGATCGTCGATGGGCCCGAGCGCGATCCCCGTCTGGGGGCCGCTTGCGGCGAGGATTCGCACGTCCTCGGCGCCGAGCCCGCGGGCCGCCCCTTCGAGCCGTGCGAAGACCTGGCGCATGGTGGTCCCGGGCTCGAGCGCCTCATTCGCGCCTTCGAGGGCGGTAAGGGCTGTGCGGCCGGCGGCCCGCATGGCGGCGATTTCGGACGTGTCCTTGCGCGCCCTCAGCTCATCGAGGGCGCCGGAGCGGACCTGCCAATCGACATCGGGCAGGGCGGCGGCGACGGCGTCCCAATCGGCAACCGGCATGGTTTCGTCGAACCCCACCAGGCCGATCCGGCCTTTGGCCAATCCCTCATCGGTGATCAACTGGGCGACCGAGGCCGGCACCCGCCCAAACACCCGGATTTCGTCGACCCAGGTGAGCGTCTTCGCCGCCGGGATATCGCGCAGGCCGATGCTGGCGTAGAGGACCGGTGCGCCTTCCCGTGGGAGATAGGCCATGGCCGAGCGCACCCGGGGCAGGAAGTTGGTGAGGTAGGTGAGGTTGCCGTAGCGCGCGACATCGCCGAAGACGAGCCAGGCATCGTCGCCGCTCGCCCGCATGGTCTCTTGGATGCGGCCGTAGCGCGCCGTGTAATTTTCCGGCGGCAGCAGCTCCCGGTCCCAGAACAGGCCGCCATGCTTGAGGATCGAATGCAGCGTGCGCACGGTCAGTTCCCCCTCCAGAACAGGCGCCGCGGCGTCTTGGTCAACGACCGCGGCCCGTCGTCCTCGATCACCACCGTATCCCCCAGCATCATGTAGCCGGTTTCGGGAATGTATTGATTGGGATGGATGACCATGGTCATGCCCGGCGCGATTTCCGGGCCGGAGCTTTCGGTCACGTCGTAGGGCACGACACCCCCCATGCCGAGGCCGTGGCCGCGCGTGCGCATATAGGGCTGGCGGCAATACTCGCCATAGCCCGCGTCCCCGATCACCTGGTTGACGGCGGCGGCGATGCCGCTGGACGGCCTGCCGGGCCGGGCGGCTTCCAGCCCGGCGACCTGGGCGCGCAGGAGAAGATCGTATTTTTCCCGCTGCAGGTCGGTGGCCTCGCCCAGGATGTAGGTCCGGCACAGCTGCGCGAAGTAGCCTTTGTAGCAGGGCGTGATCTCGCCGACGATGACGTCGCCCTCCTCCAGCTTGCGGTCGGTGACGGCGCGGATCGCGACGTTGTGGTGGCCCGCCGACATCAGGCCGAAATTGTCTTCGGACCCCAGCGCTTCCATCGCCGAATTCATTTCCGCGGCGAGTTCGTATTCGCGCATGCCGACGCGGGCGACCTGCCGCAGGGTTTCGAACCCGGCATCGGCGATGGCGGCGGCACGGGCGATGCGATCGAGTTCGACCTCGGTGCGGGTCGCCGCGGTGGCGCGCACGATGTCGTCACCGTCTTCGGGGGGGCTTGGCAGGGCGGCATAAAGGTCCCGGGCGAAACCCATGGGCATGATCTCCCGCCCGGTGACGGCAAGGGGCTGGGGCAGCGCCTTGGCCCCGGCGGCAATCTCCTTGGCAAGGTCATGCTCCTCCACCGCCACGACATCGTCGAAAGCGACCGCCGCCCGCGCCCGCGCAAGGTCCCAGGGCGGCGACAAGATCAGGCGCGGTGCCCCGGACCTGGCCAGCAATAGCGCACACGGCCCGATCACGCGCAGATCGGCCAGCAGCAGGATCGGGTCGGTCCGCAGCATGTTGTGCTGTGCGCCATAATAGATGATCAGCCCGCCATAGCCGCGTTCGGCCATGGCGTCCTGGACCCGCTTGACGCGGAATTCGAGATCGCCCTTGACGTCCATATCCGCCTTACGCTCCTTCCCCCTGTTGGCGCCGGCCGGCCTTGATCCGTGCCCGCAGCGCTTCCGTTTCCTTCTCATCGACGACGCCCGCGGCATCGATGACCACGCCGTAATCAATGCGCGCCGCCTCGATGGTGATGAATTCGTCCAGCACGTCGTCGAGAACCCGGTCCGGCTCGCGGTCCAACGGATCGCCCCAGCCGCCGCCGCCCGCGGTGGCGACGCAGACGCTCGATCGCGGCGCCGCGACCTTGCGAACCGGATCGTTGGGCGTGAAATCGTCCTCGCCCGCCGCCCGCATGGTGTTGATCGAGGGCGACCCCGCGCCGCCCCCGGCAAGGCCCCAGGGCGGGCACATGCGCCGCCCGCGATTGGACAGGCTCCAGCGCCCCTCCACCAGATTGGTCATCTGGGTCTCGATCCCGAGCCCGCCGCGGAAGCGGCCGGCCCCGCCCGAGCCGTTCCTGAGCGCGCGCTTGTCGACCATCACCGGCGTCTTGAGCTCGATGGTTTCCACCGGCGCGTTGCGCACGTCGCCCTGGCACACCGACACGGTCGCCGATTCGCCGTCCTCCCACGGACGTCCGCCCCAGCCGCCGCCCTCGATCGTCTGCAGCACGAAATCGCGGCCCGTCTCCGGGTCCTTGCCGAAAAAGGTCATGGACCCGCCGAGCGTCCCGAGATGGGCGGCCGGGATGCGCTCAGGCATGGCATCGGCCAGCGCCTTGAGGATGGTGTCGACCACGGTCGGCAAGGCGCGGCTCCACCCGGCCATCGCCGCGGGATAATGCGCCATCATGAAGTTGCCTTCCTGGATCTCGACCTTGAGCGCCCGGAACGACCCCTCGTTGACCGGCTCCAGCGCCCCGGTCAAGCCCTTGTAGGCGATATAGGGCCCGGCCAGGGTGCGGGCGTTGATGGCGCTGTTCCGCTGGGGCGAGCAGCCGGTGAGGTCGATGGTCATGTCGTCGCCGGAAATCGTCACCTTGGCGTGGATCGGCACGGTATCCGAACCCGGACCGCCGTCGGGATCGAGGAAGCTCTCCGCCTCGAAGGTGCCGTCGGGCATGGAGCGCACCACGTTGCGGCATTTGGTCTCGGTCTCGTCGAAGATCCTCGCCAGCGCGGCGAAGATGGTGTCCCGGCCGTAACGCGCGAACAGCTCCTCCAGGCGGCGCTCGGCCAGCTTGCAGGCGGCGAGCTGGGAGCGCAGATCACCCATGGAGGAATCGGGGTAGCGGATGTTGTCGCGGATCAGGCGGAGGATCTTGTCATCGGGGATGCCGGCCTCGTGGATCTTGACCTGGTCGAGCTGCAGGCCCTCCATCCAGGGATCGCTGACCATGGAGGCGGCGCTGAATCCGGTGGAGAGCCCCCCGATATCGACCCAATGGGCGCGCACCACGGCGAACGCCTGAAGGGCGCCGTCGAAGAAGAACGGAGTATAGACGCAGACATTATTGAGATGCTGGCCGGCGACGCGCTGGTGGTTGGTGACGATCACATCGCCCGGCGCGAATCCGTCACGCCCGTAGCGCGCCACCCCGTCGCGGATGACAACGCCGAGATCGGCAACGAAATGGGAAACGCCGCCGATGTTCTGGCTGATCAGCTGACCGTCCGCATCCAGCAAGGCGCAGCAATAATCCTGCACCTCGTAGATCATCATGTTGTAGGACGTCCGTTGCAGATCCACCGCCATGTCCCCGGCGATTGCCGGGAAGGCGTTGCGCAGGACCTCCAGGGTGATCGGGTCGAGGTCGCGGGGTGCCGTCATGCGCCGTCTCCGCCGCCGATGCGGATCATCAGATCGCCACCAGGCATCACGGTCAGATGATCGCCCTCCAGGAGCACGGTGGTGGAAGCGTATTCGACCACCGTTGCCGGTCCCGTCAGCGTCGCCCCCGCGGCCAGGCGTTCGCGCTCGTAGATGCCGGCCGAAACCGGATGGGCCGCGTCGCCGTAAACCACCGGACGTCGGCCGATCAACGCCGCCTCGCCCGACGCGCCGATCTCGGGCAGCGCCACGCGCTTGCGCCGACCGGTCGCGGTAAGGCGCAGATTGACGATCTCCACCGGCTCATCGCTCGCCTGGTGCCCGAAGCGCCGGTCGTGGATGGAATCGAAGGCCCGGCGCAGGAGATCGATCTTGCGTGCCGCAAGGCTCGGCCCGTCGATCGGCGTCTGGATCGGGAATTCCTGACCGGTGTAGCGCATGTCGAGGGTGCGTTGAAACGCCATGTCGGCCTCGATCACGCCCTCGGCGCGGAGCACCTCGGTGCCCTCGGCGATGAGATCGGCGAAGATCGCCTCGATTTCATCGAAATCGCTGTCGGCCAGCGGCCGGTAATAGGTGCGCACGTAGTCGTGGCGCAGATCGGCCAGCAACATGCCGAAGGCGGAAAAATGGCCCGGCAGGCGGGGAATGATGATCGACGGGATGTGCAGCTCGCGGGCGATTTCCGCGGCATGCAGAGGACCCGCGCCGCCGAAGGCGACCATGGCGAAGTCGCGCGGATCATGGCCGCGCCCGACGGAAACCGAACGCACGGCCAGAGACATCTCGGCAATGGCGATGCGCAGGATCCCGAGCGCCGCTTCCCCCACGGACATGCCGAGCGGTCTTGCGATCTGGCTGTCGATGGCGCGCCGCGCCGCCTCGACGTCAAGTGGCATTTCGCCCCCTAGGAAGCGGTCGGCCACCAGGCGTCCCAGCACCGCGTTGGCATCGGTCACGGTGGGCGAATCGCCGCCTTGGCCGTAGCAGACCGGGCCGGGATGGCCGCCGGCGCTCAGCGGACCCACCTTCAAGGCGCCGACCTCGTCGAGCCAGGCAATGGAGCCACCGCCGGCGCCGACCTCGACGATATCGACCACCGGATACATGACGGGATGGCCTTGGGCCGGACCGCCGACGAAATACCCTTGCGCGATATCCGGTCGGTTGTCGCGCACCAGGCTCACCTTTGCGGTGGTCCCGCCCATGTCGAAGGCGATGACATTGGCATGGCCCAAGGGGCGGCTGATTTCCGCCGCCGCGATGATGCCGCCCACCGGCCCCGATTCCATGGTGGCGACGGGGATGCGCTTGGCCGTGCCCGGCGACATCGACCCGCCGTTGGATTGCATGATCAGAAACTGTCCGCCGAACCCTTCCGTGTCGAGCAGCGCCTCCAGATCCTCGATATAGGCACTCACCTTGGGCCCGACATAGGCGTTGAGCACCGTCGTCGACATCCGCTCGTATTCGCGGTATTCGCGGAGGATCTCGTGGGACAGCGAACAGAAAGCGCCCGGCGCCGCTTCGCCGATGATCTCCCCCACCGCCGCTTCATGGCCGGGATTGGCCCAGGAGTGGAGGAAACACACCGCGACGGCGGCGCAGCCGTTGGCCGCGAGGCGTTGGGCGATCGCCTTTGTACCCTGTTCGTCCAGCGCCGTGACCACCTCGCCCGCGGCATTCAACCGTTCGACGACCTCGAAGGTCGCGCGCCGGCGCACATAGGGCCGGGGGCGGTTGAAGAACAGGTTGTAGGATTCCGGCCGGCTGCCGCGGCCGATCTGATAGACGTCCCGCATGCCCCGGGTCACCAGCAAGACCGTATCCGCCCCGGTGCGTTCGATCGCGGTATTGATGGCGACGGTGGAGCCGTGCACGAAGGTTTCGGCGTCGGCGATTGCAAGATCGCTCTTGCCCAGCGTGTTGCGGATGCCGACGCCAAGATCATAGGGCGTGGTCGAGCTCTTGGCCTGCCGGACGGTGCCTTCGGCGAGGTCGAAGGCGACCAGATCGGTGAAAGTCCCCCCGATATCCAGCGCGATGACTAGCGGCACAACTCAACCCCCCACCCTTCGGTTGCCCTCGGGAAAGCGCGTTTCTCTCTTTGTTTTGCGAAAGGACCTTGGGCTTTCCGGGCCATCTTAGGGGCCGCCCCCGCCCGCGTCCACCGCCGCGCAACAGGCCGCCAGGGCGGCAATCAGGTCCGCCGCGCTGTCCGCCTGGGGCAGGGTGCGGCAAGCGTTCGCAAGCGGCGACACGTGGTCCGCGCCAAGCCTCGTCGCCCGGGCGATCTTCGCTTCGACCCTGTCCCAGGTGAACGGATTTGTTGCGTCCCCGGGCATTTCCGTGATCTCGATAGAATGGTGCGCGCCGCGCGCCGTTTCCACCGAAACCCGGGCGGGCCAACATTCCGGATAGCGCGCCGAAAGGGCATCGCTGCCTTCGATATGGGTGCGCCGAGCCAAGGAGTCGAGCCGCGCGTCGATCCGCAGGTCTTCGCGGCCCACGTCCAGAAGTCCTTCCGGGGCGAACGCCGCAAGCCCCAGAAGGTAGCGCAGGTTGGCGAAGCTGGCGGGCCGCGTCGTCGGCAAATCGTCGTGATCGATCATCGAGGCATAGGCGGGCGGCACCGCCACCTCCACCCGGGCCAGCGCCGCGGCATCGAGATCGTGCCGGCGCAACAATTCCATAAATCCGGTAACGGCGGCCATGGTCTGGCGCGCGGCGCACCACGGCTTGAGGCCGAGACCGGCGGTGAGGAGCGCGTCACCAGGGCCCGCATCCAGGCCCCCCGGATCGAGGGGAATCCCGGTGCTCTTGGCCCAGCCCTCATCCAAAAGGGTGGGATCCCCCCGCAAGCCAGCCGCCGCGGCACGGGCCGCCATCACGCCGTCGTCCACCGCCCGGCCGAAGACCAGCCAGCGCGACGACGGCACGGCGCCGCGTGGAGACAGGCCCGCGGCCATGGCGGCGGCGATGGCCAGGGCGTGCGCGGTCCGCTCCGCGTCCGATGACAGAAGGACGGAGGCCGCGGCGGCGGCCCCGATCGGCGCCGCCAGGCGCGACGGCCAGATGCCCCGCTGCATCAGGCGCGGCCCTCCCGCGGCATGGGCAAAGCGGAGCATCGCCTCCAGGCCCGAGAGATAGGCTTGCAACAGGCAAGGGCCGCCCAAGTCCGGCATCCCGGCCGTGCATTCCAGCAGCACCGGGACGATGGCGGCCGAGGGGGTGACACAGGCCGAAAGGTGGATGTCGTCGATCTCCGTGCAGCGGATCGTCGCCGCCCCAATCCAGGCCGGGGGCGGCGCCGTCGGACCCGCCCCCGGCGCCAGGGTGGCGATGGCCTTGGCATCGGCAACCGTCCGGCCCGCGGCCAGCGCGCCGAGGGTATCGAACAGATGCAGGGCGAGCCTGTCGGCGCGCGCGGGATCGAGCCCGCGGCGGGCCAGATGATGGAGAAAGTCGGCGAAATGGAGGGCTGTCGTCATGTTAGGTTCGGCCGGGAGCCGGCGGCGGGGCATGGCGCCTCTTCCGTCGTCGCTCGGTTCCTCACGGCAATTCGATCACGCCCTTCCCCTCCCGGAAGGCGATGGCGGTTCCGAACGGCGCGGGAAAGATCGGCCACGCGTTCGATGATCTCTTTGGCCATATCGCCGTCCACGATGATCGGCCGGCCCCTCTGTGCGCGGGGCTGACCGAAGCCTTCCTCGATGGGAGGGAGGACGGTGCGGACCGGCCGGCGGTCCTTGAAAATGCGCTCGGCAACGTAGCTGCGTCAATAGCCGGCATAGTCGGGGAATCCCTTCTGGCCGCCATTTCTGCGGACAGCGAGAAAGTCCGCCGGCCCGGCATCCGGCCCGAACCGCCCTAGACGCGGATGACACCCTTGTCCCCTTCGATCACGATGTCCGTCCCGTAAGGCTCGGAAACCCGCTGCAGCCAGCTCAGCACCTCTTGAGCGACTTCACCCTCGGCCATGACCGGCCGCCCGCGCTGACCGATCGGCTGGCCAAACCCGAGGTCCACCGGATGGAGCAAGATCTCGGCCAACGCGCCGTTCTTGTAGCGGCATTCGGGCACGGCGCTGCGGTAGAACACCGGATTGCCGGCGTGGCCGTGCTTGCCGCCCTGGGACCGGCCCCAGCCCCAGTCCCCCGGCGTGTCGTCGGCGCCGAGGCCGAAGCCCTCATAGGCCGCATGGGGCACCCATTGCACGGTCTCGTTCTGGAAGATGAAATTACCCAGGCTGTAGAAGATCGGCTTGCCCTTGTAGACGATCCGGGGCGTCGGCACGTCGTTGAACCAGGAGATCTCGCCATCCAGTCGATCGAACGCGAGACCCATCAGCCCCGCTTTCTTCACGGTCCAGACCTTGTGGCAGAACATCACCGCGGCGATGAAGTAACGCATCGGCGCGGGACCGGCATCGTGGCCGCCGGAACTTTCGCGCTCATCGGAAATGAAGCTGTGGCCTTCGACCTCGCCGCGGAACTGCAGGTCGAACAGCGCCGTCCCCTTGACCGTGGTGGTCGCGCGCTTGGCAGGGCCGGTGCGCCCGGCCCGTTCCTTGAGTTGCCGCTCGAAGATGCCTTTCAGGTGCGGGCTGATGGTGTACATGGACGCGTTCCTCCCCGGTTTTTTTGTCTCGAACGATTGTAGCGTCGAGACGCGCCCCGCCTCCATTAAATAGGATCGCGTCCTCTATCCCGGTTTCTTCAACGTCGAGCCGGACCCGGCATTTGCTTGGCCCGCCCCAAGCGGGACGAAGCGTGTCGCAGGCATGGGCAGCGCGCCGATCGAGAGCGGCGTGGTCCTGGATTTTGATCCTGGCCGGGGAAGCTTTCGCTTCATCTACAAAATCATCCAGACCCTAATCGCCTTGCACAGCATATTTCTTCTCAAGCCCGTCGAAGAGGGGCTTATCCACGGCGACCTGGCGTGCTTCAAAGTCGGCAATCCGGTCCATGACGCCTTCAAGGCTGCCTTCCGCCTCAAGGTGAGTCAGCACGAACTGCATATTGTGGATCGCGGCCTGCAGGGCGGCATTGGCATAAAGGATGAAGGCGAACCCCATGGCGGTGAGCTTGTCCCGCCCCAGCAATGGGGTGAGCCCGCCCGCCACCATGTTGACCAGTTGCGGCACAGCGAGATCGCGCGCGATGGTGGCGAGCTCCTCTTCACTGCGCGGGGCCTCGACGAAGGTCATATCGGCGCCCGCCTGGATATACGCCGCGGCGCGTTCCATCGCATCATCAAAACCGGTGCAGGCCGCCGCATCGGTGCGCGCCACGATCATCAGGTCCGGGTCCTTGCGGGCATCGGTCGCCGCCTTGATCTTCTGCACCATTTCCCCGGCTGGGATCACTGCCTTACCTGCGAAATGCCCGCAGCGTTTTGGAAACACTTGATCCTCCAACTGAATGGCATTGGCGCCGCTCCGCTCCAGGACCTGTATTGTGCGCCTTACGTTCAGCGCATTGCCGAACCCGGTATCGGCATCCACAATGAGGGGCAGGTCGACGGCATCCCGCATGGCACCGACGTGATCAGCGAGCTCCGTCAACGAAATCAGACCGATATCGGGGACCCCAAGATGCATATTCGTCACCCCCGCCCCGGTAACGTAGACCGCCTCGAATCCGGTCTGCTCGATGATCTTGGCCGCCAGCGCATTGGGGGCACCGGGAACCACCATTCCGTCCCGTCGTGCGACACGGCTCCTGAGTCTTGAATTCAGAGTTTCCCCCATCTTTTCACACCTTTCTCATGGCCCTCGGACGCGTTCATCGCTTGTCGAGCAAGCGCCGCTCAGTATAGCTTAGGAGACCCCGCCTGAGAGTGGCTCCCCGAGCATAATGCCAGCCAAGAGAAATTGATGAGCGGACCGACAAGCCCGGACAATCCCCATACCAGTGCTCTGGCGCGGTTCGTCGCAACCGTGCGGTTCGACGACATTCCCGCCGAGGTTCGCGCGCGGCTCAAGCTGCTGATTCTCGATTCTCTGGGTTGCGCCATCTACGGCGTGAACCTGCCCTGGAGCCGGATTCTGATTGAAACCCTGAGCGAAGTGGATTCCGATCGCTCCGTCGGTGTCTGGGGCACCGATCAGCGCCTTTCCGTTCCCCATGCGACCCTGGCAAACGGCGCCCTGGTCCAAGGGTTCGAGCTCGACGACGTCCACCGGCAGGGCGTGCTCCATGTCGGTGCGGTGACGTTGCCTGCCCTGATCGCCATCACCGAACTACGCCCCGGCAGCATGACCGGCCGCGACTTCCTGGTTGCGGCCCTTGCCGGTTATGAGGTCGGGCCACGGGTCGGCATCTGCATGGGCCAGGAGCATATCGGCCAGGGTTGGCATTCGGGCGCCACAACGGGCGTCTTTTCGGCCGCCGCCGGGGCCGCCCGCGGCTTGGGCCTGGACACCGAAAAAACGGTCCATGCCCTGGGGATCGCCGGCACCCAGTCGGCGGGACTGATGGCGGCGCAATACGGGGCCATGGTCAAGCGCATGCATGCCGGGCGCTCGTCCCAAAGCGGGCTGTACGGGGCATTGCTGGCAGAGAAGGGATTTACGGGAATCGTCAATGTCTTCGAATCCGAATACGGCGGCTTCTGCACGACGTTCTCCCGCTCCCAGGACCGCTTCAACATGGCGGCGCTCAGTGCCGGCCTCGGTGAAATCTTCGAGACCATGCGTATTTCGCTGAAATTCTATTCCTGCGTCGGCTCCAACCACACGACGCTCGACGCCATCCGCACCATGCAGGAACGCCACCCCTTCACCGCCGATGACGTGGAGAAATTCATCGTCCACGGTTCTCAGGTCACCATGGATCACGTCGGCTGGAAATACCGCCCGGAGGGTCTGACGTCGGCCCAGCTCAACCTGCCCTTCTGCATCGCGACGTTGATGTTGGAAGGCGACGTTTTCGTCGATCAGTTCCCCGAAGACAGCTTCACCGACCGCGCGCGGATCGCCTACGCCGACCGCGTGGAGGTGCGCCACGACCCCGAGATCACCGCCAAGGGATCGAACTACCGGCACATGGTCCGAGTGGAAACCATCCTCAAGGACGGCACCCATCTGGAGGAGACGGTGGAGGCGCCGCGGGGATCGGAAGAATGCTTCGCTTCCGAGCAGATGGTGGTGGAGAAGTTCATGAAGCTCGCCCGCCACGGGATGGGGGAAACCCAGGCCCGCGAACTCTGCGACGAGGTGCTGGCCCTGGAAGATCTCGAAGATGCAGGAAGTGTCGCCCGCCTTCTCAAGGTGGCTTGACCCGCCCTAGATTTCCTCCTTCCTGTAATTCTTCTTGAAGGCGACCCACAACCCCAGAAGTACCAGCGACCCGACGCCGGCAATGCCGACGATGTAGAACGACCATTCGAGACCGGCCACTTCCGCGATCGCTCCCATAACAAAAGGCACGATGGCGCCGCCGAATTTATTGAAGGAGAGGCGCAGGGCCGCGACACGCCCTTGCAGGTCCGGACCCACCGCTTGTGATGCGATAGATAGCATCAGGGGAAAATTGAGCCCCTGGCCAATCCCGCGAAGTCCCATGGCAATGGAAAGCGCAACCAGGCTTCCCAGCATCGGCGTGATGGCAATCGCGGCGACGGCGAGGATGGTCATGACGATCAGCAACAAATCCGGCGCGAAACGCTTGGCAAGCGGCCCCGTGGTCAACGCGGCAACGGCCGACGCCCCGTTGCTGACCCCGATCAGGAAGCCGATGGTACTGGCCGTGAACCCGATTTCCTTGATCCAGATGACGTAGAACGAGGACTGGATGCCCGAGCCCGCCTGGCGCATGAAGGTGGCGGCGATGACAAGGGCAACCGCGGGAAACACCAGGAGGCGGAAGGTCGTCGCATAATCCCCGAGGCTGGGAAGGACGCTCCGCTTTTGCGTATCGGCATGGGCCGGCGGTGAATCCGATTGGACCCTGGGAAGCAGCGACGCAACGAGGGCGAAGCTTGCCACCCATCCGGCGACGAAGGCGAATGCGGCAACAGCACCGAAGGATTCCCAGACGATGCCCACCATGATCGGCCCGCAGAAGCCCCCGATCCGGGCGGCCGCGGTCATGCGGCCGGCATAATCCGGGCGCCCCTTGAGCAGACCGCCGGTCAGCGCCTGCACGCCGATCCAGCTGGTGACTTCGGCGAAACCCGTCGCCATCTGCAACGCCATCGTCGCCCATAGGAACGGAAGAACCGGAAAAAGCAGGGTCAACCCCGCTCCGCCAAATCCCAGGCACATGATGACAAGCCGCGGCCCGAAGCGATCCAGCAGAGTGCCCCCATGAATCGACAAGGTGATCACGAGAATCTGGCGGCTTGAAATGATGAGGCCGATAAAGAACGGCGAAGCGCCGAGCTCCAACGCCCAGAGCGGCATGATGACGGAGATCAGGAGGAACTGGTTCCCTGCGAAAAAAGCGATGCCGTAGACGATTGCCTGCAGACGGAACGGGATCGGGGTGCCTCGGTCCTCACTCACGGCTCGAAATCCGCCTCCAATGTGATGCGCTGTCTAATACGACTTTTGGGATGCTACTGGCCGCTGAGCGCAGACTCAGCCACTCGGCCACCCAGCCACTCAGCCACCCAGCCACTCAGCCACCCAGCCACCACGGCATATCGAAGACCATTTGCAACAGGCCCTGGGGATATCTAAGGGTCAGGAAATAGGACATGACCGCAATGAAGGAGAAGGTGAACAACCCAATGGCGAGGTTCCTAACCAGATTTGGGCCCGCTTTCACAGTGGTGAAAATGACGATGAACAACAGCATGGCGATTGGGAATCCCACCACAGCCACGAGGGCCAGCATGCCGACGATCCACGCAAGGTAATGGGAGATGGTCGCCATCGTGCCCGAGCCTTCGAAATCCGTATCGTGCAGGACCGTGTGGCCGGCGCTGGTCCGCAGCTGCTGCGCGAGAATCACGGCCAGGGCGATGAAGGTCAGCACAGATACGCCCATGGGGAAGATTCGCGCGAGGAACTTCTGCGTGGTCGAGTCGTGGAACACGATGACACACCAGACCATGAAGATGATCGTCATCGCCGCCTGCTTGTAGCGTGAGGAATCGCCGTGCAGGGTCTGGCGTTCTTCCTCGCTGGGCTTATTGGGTTTGAATCGAAGGGCGGCAATCACGGACAGGATGGTCAGGATGACGAGTATGATCGACCCCGGCCGTTGGAGGAAGGTCAGGCCATACACTTGGAGCGCCTGATAGGTGGATGCTTCGAGGCGGGAGGCCAGAAAGAAACCGATCAGCAGCGCCGGCCGCGGCCAGCCGAACCGCTTCATATAGACGCCGAGGGTTCCGAACACGAAAAGTGCGATCAGATCGCCCCAGTTTCGTGTTGCCTGGTAGGCCGCGAAGAAGATCACGACGAACATCACGGGAGCCAGGAGGGAATAGCGGATCGTCGTGAGTCGGGCCACCGGCCCCGCCAGGAACAGGCACACGCCGGCGCCGATCACATTGGCGAGCGCGAGCGACCAGATCATCGTGTAGGTGAGATCGAGGTTAGTGACGATCATATCGATGCCTGGCTCGACCCCGATCAGAACGAACCCGCCGAGCAGGATGGCCATGGAGCCGGATCCCGGAATACCGAACAACAGGGTCGGAATCAGGGCTCCACCTTCCTTGGCATTGTTTGCGGATTCCGGCGCGAGCACGCCACGGATATCGCCCTTTCCGAAATTTTCCCGGTCGCGGCTGGTTTGCAGCACGTGCCCATAGGCGATCCAATCCACGACGGATCCACCGAGGCCGGGCAATATACCGACCAGGCAGCCGATGATCGAACAACGCAGCACGATCCATCTGTGAATGAAGGCGTCCTTGAATCCCTGAACCCAGCCCTCTCCTAGGTCTCCGGTTTCCGAGATCGTGGTCTGGCGGCGCAAGAGGTCGATGATCTCGGGCATCGCAAACATGCCGAGGCCGATAATGACGATGGGGATGCCGTCGGCGAGGTAAAGCTGGCCGAAGGCGAGGCGCCATTCCGCCGTCGCCACACCGGCGCCGATAACGCCGATCATCAGGCCGATGCCGCAGGTGGCGATGCCCTTGAGTGCATTGGAGCCGGTCAGCATGCCGATCATCGTCAACGCCAGGATGACGAGAATCATTTGCTCGCCGAATCCGACCGCGAGGATGATGGGGAGTGCCACGAAAACCGCGCCGGTCAGAACCAGAGCACCAAACAACCCGCCGAACAGCGACGCGGTAAAGGCCGCCCCGAGAGCCCGGGCCCCTTGTCCCTGCTTGGCCAGGGGGAATCCGTCTACGACGGTGGCCTGGGATCCGGCGGTACCCGGTATGCCCATCAGGACAGCCGGAAACGTGTCCGATGTCGTGGTCGGCGCCAGCAGACCGATCATCATGGCAAGGGCCGCGCTCGGCTCCATGCCGAAGGCGAAGGGCAGGACGATCGAAAGACCCGCGGTGCCGCCGAGACCGGGCAGCACGCCGACGATCAGGCCCACCATGGTGCCCAAAAAAAGGAAGAACAGGTGCGTCGGTTCGAAGAGCCGCAGGAGCGCGAGGAGGATTTCTTCCATATTGTTTCGATCAGATTTTCCGGATCACTTGATACGTCTAGCGCAAACGTGACTCTAAGAGACCGGTGCCCCATGGCAAAGGGCGGGGTGAATCCATCACCCCGCCAGCACCTACGCTATTGAACACCCCTCGCACCTATTGCACTTCGGCCCGAGCATAAAATTTGACCGCGTTGTCCCACAAGATCTTGCGCCTCAGGTCGTCGGAAATCTCCCATTTCATGAAAAGATCCACGGATTCCGGAAAGTGGCTCTCGCTGTGGGGGTAGTCGGAAGCGTACATCAGGATTCCTTCTCCGACGAGGTCGATGACCGACTGCGTGAGGGCCTGGCCCTCCGGAATCTCGATGCTCTGGAAATAGCGGCCCGAGCGAATGTAGTCGCTCGGCTTGTGCTTGAGCTCCGGCGGCAGAGCGGCACGAATGGTATCGTAATGCTCGTCGATTCGCGCCATCCAAAACGGAAGCCATCCGTGACCGGCCTCGAGGGTGCCGATCCGGATATCGGGATAGCGGTCCATGACACCGCTGCCAATCAAGGACGCCATGTTGCGCATGCCGCACCACGGATGGGCCGCCGACCGCTGCAGCCACAGGTTTTCCCAATTGTCCAATCCACCCGGCGCATAGGGCGGCATCACGGTGAAGGTGTGAAGCGTAATGGAAAGGTCATGATCGGCCGCCGCTTTCCAGATGGGCTCCAGGTCGGGGTGATCCAGCGGCGATCCATAAGGGGCATAGACCAGGATGCCCCAGGCCCAGGCCGACTTGCCCCATTTTTCGATCTCGGCAACGGATCCCGGGACGTCTCGGGCACAGCACAGGATCACGCCGCCCAGGCGATCGGGATAGGGTCCGCAATAGGCGTCCATCCAACGGTGATAGGCCTTATACATGGCCTGCTCGAGACTCACGTCGTCACCTGTTGTCCAGGTACCGAACCAACCGGAGGGCAGCGTCAGGTTGACGTCGACACCCTCGATATCCATATCGGCGATGCGCAGCGCCGGGTCGGTGTCGCCTTCCGGGTTCGGGTTTCGCGTCCGCTTGGGACCGGTAAAACCCGCCATGTATCCCGCCGGCGTTTCATCCGCAGCCGCGGTGCCCAGCCGGCGGCGATACTTTCGCTGGCCCTTGGTGTAGGTCACGTGGCCGGTCTTGTGGTGGGCGGTCTTGAACTCTTCCCAATCGGCAAGTTTTTGTTTGGCCTCGGTGGACAAATAAGGATCGAGCACGTCTACGAACGGGCCCACATGAGTATCCGAATCGAAAATCTTGAAGCCGTCTCTTGCCATGAAAATTTCTCCTTCTGTCTTCAAGAATATTGCGCCAATCGGGCTCAATCCGTCCCTTGGTCCCGGTATTTCTTCAATGCCTCCGCCGAGAAGTATTTTTCTTCGAGTTCCCTTTGCTTCTGCAGGCTCTCGCCTTCCTCAAGCAGACCCGGATCCGGATAGGGATCCTTACCTTTGCGGCTTGCCGTGAAGGCAATCCAAGCCTCTATGCCGCGCTCATTGAAATCGTGCATGAAGTCCCAAACCGCGGCCCAGGTCACGTGGTGGGTAAAGCTTGGGTACCAGGCCAGGTTCACTCCCAGCGCCAGATGCTCATCAAGCCCGAGATAGCCGGGAAGCTTGCCCTTCATGAATGAAAACGGGCCGGGCACGGCGGCCCTGGCCTGCTTGATCTCGTCGACCGAATGGGGGGATTCGAACTGAACCCAGTCGCATCCGGCCTCGGTCTGATAGGCCTTCAGGCGGTTGATGCATTCCTCCAGTCCGCCGTTGGCGGCATCCCGGGCGTAGCACTGGGCCATGACCACGAAGTTGGGATCCATTTCGTTCTTCATATCGACCGCGGCACGGTACCGCGCGATGGCCTGCTCCATGGGAACGACTTCCAGACCCGCGCTTTGAGTCCGCCGCTTGCCCTCGATCGGCTGGTCATCGATGCGGACGCCGGCAACCCCCGCCAGGATGCATTCGCGCACCAGCCGGCGAACCGCCATGACTCCGCCATGGCCGGTATCACCGTCCATCATCACCGGAAAGCTGACGGAGCGTGCGATCCAGCCGGCGATCTGCACGCATTCGGTCAAAGAGGCGGCACCGACATCCTGCATGCCGGTATACGCCCCCACGACGCCGCCGGTGCCGACGAAGGCCACTTCCGCACCGGCCTTTTCCATGATCTTGGCAAGGGCGGCGGTCGGCGGGTGCATGACCACGAGCACCTTGTCCTTCCGGTGGATCAGTTCCTGAAGCTTCTTGGTCTTGGCCTTGGGGTCGAGAGTCGTCATTTGATCCGCTTTCCAGGCAAGAGATTCCATTCCCACCCTCACCCGACTTGTTCGGTCGGGTGGGGATGAAGTTTGCCCCTCACGGGCCCTGGCCGCTTGGTTTTCAGATTGATGCGCGGCCGTTCGTCGTTACATGCAGTTGACGCTGGCGTCGTACTTGGTCTTGAGGAAATTGGTGAGCCAGCCGCACGCCTTGGGATCGATGTCGGCACCCGAGGTCATGATTTTTTGTGCCTGTTTGCCCGTCGAGATGTCATAGATCCCGAGCCATTTCGCCTTGGCCTTCTTGAAGTCCGGATCATTCAGGACCTTCTGGACCGTCTTTTCGTAGGCGGCAAAAACATCAGGCTTCGTATTGGGATGCATGACGATGGCCTTGGAATTCATGACCGCGATCGAGAATGTCGCGTACCAGGCCTGGTACGGCAGTCCGCTAAACTTCTTGCCGTGGAGCTTTTCGTAGACTTCGAGGAAGGTCGGCACTCCGGGCTCGACAGGATCACGGACGATGGAGCCATCGGCCTTTTCAACTCCAAACGTGAACAACGGCACCGCTTGCTTCTTATTCACCAGCTTGCGCGCGCTTTTGATCCAGCCGCTTGCGGTGTCGTACATCAGATCGAATTCCTTGCGCATGAACGCCTTGCGCGACTTGCCGCGGCTCAAGCCCCAAACCGGCTTGGCATTGACGCCGAGCGCATCCCAGGCGAGAAGCATGCGCACCTCGGCGGAGGTCGGGCTCTGACCCCCGAAGGTAAGGGGCTTCTTCGCCCCGGCCTTGATCAGTGCGGCGACGTCGCCGACGCCGCTTATGCCGAGACTGGGCTGGCCGTAAACAAAGGTGCCTTGGGGAATCCCCATCAACACCTTGAACTTCCCGAGCTTGTACTTGACCGCCTTATGCCCGAACGCGGCGTTGGTCTGACCGCCGGTGGTCATGGAAAGGACCATGAGACCGTCATCCTTGGCGGTATGCCAATACTGATTGATGCCGGGAAGCGTGCCGCTGCCGGGAATATTCTGGATAACGATGGTCGGGCTGCCGGGGAGATGCTTCTTGAAAAAGGGCATGAGGAAACGTGCGGTGGTATCGGTTCCGCCGCCTTCGCGTGACGGCACGACCCAAACGATGCGCTTGCCGGAGAAATTCACTTCGGCGGATGCAGGTGTTACGGACAATCCCGCGCTCGCCGTCAGGACGAAGGCTGCCATGCCGACGCCGGCAAGGGTTACTTTTTGTCGATCGACGAAAGACGCTGTCATTTTCTCACTCCCTGTCGTTATTTGAATGCGACCTTGGAAAAGCGACAGGGCGGCCCCCTAAGCCGGTCCGCCTGCCCCTGAAGGTTTCATCTACTGAAACTCATTTTCATTCGAAGAAAAGCGTAGGGCTCTTGTAACCGTGAGTCAATAGCGCGCGGCGCATGACCCGCGCAGGAATGCGGTTAGAGGCGGGCGCCAAGCTGCCGCGACATTTCCCGGCAACACCTGAGAAGTGTCTCGGTCGTTTTCTTGCGAATGGTCTTCGTGAAGCGGGAATCCACGTATGAAATGCTGATCACGAAAGCCGCTTGGCCGGTACTGTCGAATACCGGCGCGGCGATGGCGTTTCCCTGGGGTGTCTGCTCGCCACGGCTTTCTGAAAACCCATCGGCGCGATTCTTGGCGATCGTGCGACGCAGTTCATCCTTGTCCGTGATCGTGTTCGGACCACGCTTTTCGAGCTTGGTCCGCGCAAGATAGCGCTCAAACTCCTCCTCACTCATTGATGCCAGAAACGCCTTGCTGGCCGCCCCGGAGTAGAGCGGCGCCCGCCGGCCCGGCTCCGGAACACGGCGCAAAGGATCGCGGCTTTCCACATAATCGACGTTCACCCGATCATCGCCGTCACGCACGCTCAGAACGATGGTTTCATTGGATACGTCTCGCAGTTCCTGCATCGCCGGCAACGCAAGCATCCGGAAATTGAGTTGCTGGCGGCGAATATCCGCCATCTTGAGAACCTCATAGCCGAGGCTGTAACGACCCGTCTTCTCGTCCAGCTGGCACATGTGCCGCGCGCAGAGGTTGGACAGCATGCGATAGGCCGTTGCCTTGGCAAGGCCCGTCTTTTCGACAATCTCGCTGAGGGTCAATTCCGGTTCCGTGTGCGTGAAGGCGGTCAAGATGTTGATGGCGCGATCAACGGCTTCGATCCGGTAAACTGCCCGCTCTCTTTCACCCATTGAATTTCATTTTCATTAGTTGAAACCAAATTTCATTCCGTATTATGCATGGCGCGCCCGATATGGCCAGTTTGGTGCGGGACCGGCGACGATGAACCGGGGGGCGGAATTGATCTCAGCCTCCGCGGTCCGGCCAGAAGATGAAACAGGGGGGAGCCAATGCGAATCGCGATACTGGACGACTATCAAGATGTCGCCCTGACCTTGGCCGACTGGTCGCAGGTCCAACGGTCGGCGGAGATTACGGTTTTTAACGATCACGTCGCAGATATGGATACGGTCGCGGCTCGCCTGGAGCCTTTCGAAGTCGTGGCCATCATGCGCGAGCGCACCCCGTTTCCAGGCGAGCTTCTGGCGCGGCTGCCCAATCTCAAGCTTCTGGTGACCGCCGGCATGCGCAATCTCAGCATCGATCTAGAGGCCGCCACGGAACGCGGCGTCATCGTCAGCGGGACCGATAACGTTGGAGTGACCACGGCGGAGCTCGCCTGGGGCTTGATCCTGGGACTTGCCCGGCGGATTCCCGAAGAGGATCGCGCCACCCGCGCGGGCCAATGGCAGACCAGTGTGGGCATCAGCATCGGTGACAAGACTTTGGGAATCATCGGCCTCGGCAAGGTCGGCGGCCATGTCGCCAAGATCGGCTTGGCCTTCGGCATGGATGTCATTGCCTGGAGCCAGAACCTCACGCCGGAGCGTTGCGCCGAGGTAGGCGTGCGCCTGGCCACCAAGGAAGAGTTGTTCGCTACCGCTGATTTCCTTTCGATTCATCTGGTGCTGAGTGACCGGACGCGAGGCCTGGTCGGCCGTGACGAGCTCGCCCTCATGAAACCGAGCGCCTATCTCGTGAACACGGCCAGGGGACCGATCGTGCAACAGGAGGCATTGGTCGAGGCGCTTGAGGCGGGGGTCATCGGCGGTGCGGGCATTGATGTTTATGAGCCCGAGCCTCTGCCCAAGGATCACCCGATGCGGAGCCTGCCGCGATCGATCATCACGCCCCATCTCGGGTTCGTCACCGATACGAATTACAAGCTTTGGTACGGACAGATCGCCGAGGATATCGCGGCCTGGATGGACGGCAAGCCGCTCCGCGTGCTCAATCCTGATGCGCTTGGTTAGGCGGCGTGCGGCATCAGTCGCCGCAGACGATCAGGCCGTCGACCGCGACCACGCCATTGCCCTTGGTCTTCACGATCAGCGGATTGATTTCCGCATCAAGCACCCGCTCAGCCCCTGATCCGGCAAGGCTGGAGACCTTGACGATCGCCTCCGCCAAGGCATCGATGTCGCCCTCGGGCAAGTTGCGATACCCGCGAATCACGGCGAGACCCTTCACTTCGCGGATCATAGCCCGCGCCGTGTCCACATCGACCGGGGCGATCCGCACGGAAATATCTTTGTACACTTCTGCAAGGATGCCACCCGTGCCAAGGACGACGATAGGCCCCACTTCCCCATCGCGCTTGTAGCCGAGAATCACCTCGGCGGCACCCCGATGCATTTCCTGCACGAGCAGCCCCTCTATGGCGGCATCCGGCCGGTAGCGCTTTGCGGCTTCGATGATTTCACGCCCTGCCTCGATGAGTGATTCGCGGTCTGCGACGCCGAGCGCCACCGCGCCGGCTTCGGTCTTGTGCGGAATGTCCGGCGACACCACCTTGGCCACCACGGGAAACCCGATTTCCGGCTTCTCCGTCGGGCTCGCCAGAACCTGCGACAGCGGCTGCGAGATGTTCAGCGCCGCAAAGATTTCCGCTGAACGCGCCTCGCTGCAGGGCCCGGAGGGCAAATCGGTGATCAGAGCCGAAATTTCCGGTGAAAGTGACGACTCGGACGATGGGGTGGGGGCGCGCCAGTCCAGGAAGGCGGCAACCGAATCGGCACAGGCTTCCGGTGTGCGGAATGCGGCAATGCCTTTCTCGGCAAACATGGCAAGCGTTTGCGGGGCCTCGGGAACGAGGTAGGCGGCGATGGGCGTCGTGCCGGCCATGGCGACGATAGGCCCCACCGCGTGGGCCGGATTGGTCAGCCCCGACGATCCGACAATCCCGATAATGGCGTCGCAATCTCCCTCCCGGCTGAGCGTGGAAAGAGCGGCCTCGTAAATCTCGGCTTTCGTGCCCGCCGCCGTCAGGTCGACGATCTGTCCCGCGCTGACATGCAGGCCGCGGCCGTTCATCTCCTCGACCAGTGACTGAGGGGTCGGCAGCAAGTCCACGTTGCGGGCGCCCAAGTGGTCTACCACCGTGGCCGCGGGCCCACCCGTGGTAGTGACCACCGCCACCTTGCGCCCCCTTGGCGGTTTGCGGCCGAGGACCAGGGGGGCGCACTCGAACAGGCCTTCGAAATTTCGCACCTCGATAATGCCGTTATGGGCGAAGAACGCGGAGACGTTTTCGCTCGGTCCGACCAGCGCGCCGGTGTGGCTCGCGGCCAGGCCCCGCCCGACGTCAGACTGCCCCAGCTTGTAGGCAATGACGGGTTTCCCCGCATCGAAGGCCCGGCGCGCGGCCGTGGCCAGCCCTTTCGCGCCGCGCAGAGTTTCCAGGAATAACAGGATCGCCCTGGTGTCCGGATCATCGACCAAGGCTCCGACGATTTCACCCACCGTGATATCTGCTTCATTGCCGACGGCAACCAGATGGGAAAATCCCAAGCCCCGCGCCTGGGCCCGCGACAGGAGAGTCCCAATCAGGGAGCCGCTTTGCGACACCAAGGCCAGCGGGCCGGGCAGGAGGTCGACGCCATCCATCACCGTGTTGACGGTCAGCGCCATGCCGTTTCGCGTGCTGATCACCCCCATGCTGTTGGGGCCCAGCAGGCGGATCCCACCGTCACGGGCAATGCCGACAATCTCATCCTGACGGGCGCGGCCCTCCGGGCCGATATCGGCGAACCCATCGCTGAAGATCGTTGCAAGCGGAATGGCGGCCGCGACACAGTCCGCGATCACCGACTTGACAGCCTTGGCCGGCACCATCACGAAGGCATGATCGATGGGGCCCGGCGCATCCCGCACATTGGCAATGGCGGGCACGCCAAACACTTCCTTTCTCGAAGGATTGACCGGGATGACCTTGCCCTTGAAGCCATGTGCCTTGAGGTAACGCTGCGGCCGGGCCGGCGCCTTTTCCACATCGCCCGACGCGCCGATCAAGGCCACGGTCCGGGGCGCGAATAAAGACTGGGAGAGCGCGCGCGACACGGGCCGGCCGTCTATCGCGCCGGCCGCGGCGGGCGCTGGGAGAACCGCCGGTCAAAGACGGTTTCGGCGATGCGGTTCTTCATCATCTCGATGGACCCGCCGGCGATCATCCAGCCTCGCGTCTTCCTGAAGCAGTATTCGACCAGGCTGTCCTCGCTGTAGCCGAGCCCGCCCATGACCTGAAGCGCCATGTCCGAGGCCTGGAACCCGGCGGTATTGCACTGGACCTTTGCGGCCGACGTCTCGAGCGCCGAGGGGAAACCCGCATCGGCGTTCACCGCCGCCCGGTGAAGCAAGAGCTCGGCCGCCTGGAGCTGGATTTCCGCATCGGCGAATTTCCATTGCAGACCTTGGAATTCGCAAAGGGGCCGGCCGAACTGTTCTCGGGTCAAGGCGTGGTCCCGGGCAAGGTTGAAGGCGCAGCGGCCCACGCCTAGAGAGCGGGCGGCATTGCCGAGGCGTTCGACGTTGAAACCGGAAATCTGCTTCTTGAATCCACCGGGCCCCAGGAGGACGTTCTCCGGCGGTATGTAGAGGTCCTCGAATCGGATCTCGACCCAGCCCTCTCCGGACAGGAATCGAGACGGGCTTCCGGTCCTGAAGCCGTCGCCGCCGCGTTCCACCAGCACGGATCCAATGCCGTCGAGGCCGGGGCCGTAGCGGACATAGGTCAGAAACAAGTCCGCGTGTAGGCCATTGGTCGTGTAAACCTTGGTGCCGTTCAGACGGTATCCGTCTCCCTCCGGTTCCGCGGTCGTCTCAAGGTCGGTCACCGCCGAGCCCGCCTCGGGCTCGCTCATGGCGACGGTGATCAGCAGTTCCCCGTCGAGGAGTTTCTTCAGGTATCGATTCTTGTGATCGTCGGTGCCAAACGCGGACAAGACCCGGATCGGTCCGAAATTGCCTGCCTGAACGACATCGGCGCTGCGCGGGCAAATCTCGGCGATGGCCGTGATCGCCAGGACCGCCTCCATCAGCGAGCCGCCATGGCCGCCATCCTCGACCGGGATCGTGATCCCGATCAAACCGCTTTTCACCAACGTTTTCATCACGTCGCCGGGGAACTCTTCGCTGTGGGCACGAGCCAAGGCGCCGTCGGCAAGTTCGGCTCTTGCCAGGGCGCGAACCCGCTCATGGAACGCCTTTTCTTTTTCACTTAGCGAGAAATCCATCCTGTCTCCTGCCGCCTCCGCATCGTTTCCGGCTTCTCACAAGCAATCCGGATCGCGCCTCGCACGGGGCACATGGTTTCACCTGTTAAAACCAGATTTCAATATGGGGCACTGTGTCGCGGGCCCGTTCACCTGTCAACGCCGAAGGGGAAATATAGGGAAATCGGCGTGTTCTGCTTTCCGGCGACACGTAACTGCCGGGGAAGCCGATAGATAGCGACCCTCTTCGTTGCTTAGTCTCGCCCGGGCGGGTCCGGCCAGGTCGCATCCCCTGAGCCCAGGATGTCGCGGTTGTCGCCACCCAGCCGGGGGGGCGGTCGCGTGCTGTGAACGCTAGACCCGTCGAGAAGGAAGGGCGGGCGAAGACCCGCCGTCGAGCCCGCCTTGGTATCGGTATCCGCTAGGGAGACCTTGATTTTGCGATGAATGACCTGCGGGTCCGCAAAGACCTGGTCCAGGGTATTGACCGGCCCGGCCGGTACGCCCGCATCCGAAAGCCGCTCTATCAGGTCGCTGGCGTCGCAGCGGCGCGTGGCGGCCCCGAGTTCGGCAACCAATGCCGCCCGGTTCGCAACCCGCGCGGCGTTATTCGCATAGGCATCGGATTTCGCGATGTTGCGCAGGCCCAGCACCTCACACAGGCCGGCGAACTGCCGATCGTTGCCCGCGGCGATCACCACTCGGCCATCGCGCGCGGGAAAAACCTGGTACGGAACAATATTGGGATGGGCGTTTCCCATCCTATGGGGCGCCGTCCCGGACACGAACAGGTTGGACGCCTGGTTGGCCAAGACGCCAACCATGGAATCCAAGAGCGCCATATCGATATGAGTACCTCGACCGGTTCGGGAGCGATCGATGAGAGCCGCCTGTATCGCCACAACCGCGTAAATTCCGGTGAAGATGTCGCTGAATGCGACCCCCGTCTTCTGCGGCGGACCATCGGCTTCCCCGGTGAGATCCATGATTCCGGAAAGCCCCTGGATGACGAAGTCGTAACCCGGGCGTTCTGAATACGGACCGTCTTGTCCATATCCGGTAATTGAACAGTAAATCAGTCGTGAGTTGAGGGCGCCGAGAGCCGCATAGTCGAGCCCGAAGCCGGCGAGGCGGCCCACCCGAAAATTCTCGATCAGCACATCCGCGTCGCTGGCCAGTTCGCGCACCCGGGATTGGCCATCGGGGGCGGCGAGGTCGATCTCGATCGAGCGTTTGCCCCGATTGCAGGCATGGAAATACGCGGCTTCGAGGGGTTGGCCGTCGCTCCCCTCCATGAAAGGTGGTCCCCAGCGCCGGGTTTCATCACCCCGGCCGGGGGCTTCCACCTTGATGACATCGGCGCCGAGGTCCGCAAGCAATTGCCCGGCCCAGGGGCCGGCAAGGATGCTTGCGAGTTCCAAGACACGGAGTCCCTCGAGCGGCGCGCGGCGGACATCTTGTACGATCATGATGAAGAGACATCCTCAGCCGGGATCAAAAAACCAGTGTACCCCGATTGCGGCATCATTGAGAGCCTTCGCACCGCCGACCAAGGCTCGACGCGTGAGCCCGACCGGCTCACGGCAAACCAACAACGCATTTTCGGCGCACCTGTCGTGACGGCGCCGAAAAGCGGTAGACCTCTAGTCCGGTGAAATAATGGTGCCGCCTGTAGGACTCGAACCTACGACCCCCGCATTACGAATGCGATGCTCTACCAGCTGAGCTAAGGCGGCTGTCGCGTATCGGGCGCAACCTAGCGCGAAACGACATACGCGCAAATCCCTAATCTTTCCTCACCGCGCACCGCGCTCACTGGGCCTTCGGCGGACAGGGGCCGAGCACCCAGAAGCGCGCATTCTCATAAGCCACGCAGCCTTGCGGCGCGCCCCGGCGCGCCACCGCCGCCCGGTCGAACACGATATAGGCGATGCCTTCGGCGGCGGCCAGGGCCCGCGCCGCATCCAGGCCGCGGACCTCGCGCAACCGGCGCCAGCGCCGCCACCATCCGGCGTAGGCCTCCGGCGCCCACATGGCGTTGCCGCCCGATTGCCAGTCGACCCAGACCGGGCGGCGCGACAGCACGGAAAACCCGCTGAAGCCGACGGGCAGGAACACGGTCCCGGGCGGCGTGTGGCGCCGCGCCCACAGCTGAACGTCGACGAAGGCGCGCATCTCGGCGGGCGCCGAGCTGAGCCCGCCGCGCGCCGCCATCTGCAGGCCTCCCGCCACCATCAACACGGCCGCCAGGGCCGTCACCAAGGCGCGGTCGCCGGCGGCCGGCGCCGGCGGCACCCGGCCCGGCCAGGACAGCGGCAACAGGGAGGCCACCGGGACCAGCAATGCCGCCGCCCCCACCGCAAGCCAGACCGCCCCGCCGGCCTGCCCGGCGAGGGCGAGAGCAAGCCCCGCCGCCGCCAGGCCCGCCTCCCGCGCCCGGCCCGGCCGCGCCCAAAGCACGAAGGCCGCGCCGTAGAGCCCAAGGGCAAGGACGAGGCCCAGGGTCCCGCCGCCCGCGGGAACCAAGGCCAGCAATGCAAGCGCCGTCAGGCCCGCGCCCTGGGCGAGGCCGCCTTCCGCTTTCAACAGCGCGAACAGGATCACGCCCGCCTGCAACAGGAACCAGAAGATCGCGATGGCCCCCGATTGCCCGTCGATCACCGGCGGCGCGCCGAACCCCCAATGGGCGAGCGCCAGGCCGGCCCAGAGGGCGGCGAGGGCCGTCCGGCC
>JAOTVC010000371.1 GCA_029863585.1 Alphaproteobacteria bacterium | reverse complement strand
GGATTTCGATCCGGACATTAGACCATGAAAAGTAGTCGGCGCCACCCCTGCCGGAAGGCATAGCGGCGGGCCGTTCAAAGTCCCATCCCCTGGGATGCCTATGTTTTCGGGCACATTCCCTGATCGATGCCTTGCGCGGGCTGGAATAATGCCCCATTATGCGGTCGGCGTTTTGTTCGTTCCTCGATCCCAGACCCAACCCCATTCCAGGAGCCGGAGCGTGAACAAGGAAGATTTTGCCGACAAGCTGGCCAAGAAGGTCGACATCTCGAAGACCAAGGCGATGGACGTCATTGATAGCGTCTTTTCCACCAAGCCGCGTCAGGGCATCATCGCGACCGAGCTGGATGCCGGCCGGGATGTCACGATCACCGGGTTTGGCACTTTCCGCACCAGGAAGATGAAGGCGCGCAAGGGCCGGAATCCGCAGACCGGGAAGGAAATCATGATCAAGGCTCGGAAGACGGTGTCCTTCCGCGCTGGGAAGGGCCTGAAGGACCGCGTCAAGGAATAGACACCCGGCTCAAAGCCCTGGCCTGCCGCCGCTCGTCGCAGGCCGGGGCCCCGGGCCCGGGCTCCCCGCCCGTGCCTATGTCATCGCCCAAGTCCCCGGGGGTGGGCGACCCTCATGGTTGCCTCATCGATCCTTCACCCCCCCGGCTCAACTTTATAGCAGTGCATCCACTCTGAGGGCGTCACCGTCGTATCGATGACAGGAGGCGTGTATGTCCGAATCCGTCTCGACCCTTCCGGTCAGGGAGGTCATGACCAAAGAGCCGATGGCGGTGCATCGGGACATGACCATCGGCGAGCTGGTCATCCTCTTCGATCATCACGATTACAACGGCTTTCCCGTCGTTGATGAGGAGGGAGTCCTGGCCGGCATCGTGACCAAGCTCGACCTCCTCAACTTGCTGCGCCCGGATGCCACGTTCGAGGTTCCCGACCTGGCCTCCATCTCGGACCTGCCGGTCAACCGCATCATGCGCCACGGGATCATCACGGTCGAACCGGACGACGTGATCGCCATCGTGGCCGACCTCATGGTGGAAACCCGCCTGCGGAGCATCCCCGTGGTCCAGCGACACAGTGGGAAGCCGGTGCTGGTAGGCATCGTCAGCCGTAATGATCTGCTCCGGCGCTTCTTGACCGAGGCCAGGGCGGAACCTCACCAGCGTTGAGCAGGGCGAACTCCCACGCCCTCGACGGACACCTGAGTTCGCGCGCCCCAGAGCACTCGAGTGCACTCTCGCGACGCTTCCCGGGCCCGGTATGGCGACAATTGCCACGGCCGCTTCGCGATTCTACCTTGCCTCAACCCTCGCTAGGAGTGAGGTCATGAAACTCGATATCCGCGCACTCTCCATCGCCGGCGCCATCCTCTGGGGTGTCATGTTCTTCCTCCTCGGCCTGGCGAACCTCCTCTGGCCGCCCTACGCAGGCGCCTGGCTCGACCTGTTTGCCTCCGTCTACCCGGGCTATGAGGTAACCGCCACCTTCGGTGCCGTGATCGTGCTCACCCTGTATGCCGCGCTCGACGGAGCTATTGCGGGGGCCGTGTTCGCATGGCTGTACAACCGGTTCGCCCGGACCGGAGGGGCTTCGGCGTAAACTCGGCTTGGGTCTCCGGGTGATGCTGCGCTCAGCGGGGCGGTGCAGAGGTGCGGTATTCCTTCTGGTCGGCCTCCTGGCAGGCGGGTGCACGCGTCAGGAGCAGGCCGCGCCCCGCCTGCTCGAGCATTCCCAGCAAGTCGCCGGGCTCGCGGATACCGCATTCGCGCGGATCATCCGCGAATTCTCGGAGCCAAGTCGGTTCTTCGATACCGATAACCTGATCTCCAACGAAGCGACCTACCTGGACGTCGCCAGCACCCTCGACTCGCTGTCTCTTCGCGGTGGCGCCTACATCGGCGTCGGCCCCGATCAAAACTTCTCTTTCATCGCCCGGCTTCGACCGGAGATCGCGTTTCTCATCGATCTTCGTCGTGACAACCTCCTCGAGCTGCTGTGGTTCAAGGCCCTATTCCACTTGGCCCCCACCCGCATCGAATACCTGAGCCTGCT
>JAOTVC010000160.1 GCA_029863585.1 Alphaproteobacteria bacterium | reverse complement strand
AGGGCCAGTGTAATTCTCTTCACCCTGTTTGCGATGGTTTGGGTATCTCTACGTCCGGGGACTGCAGAACAGAAATATTTCGAGAAGGAATACCCCTACGTCGTTCGTGTTGAAACCTTGGAAACCAAGACGGCAAAGCGCTCGCTGTCTTTCGCGAAAAAAACCTTTCGTCCCGGCCAAAGCGCGGATGCACTCAGGGAACAGCTGAAGAATGAATCAATAAGCTGCGATTCGACCAAGAAAAGCTCAGATTTGTTCAGCTTGGCATTCAGAAATGCGAATAGCAAAGAAAGGCGAATATATGAGTTTGGCGATCATATGAAATCGTTGTTGCCCGATGGGCTGAGCGAGATCATGAGATGCCGAATTCATGATGTGCGAAAGTTGAGGTACACATACAGCGACGGAACGAAGGCCACATTCGGGTACGCCGTCGATCTCCACTATTTTGTCGATTCAACTGGTTCTGCGGTGTTTGTGCGGGCGATCAATCGGCATGGGCGACAATAGTCCGCTGAGTTTGCGTTTGCTGACTGTCTTCCCTCCAGCATCGCTGCCGCCAACAGAGACGGATGAACTGAACCTTTTTTCCCGCTGACGAATAGAACCGGCTTTCACCTAACACGTCACCCCCCGGCTTGTCCGGGGGGTCCAGTCTCTGTTGGATGCCCCGAACACGTCGGGGCATGACGGGTGAAATGAGGGTGTCTTAGCCGACAGTTTTTAGTGACTTAAGATTCTCACTTCCTCGCGAATTCCAGGGTCGCGGGGCTGATCAGGACGCCGAAGGCCTTGCACCAGATGACGATGGATTGATAGTTGGCGAGGTTGGTGCCGGCCGGGATGGGGTAGTTCTGGCTGCCCATGAACGCCTTGATGGGGCCGAGGTCGAGCGCCTTGGATTCGTCGAAATCCTCGGTCTTGGTCACCGGCGCCCGGGGCGAGAGGAAGACGTGATACTTGGGCCCGGGGCCGACCTCGAAATTCTGCTCCAGATGGACCAGGTCCTTGAACACGGTGGCGCTGCCCTTCCCATAATGCACGGGATCGGACGGATTGGCATGGATGAAGGTGGCCTTGGCCACGACCGTCTTCGACGCCCGGTTGGCGACCGTCTCCATGGCCGGCGGCGGCTGGAAGATGTAGGGGAAGATGAACAGCCCGACGGCGATGCCGGCGCTCAAGCCGATGATGCCGCCCACCAGGAAGGCGCCGAAGGCGACCCATTTCGATGCCGCTTTGTCCGTCTCCGCCATGTCGATCGTCTCCCTTGCCTGATGCGCTGCGCGGCGCAAGGTATCAAATCATGGCGCGGGGAGACCAGGGCGAATTGCGGGTTCTCCCGCGTGCCGTCACCCGCCGGCTTTTCAGGGGCAAGCCGCATGGATGCTGCGGATGCCCCGGATGTACCTGGGCATGACGGGAAGGGGGCCGGCAGGCGAAGGCAATGGGATCGCTCCGGTGCCGGGCGGATGCGCGTCCCGGCCCGGTGCCGGGCATGACCCGCCGCGATCGGTTACCTATTTGCGGCAGTCGACCTTTTTCGCTTCCTGGTCGTCGCCGGGGTAGGTGAGCCGGCAGGTCATCCCCGTCTTCACCGCCTTGCGCCCCTGGCGCTTGCCGTTCACCAGGATCTCCGTCCGCGAGCTCGAGACCCGTACTTTCTGCTCCTTGCCGTCGGCCATGAAATGATAGCGCCGCCCGCCGCGCTTGGCGCCGGTGATCCGCACTTCCACCGTCCGCATCTTCAGGCCGGTGCCGCGATACCACAGCGCGTCCCAGAAGTTGGCCAACGCGTCGCCGTACTTGGTCTGCAGGTCGTAATTGCCCATCACCATCTTGGCGCCCTTGACGACCGCCGCCAGCGGCAGCAGGCCCTTCTCCCGCAGGTCCGCATAGGTGGGGCCATAGCCGGTGCGGGCATATTGGGCAAGCTGGCCCTCGCGGCTGATCAGCCAGTTGGCGTAGACCATCGCCGCGTTGAAGCGGGGGGAGATCCTGATCACCGCGACGTCCGACAGCCCGACCGCCGCGATCTCCGGACAGACCATGGCGAACGGCGCCTTCTTGGCGACGTATTGACGTCCGCGCCGGGTCGATCCGGTCAGCACGGCGTCGAACTCGCCCGCCACCATCAGCCCCAGGGTGGCGTTGGAGCCCTCCTTGCGCAGCGACGGCTTGACGTCCCTGAACAGGCGGGTGAGGAAATCCTTGGTCCAGGCTTCGCCCTTGGTGGCCCAGAGGTGCAGCGCCCAGGCATCGGGGCGGTTGGGAATGCCGATCTTGGCCCCGCGCCAGCGCGGGTTGGTCACCAGGTCTTCCCAGGACTTGGGGACTTCGTTGGGCTTGACCAGGTTCGTGTTGTAGGCCATGCAGCGGATCAACATGCCCTGGCCGGCCCATAGGCCGTCGGGGCTTTTCATGGCCGGATCGAGCCCCCGATACGCCGGCAACCCTCTCAGGTCGGCGAGCGTCCCGGTTTTCTTCAGGGTATCGTATTGGTTGCCCAGCGCCGCGATCACGTCGGTGGTCACGCGGCCCGCTTGCAGCCCGATCAGGGGTTGAATGACGCGGGTGAAGCGGTTGCCCCGGGAATAGTTGATCTTGATGAAGGGGTAGCGTTCCTGGAACGGCTTCACCATCTCCAGGAACCGCTTGGCGTCGATGGAACTGCCGACCTTCACCGTGCCTTCCTTGCGCGCGCCGTCGAGGATCGCCTTCGGCAGGTCAAGTGCCCGGTCGATGTCCTTCAGGACCGAGGCATCCAGTTTCAGGTCCTTGAGAATGTCTTTGGTCGCGGCGGGCAGGTCGGCTGCCCGGGCGGCGGGTAGGGTGATCAGCAGCCAGAGCGCCAGGGCCCAGAAGGCGGCGGTCAGTATGGCTGCGGTCAAGGGGACTAAACGGAACTTCCAACTGCCCTTACTCGACGTGACGCGTGTGGCTGTTTTGCTCATCGGTACCTCCCTGCTCGGCTCTGGGGCCTGTTTGGCGCTGGGGGCCTGTTTGGCGGTGGGGGCCTGTTTGGCGGTGCGGGCCTGTTTGGCGGTGCGGGCCTGTTTGGCGGTGCGGGATTGTCTCGTCTGATCTGACGGGCGGCTCCTCTTTCATGGCGGCGGGACGCGGCGATGTCCGGTCGCCGCGCGGCCGCGGAATACCGCGAATGTCATGGGGGGAAGGGCTAGTCGTTGCCCCCGGCGCCGAGCACGTGTTCCTCCCGGCGGCCGGGCGCACGGATGTCTTCCCTTGTTTCGAAATTGACGTGCTGGTTGGCACCGTTGGGCCCGGTTCGCGTGCCCATCAGGACGGAGGGGCCGTCATTGGTGTTCTCGAGCTGGTAGAACGAGCCGCCCTCGATCAGGGCCACCATGCCCGGCTTCAGCACGGCCTTGCCACCGTCTGGGAAGTGCATGGTGCATTCGCCTTCCAGGCAGATGAAGGTCTGGTCGCCGGGATGGCAATGCATGTCGGTGCCGTCGCCGGGGGCCGCCAGGTAATGCTCCCAGGCGTGCATCTTGCGGGTGTTCATGATGACCTGGCGCTTTTGCTTTTCGCGGCCGAGGCCGGTGACGTCGACGATTTCGATGGCCATTGGACGTTCCTCCTTGCTGTGTTTTGGCACCCCCGTGCTTGGCGGGCGGTGTTTCTTGTTTGGCGCCAGCCTATCAGATGTGAACATTCCCGGGCCACAGCTTTGACGCCCGCCGCCCGGCGCCGGGATCAAGGCTTCCGGCTCACGCGCGCCCGTGATAAACAGGCGCAAAGGTCCGGGGACAAGGGCCCAACAGAGAAAGAAAGCTGTCCGCGTTGGGATGCCGGTCCAAGCCGGGTCCTTCAGGCACGATGGGCGAAGGCTGGAACTCCGCCCAAGGCGGCCAAATTGGGGAGAGTGCGTCCATGATCGACGTCTATAACTGGTCCACCGGGAACGCCCGGAAGGTCTACATCATGCTGGAGGAGTGCGGCCTCGAATACCGCCTCCATCCCATCAACATCAATGCGGGTGATCAGTTCAAGCCGGAGTTTCTGGCGATTTCGCCCAACAACAAGATCCCGGCCATCATCGACCGCGATGGGCCCGGCGGCGGCGACTTCGCGCTGTGCGAAAGCGGCGCGATCCTGATGTATCTCGCCGACAAGACCGGCAAGTTCCTGTCCACCGAGCCCCGGCAGCGGTCGATCACCATCCAGTGGTCGATGTTCCAGATGGGCGGCATGGGCCCGATGTTCGGCCAGGCGGGGCACTTCGTCTCGCGCAAGGACAAGCCCGGCATGGCCGTGGGCTTTGAGCGCTTCACCAAGGAGGCCAGGCGCCTGATGACGGTGCTGGATACAAGGCTGAAGGACGTGCCCTATGTCGCCGGCGACGAGTACACCATCGCCGACATGCTGACCTTCCCCTGGTGCCAGGATTGGGAGAAGCGCGGCCTCAGGGGCGAGGATTACCCCAACTTCATGCGCTGGTTCGATGTCATCCAGGCGCGCCCGGCGGTCCTGAAGGCCGACCAGATCGCCCAGGATGTCCGGGCCATGGCGCCGGCCGCGCAATAGGGGGAGACGATGATCGATTTCTACTGCTGGCGGTCGGGCAACAACCGCAAGATCTTCATGATGCTGGAAGAGACCGGGCTCTCCTACACCCGCCACATCGTCCACCTGCGCAAGAGCGAGCAGTTTGCGCCGGATTATCTCAAGCTCAACCCCAACAACAAGACGCCCACCATCGTCGATCAAGACGGCCCCGGGGGCGGGCCCTTCACGGTGTTCGAATCCGGCGCCATCCTGATCTACCTGGCGGAAAAGACCGGCCAGTTCCGGCCAGACGACAAGCGCCAGTGGTTCACCACCATGCAGTGGCTGATGTTCCAGATGGCGAGCCCCGGCCCGCTGTTCACCGAGGCGGGATATTTCCATGAGCACGTGGCGGAGCCGGACATGGCCTACCCGGAGGCGCGCTATGTCAAGGAGGCCAAGCACCTGCTGGACGTAATCAACAACCGCCTCGGCAAGAGCGAATACATCGCGGGCGAGGCGTACTCCATCGCCGACATGGCGCTGTGGCCGCATCTCGGCACCGTCGCCCGGTTCGGCGCGCGCCTTGACGACTACCCCAATGCCGAGCGCTGGTTCAAACTGGTGGGCGCGCGTCCCGCGACCCAACGGGCGGCCGCCGTCATCGAGGAGGTCCGCGCCGAGGCGGCGGCCGCGGCTTGAGCCCGTTCCATTTCAGCGCAACCCAGATGAGGGAAGCCGGAGGGAGACCATGATCGATCTTTATTCCTGGACCACGCCGAACGGGCGCAAGGTCCATATCATGCTGGCGGAGACCGGCCTGGAATACCGCCCGCACGCCATCGACATCCGCGCCGGCGATCAGTTCAAGCCGGAATTCCTGAAGATCTCACCCAACAACAAGATCCCGGCCATCGTCGACCAGGACGGCCCGGGCGGCAAGCCCATGTCGCTGTTCGAATCCGGGGCCATCCTCTATTACCTGGCGGAAAAGACCGGCCAGTTCCTGCCGCCCGAAGGCGAGCCGCGCTACCGGGTGATGGAATGGCTGATGTTCCAGATGGGCGGCGTCGGGCCGATGTTCGGCCAGGCCAACCACTTCCTGGTCTATGCCGCGGAGAAGTTCGAGAAAGACAAGATCGAATACGGCCAGCAGCGCTACGGCAAGGAGACCAACCGGCTCTATTGCGTGATGGACAAGCGGCTGGAGCGGAACGAATACATCGCCGGCGATTTCTATTCCATCGCCGATATGGCGATCTACCCCTGGTGCCGCAATCCCGAACGCCGGGGCGTCAATCCTGACGAGTATCCCAACGTCAAGCGCTGGTTCGAGCAGATCGAGGCGCGGCCCGGCGTCATCGCCGGCAACGAGATTCTGGAAGGCGTGCCGCGGGCTGAAATGGACGAGAAGGCTTGGAACCTTATGTTTGGCGACGCCCAATACGAAAAGCGCTGAACCGTCTCATGATTACCCTCTACGCCAAGGCGACGTCGAACGGCCGCAAGGCCTCCATCATGCTGGAGGAAACCGGGCTGCCTTACGAGGTCCGGCCGATGGCCCTGGAACGCAAGGAGCAGAAGGAGCCCTGGTTCCTCGCGATGAACCCCAACGGCCGCATCCCGGTGATTGCGGATGACGACGGCCCCGACGGGCAGCCGGTCACGGTGTTCGAATCGGGCGCGATCCTGATGTATCTCGCGGAGAAATCGGGACGCTTCCTGCCTGCTGAACCAGCGGTGCGGGCGCGGACCCTGGAGTGGCTGTTCTTCGTTTCCACCCATCTGACCTTCGGCGCCATGCAGGTCCATTGGTTGGCCCGTCTGCGTGACGCGGGCGCGCCCCATCCCGACCTCGAAGAGTGGCAGGAGGAGAACGCGCGCATCTACGGCGTGATGGAAACCGGACTGGCGGACGGGCCCTACCTTGCCGGCGCGCAATACACCATCGCCGATATCGCCGCCTATCCCTGGGTCTACCGCTGGGAAATGCAGGGCATCGACATGGCGGTGTTGCCGCGGCTCAAGGCTTGGTTGGAGACCGTGGGGGCGCGGGACGGAGTGATCCGCGGCCTCGGCGTCCCGCCGCGGGACGACGGGCTCTAGAGCGAGGGAGAGCGCCATGATCCATCTCTACAGCCGGGCCACGCCCAACGGCCGCAAGGTCGCCATCGCGCTCGAGGAATGCAGCTTGCCCTATACCGTCCACCCGATCGACCTTGCGAAGAAAGAGCAGAAGTCGCCTGAATTCCTCGCCATGAATCCCAACGGCCGCATTCCCGTGATCAAAGACGATGGGGCGCAAGGCGGGCCCATCACGGTGTTCGAATCGGGTGCCATCCTGCTTTATCTCGCCGAGACCTCGGGCCGGTTGCTGCCGGCGGCGGGCGTCGGCCGGGTCGAGGCGCTGAAGTGGCTGTTCTTCGGGTCTTCCCAGGTGACCCATACCGCCATGCAGGTGCATCACCTTCTGCGCCGCAAGGAGGCCGGGGAGCCCCACGAGAACCTCGGGGTCTATGTCGACGAATTGGTACGCCTCTACGGCATCCTGGACGAGGTGCTGGGCGGCCGTGAGTTTCTTGCGGGAGCGGAATACACCATCGCCGACATCGCGTCCTGGACCTGGGTCGACCGGCACGAAGCCCACGGCGTCGATGTCGCGCCCTGGCCGCATTTGCGGGACTGGTTCGCCCGCGTCAAAGCCCGTCCGGCCACCCAAAGCGGCTATGACGTGCCGCCGCGGGGCGATAGCTGACGCGGCGTGGGGGGCGGTGCATCCGGCCGCGGCTGCTTTCGATCGTCGGAATGGTAAGAGGGGACCGCGGTCAGGGGGGTAATCGCGCGGTCCCCTCTCGCAACCCGGTGCTGCAACCGGGGTGTCTGATTTGGGGCTTAGAAGGGCGCCGCCGATGCGGCCCGGCTCGGGGGGTTGCGGCGGACCGGATGGCCCGCTCGGCGCGCCGCCCGGGCGCGACAGGCTTCCAGCTCCTCGCGGCACCGATGGAGGCCCTTCACCTCTCGGGCATCCTCCCGGTCGAAGACCTCCACGGTTCCGAGCTTGGCCTCGAGTAGCTGCATCAGCGTCTCGATCGATCCACCTGAAAGCGCCATGATTCCTGCACTCCTCCCAACGAGATTACCGGTGGCATTTTTGTAGGAACTAATTAAAAAGGCGTAAAAAGCGCCGAAAAAATATCAATAAAGTAATAGTCCTTTTTCGGTGCGATCCGTTGACCGAAATTTAACGATGTCCTGGCGACAATCGGCAGCGTGGCGAGCCATCCGCTCGTGGAGGGAAATATCATGGTCCAGACTAAAACCGAGGGTGGGGCCCGGGCCGGTTCCGGTGCGCCTGGACCGCGGCGCCAGTCCCAGTTGAACGGCGCGGCGGCGGGCCAGTCCCAGTACGACCGCCGGCTGAGCGACAAGATCCTCGCCGCGTTCAACCACGCCTATGCCACGGGGGCGCACAAGGTGGCCGACCGGTTGCGGCATGTGTTGCAGGACGTGGAGACCGCTGAACGGCACAGGTATGAGCGGCGGTCGGCGAGCGCCGTGTCCCAGGCCGATCTCTGGGTGTCCTTTATCCGGGCGCGCAACGGTTATAACGATCTGGTGGCCCGCAGCGACGCGCCGCCCGAAAAGGTGGAATCGGCGCTGGAGGCGATGAAGGACGCCTACCGCGTCTGGGCCGATAACTAGTTCCATCCATCGAAGCCGGGGGGATGCGGCCGGCCAGACCGGCGGCGTTGCGCCACCGGCGTTTTTCGGGCACGGTGCCCGGCGCTTGGGCAATCAGGGGAGCGGCGGCGCGATGGATCTCGATCGGTTGATTGACGATCCCCCCATCGTCCATGCCGGGGGGACCCATGTTTGGGCGCTTCGGCCCGAGCCCCTTGGTTTCATCTGGGATATGGTGCAGCCCGGCTGGAATACGGCGGAGACCGGGCTCGGCGTCAGCACCGCCGCCCTCGCCCTGAAGCGGGCGCACCATACCTGCATTACCCCCAGCCAGGAGGAGGTGACGCGCCTGCAGGAGTATTGCGCGGCGCGCGCCATCGCCCTGGATCGGGTCCGGTTCCTCGTGGCGCCGTCCCAGGATGCCGTCCCGGCGCTGCCGCAGACCGAACTCGACTTCGTCCTGATCGACGGCGGCCACGGCTTTCCGGTTCCCTTTCTCGACTGGTTCTATCTCGGGAGGCGGCTCAAGGTCGGGGGCCTTGTGATGATCGACGACACCCATGTCTGGACCGGCAAGGTGCTGGTCGATTTCCTCGAACGCGAGCCCGGCTGGACGCGCGAGCGATCTTATCCGCGGACCGTGGTCTTCCGGATGACGGCGCCGTTCCAGGCCCGGGACTGGTCGGCGCAGCCGCTGGTCGCGGGCCGCAGCCGCTGGTCCATCAGATGGGCGAACCTGGCTTTGGGCGCCCGCCTCCTTGCCCGGGGCGATTTCTCCGGCCTGTGGGCGGGGATGACCAAGCGCCTGCCCAAGGGGTGAAAGGGCGCGCGGGCTGCCGCGGACGTTGACAGCCCCGGGCGCCCGCCTTTAGAACGATGTGCCCGGGCCCGGCGGGGTCCGGCCCTGCGGAGGGATGGCCGAGCGGCTGAAGGCGCCGGTTTGCTAAACCGGTATACGGGGATAACTCGTATCGAGGGTTCGAATCCCTCTCCCTCCGCCATTACCTAAGTTATTGTTTTGCGATAATAAATA
>JAOTVC010000159.1 GCA_029863585.1 Alphaproteobacteria bacterium | reverse complement strand
GTCCATCTCGCCATGGAGCGGAACGAGGTGACCGGGCGCTGCGGCATGGGGTGGGACTCTCTCATGGCGCGCTACAGGAGTTGGTACTTCGATAAGAAGGTAAGTATTCTTCTACAGATTGGCATGAACAAGCATCCCAAGCTGCCCGACGTGCCGCTGCTCATCGACCTCGGGCGCAACGACAAGGAAAGGCAGATGCTGGTCCTGTTCTCGGCACCCAACGACATGGGCCGGCCCTATTTCGGGCCGCCGAAGATCCCGGCCGACCGGTTGAAGGCACTGCAGGCGGCCTTCATGGATACCATGAAGGATCCCAAATTTGTCGCCGATGCGACCAAGCTGAACGTGGCCCTGAGCCCGCTGTCCGGGCCGGAGGTCGCCAAGCTGGTCAAGGACGTCTGGAACACGCCCAAGGACGTGGTTCTGATGGCCCAGGCGGTGCTGGCCTCCAAGAAGGGGTTCCAGCAGCGCAAGACCAACTACCGCACCGTCGAGGTCAAGCTGGACAAGGCCAACAAGAAGGGCTCCAAGATCTACTTCATGGACAACGGCAAGAAGGTCTATGCCTCGGTCAGCCGCCGCTCGAAACGGTCCAAGGTCACCATCGGCGGCAAGAAGGCCAAGCGCGGCGCGCTCAAGGCCGGCATGGAATGCGCCGTCACCTATGAAGGCCACAAGACGGAAGCCAAGAGCATCGAGTGTAAGTAACCGCCAACGGTTCGATCCGTGGGGGACGGCGCCAGCGCGCCGTCCCCCCTTTTTTGCACGGCACGGAACGAGAACGGCCCCGCATTCCCTGTAGGGGCATGAATTCGGTCGGTGCTATAACTTTACTTAAGATGGACATGAACTCGAGGCTGCTCCGGTTGCGGTGTCCGTGCCGGCGCAGCAAGAAAAGAGTGAGGAAGCGATGACGACCCAGGATATCGAGGAAACCCCGGAACAGGCCGCCCAGCATGAAGAGGCCGAGCGCCGCATGATGGGTTTCAAATATAAAAGGCCCGAGAGCCTCGGCGACGCGAATAAGGGTTTGGTGCGCCTTGCGGGCACCGACCTTATGAAGGGCGTGGTCCAGGTGATCGAGGACGGCGGGGAAAACGTTCTGCATTACCACGAGGGCATGGACAGCTTCTGGATGGTCCTGCGCGGCAGAGCCCGGTTCTATGGGCCGGGCGACAAGCTGGTCGGCGAATACGGTCCCATGGAAGGGGTGGTGACCCCGCGCGGCGCGCGCTACTGGTTCGAAAAGGCGTCCGACGAAGCCCTGGAATTGCTTCAGGTCGCGTCCTACGACATGCGGTCAAAGGGTGCGCGGCGCTTCGCAGTCGACCCGGAGGCACCGAAGAGCAACCGGAACCAATGGTTCGACGGCCAGAACAACAACCAGCCGATCAACCAGGGGTGACCGCGGCTCCGCCGGACAACGCCCGCGGGCGCTTCGCCGCCGCCATCGCCGCGATCGACGCGCTGAACGCCGGGGACCCCACCTCCGAGATCGCCGGCGGCAAGCCGGTGCCCGCCGCGTTGTTGTACGGCCAGCGCATGAGCGGTTGGCTACTCCGGCTCGCGCCCCAAGCCTCGGAACCGCTGCGCCTTGCGGCCCGGGCCCAGCATATTGCGCGCTGGCGCATTCCCCGCTCCGATTACCCCGAGGGACGCGGCGGGTACCTCAATTGGCGCCAGGATCTTGGGCAGTTCCATGCCGAGACCGCCGGTGAAATCCTGGCGGAAGCGGGATATGGGCCGGAGGCCATCGGCCGGGTTGCCGATCTTCTCCAGAAGAAGGGCCTCAAGCGTGATACCGATGTTCAGATGCTTGAGGATGCCGCCTGCCTGGTTTTCCTCGAGCATCACTTTGCCGCATTCGCGCGCAAGCACGACGATGGGAAGGTCGTCGATATCGTCCGCAAGACATTGCGCAAGATGTCTGACAAGGGCCGTGAACAAGCGATGGCCGTCGCCGCCGGGCTGCCGTCCGGCTGCCGCGCGCTGGTCGAGCGGGCTGTGGCGCCGCCGGACTGAAACGCGCCGCCAAAGGCTTAATCCTTCATTTACGTTGTCCGCCTAGTGTGCCCCGGTCGGGCCCCGGGGGGTGGCGTCTCGGCAGAGCGGAGACCTGCATCGCATCACCGACGGGAAAGAATTCATCATGAATGCCACCCAAGTCCAAGACCAAAGCCTGTTCGAACGCCTCGGCGGCATGGCGGCCATCGACGCCGCCGTGGATATCTTTTACCAAAGGGTCCTCGCCGATCCTGCCATCAATCGGTTTTTCGAAAATGTCGATATGGCCAAGCAGCGGGCCAAGCAGAAGGCATTCCTCGCTTATGCCTTCGGCGCGCCGGTTCCTTATAGCGGGAAGGACCTGACGCAAGCCCATGCCCACCTCGTGGCCGACGGGTTGAACGACAGCCATTTCGACGCCGTCGCGGGCCATCTGCAGGCGACGCTGGAGGAGCTTGGAGTTGCCCCGGAGCTGACCGGCGAAGTCATGGGCATCGCTGCGTCCACCCGGGACGCCGTCCTCGGCCGCTAGCGCTTCCGCGTTGCGGTCTCCGCGTCGCTTGCCTCTTTAAGGGCGGCGACCGCCTTGCCGCGCGCAGTGCCTCCTTCGGGCCGCGCGGCGATCTCGCGCACCAGCTTTGCCAGCGCCGCCTGGCGGAAATTCTTGCGCCCCTTGGCGACCATCACGAAGGACCCGGTGCCGCCGGCTATGGCGTTTCGGTAATAGTCTTCGAGCGTCCCGCCGCCCGGTGCGAAGAAAAAGCGTCCCGGGTCCATGATCACCAGCCCATTGATGGTTATGCCGAGCGCCACCGCCCGCTCCCGGGCGAGCTCGACCGGTGAACCGAGCGTGTTGGGCCCGTCGCCGGACACGTCGATCACCTTGCGTTTGGCATCGAAGGGGTTGGTCATGATGCTCTTGGTCGCGAAGGAGACGGCATCGCCGATGGCGTTGCCGCCCCAGCAGTCAAGCCGCTTGGCCTTGGTGATCGCGTTGGCGAATCTTTGGGCGGAGACAGGGTCGGAAATACGCGCCCATTTGACGGCGGCGTTCTCGCAGCCGATGGCGGCCCATTCCAGATACATCACGGCGATGGCCCCGTGAGCGCCCGACCGGATGGCGCCGAGCACCCGGGGATGGGTTATGGCTTCGGCCCAGCCCTGGCGCTGCAGACGAAATTCGTCTTCGTCGATTGAACCCGATGCATCCACCGCCAGGACCAGTTCCAGGTCCACGGCGCCGGCCGGGCCGCCGGCTTGGCCGATGGCCGAGGCCAGGGGTGTGCAAAGCGCAGAAAAACTAAGAAAAATCGCCAGTCCAGCCCGGCTCAGGCAATCCCGCATTGTCCGCCTCCCGTCTGCCGCCCTCCGCAATCCCGGCTTGGAAGGGGCAAGCGTATCTTGGTCGGCCCTGGGCTGACAATGGCAGGGGCCTGGATTCGTTTATATTTTCTTGAGGTTTCTTGGTCATAACCAGGTTAAGGGTTGCCCCCAATGGGTAGCGGCCGGAACCTTGAGAGCACCGGACCGAAGATGAAGGACACCGGAAGCGAGCAGAGACGGCATCACCGCCACGACATTCCCATGGCGGGCTCCCTCCATGCGGCGGGGGTGGTCGTGCCCTGCCGAATTCGGAACATTTCCGCGAGCGGCGCGCTGGTCGAGGCCGAGGTCCGACTGCGGCTGGGCGATTGGGCGACCATCAAGATCCCTGATTTCGGCTCCATGACGGGCCGCATCGTGCGAGTCACCTCCACCTTCTTCGGACTGTCCTTTAGCGACGGGGAAGCGGCGGTCGACGCCTTCATCCTCGAGTGGCTGGCACTGAACAAGGACGGTGCGGAGGCCCCGGCGCCGGATGCCGTTCCAGAGGAAGACGGCCAGCCGGTTTGACTCTCCGGCCGTTCCCACGGCATCATTTCCATAAGGCGGCGGCTAGCCGCACGCACAGACAACAAGAATGCCGCTTCGAAGCGTTGCGGCGCGAGGCGGCGGGCGCGTGGAGAAAAGGCGTGTCCGGGGGCGGTTCGGCCCCGAAGACCCGGCCAATCGAGGGCCAGCCAACTCAGTCCTAAAAGCCACGGGAGGCTTATAATGAATAGAATTTGCCGAATTTTCATTGCCGGCGGCGCGGCCCTGACCCTGGGCGTCGCCCTGGGCGGCGGCGCACAGGCGGACCCGATCGAGGATTTTTTAAAGGGTAAGAAGGTTTCCATGTACATCAGTTCCGGCGCCGGCGGCACCAACGATGCCTACGCCCGGATCATCGCCCGGCATATCGGCGGACACCTTCCGGGAAAGCCCCGGGTCCTGCCGCGCAACATGCCGGGCGCCGGCGGCCTGAGGGGGGCCAAGTATCTTTACAATGTCGCGGCCAAGGACGGTTCCGTCATGGGGTTCGTTCAGCGCTCGGTCGCGGCGCAGCCGATCCTCGGCATCAAGGCGGCGGATTACGATGCGCGGAAATTCAACTGGATCGGCAGCACCACCTCGGAGGTATCCACCGGCGTCATCTGGCATACCTCGAAGCTCAAGACCCTTGAAGACACCATGAAGACGCCGATTATCATCGGCTCTTCGGGCATCAATACCGATACCGGGGCGTTCCCCAGGGTGTTGAACTATTTCATCGGCACCAAGTTCGACATCGTCCACGGCTACAAGAGCGGTTCGGACATTTCCCTGGCGCTCGAGCGCAACGAGGTCCAGGGCCGGCTGGGCTGGTCCTGGTCATCGATCAAGAGCCGGGCGCCCGAGCTGCTGCGGGACAAGAAGATCCGGGTCATCGTGCAGATGGGCCTGAAGAAGGCACCGGACCTGGATGCGCCGCTGGCGCTGGACTATGCCAAGACACCGGGGGATCGCCGGGCCATGGAGGTGATCTTCGCCGCCACCACGATCGGCTGGCCGTCTCTATTGCCGCCGGGGGTGCCGGCGCCGATGGTCAAGGCCTACCGCACCGCCTATATGGCGGCGGTCAACGATCCCGCCTTCCGCAAGGATACCAAGCGCCGGCGCCTGCCGGTCGATCCCATTTCGGGCGAGGAAATCCATCAGATTCTGGATCGCATCTATTCCTTCCCGGCCGAGGACATCGCGTTGGCTCGCAAGGCCTATACCTCGGGTATGGAAAAGGCCGTCAAGGTCAAGCTGATCAAGGTGTCGGGCGTGATCTCCAAGATCAACAAGAAGGGTTCGAAGCTGACGCTGGCCGGCGGCGGTGCCAAGACCCGGGGCCGCGTCAGCCGCCGCACCAAGATCAAGATCGCGGGCAAGAAGGCCAAGCGCGAGGCGCTCAAGAAGGGCATGGATTGCAACATGCGCCTGGTCGCCAGCGGTGCCGTGGTCCACACCATGAACTGCAAATAGGTCTCGGATCTCGCCGGGGGCGGGCGCCTCCGGCATCCGGGTCAGGCCGCCCTTTCCCCATTGCCGGGGAAAGGGCGGCATTTTATCTGCCCGCCGCGGGGGCTCGGTCCCAGGGCGGTTGCCGGAAGCTGTCGGCCATGAAGTCGATGAACAGGCGGGATTTGGCGGGCAGGAACCGGCGGTGCGGATAGAGAACCGAGATCTGTTCCTCCGGCCCCCGGTAGGAGGGCAGGACTTCGACCAGGGATTTATTGGCAAGGTCCTTGCCGATGCAGTAAGTCGGCAGCAGGGCGAGCCCCAGTCCATCCAACGCCGCCGAACGCAGCGCCATGACGCTGTTGACCGTCACCGGCCCGGAAACCTTTACCGATTCGCTCCGCCTCGGCCCTTCGAACCTCCAGACCGCCGAGGCGGGCATCGCCGTGGACCGGGAATGGATCAGGCAGGGCAGGGTCTCGATCTCGCGAAGCCTTCGTGGCCGTCCGGCCGAGCTCAGAAATGCAGGCGAAGCGCACAACACCCAACGGGTCGAGCAAATGGCGCGGGCGACTAGGCTGGAATCCGCCTGTCCGGTCAGCCGGATCGCGAGATCGAAGCCGTTCTCGATCAGGTCGATGGTGCTGAGCGAGACATCGGCCATGAAGAGCGACAGGTGAATATCGGGATAGCTGCGGTGAAACTCGGCCGTCACGCGCCCCATGTACAGGCTGCCGAAGGATTTGGGCACCATCACCTTGATGACCCCCCGGGCCTCGGTATGCTGGCCCGCAATGGCGGCTTCCTTGTCTTGAATCTCACCCAGCACCTGGCGGCAGAACCGGTAATAATCCTCTCCCACCGCGGTCAGGCTGACCCGCCGGGTGGTGCGGTTGAGCAGCCGTGCGCCCAGATGCTGTTCCAGCTGCATCACGTATTTTGTCACGTTGGCGCGCGAGACGCCGAGCCGTTCGGCCGCCGCCGCGTAGCTCAGCGCGCCGCCGACCTGAACGTAGATCTCCATGGCCTTGAGTGTGTCCATCGCCCGCGTCCTTCCCGAAAGCCGGATCCTTTGCCGGAGGATCTTGTATGCCGATTGTTTCAATTTTGGAAACAGTCATTTTATTTTCGACCGATAGAACTGCACGCCGGATTGGCGTACGATCGGCCCGCGTTCCGGCATACGAACCGGAACGCCATGATTTTTTCAGGTTGCATGTATTCGCCGCGCCCGGTCCTTTGGGCCGGAAAGCGCGGCCCTCGCATGCCGCTGCAACGGAGGCCACGAACCCATGGTGACGACGATCGATCTCGATTCCCATTTGCGGGAAGAATATTTCATGGATGAGGTCTACAAGCTCGAAGGCGAGTTTGCGGACAAGACGCCGAAGAAGGTTTCGGAGGGCAAGTACCCCATCGACACCAAGCACAAGTATTCCTTCTTCCCTTGGACCGCCAAGGAGGAGAAGTCCTACAACCACGATTGGGTCTATCATCCGGACGAAAATTACATGGACGGGGAAATGGCGGCGCGCCAGGTCGGCGGTTACGATATGGCGACCCGCCTGCAGCACAACGCCCGTGCCCAGATCGACAAGCAGTTCATCTTCCCGACCGGCATCACCATTCCGGCGACGGCACCGGGGCCGCTGGGCGCTGCCTGTGCGCGTGCCTACAACACCTGGGTCTACAATCTGACCAAGGATTACGACAGCCTGTACCCCATCGGCATCGTGCCGGCCGGTCATCCCGAAGCCATGCCGGCGGAGGCCGAACACTGCGTCAAGACCCTGGGCATGGAGGCGCTCCACATCGCTTGCTTCACCCATGACCACAAGACAGTGGACGATCCGGTGTTCGACCCGTTCTTCGCCAAGGTCGAGGAACTTGACGTGCCCCTGCTGGCCCATCCCAATTCCCGGGGGCCCAGCCAGAGCCTGTTCACCCGGTTCCCGCAGATCCACGCGCTGGGCCGGCCGTTCAACAGCTGCATGGTGCTGATCGGCATGATCCTGGGCGGCGTCTTCGATCGCCATCCCAACCTCAAGGTGGTGTTCTTCGAATGCTCCGCCGAATGGCCGCTCTACTGGATGCACCGGATGGACGACGACCACAAGTTCACCGATGGCGAAATCTTCCGGTCGCACGGCATGACCCAGATCGAGCACACGCCCGGCTATTACATGAAGAAGAACTGCTATTACACCTGCGAGTCCGATGAGAAATTCATCGCCCTGGCGATGGAGGAAATGGGCGAGGACCGCATCCTGTTCGCGTCCGACTATCCCCATTTCGATTCGGAATATCCCAACACGATTCCCGACATCAACGCACGCACCGACCTGACGGCCAGGCAGAAGGAATTGATCCTGCAGAAAAATGCAGAGGCGCTGCTCGGCTGGTAGCCACAGTCATAAAAACGGGGAAAACCCGAAACTTGGGGGCGGGCCTTTAGGGCCCGCTTTTTTTGCCTTTCCCCTGGCGCGGTGCCGGGGTCACTCCCCGCCGGACCATCCGGCGCCACGGCGAAACTGTTCGCGATTGGCCGCCGATCCCTTAAGATACCGCCAACCGCCCTGCGCGCGCGGATCACGACTGGGAGGAATAGCCATGGCAGACACGATCACCCTTGAAATCGACGGCGAGCAGGTCGATTCCATCTTCGCGAAACCGGACGGCGACGGACCCTTCGGCGGCGTGGTCGTCACCTTCCACAAGGACGGCATCGATAAGTTCACCACCTGGCTGGTGGACGAGCTGGCCCGCCAAGGGTTCTGCGCCCTGGCCCCAAATCATTTCCATTGGATTCCCCCCGGGGAATCCATCGAAAACCGCAAGGAATTCCTCTGGGACACCCGCCTGGCCCTGGACCTGGCGGTGGCCCGGGGGTACCTCGAATGCCTGCCGGAGATGGACGGCGACCGCATCGCCATCATCGGCCACTGCATGGGCGGCCGCACCACGTTCCTGGGCGCGGCCTGCGACGAACATTACAAGGCCGCCTGCGCCTGGTATTCAGGCGGCATGTTCCGGGCCCAGGGCGCCGAAGGGCCGAGCCCGTACGAACGGCTGGGCGACATCGCCTGCCCGGTGATGGGATTCTTCGGCAACGAAGACACCAACCCCTCTCCCGCCGATGTCGACAAGTTCGACGCGGCCCTGACCAAAGCCGGCGTGTGGCACGAGTTCCATCGCTACGACAACACCGGCCACGGCTTCATGAATCCCGACAACGCGAAACACTACGTCAAGTCTTCGGCCGAGGATTCCTGGAGCCGGGCGCTCAAGTTCCTCAATGAACGGATCGGCGCCGGGGCGGTGGCGACCGCGGGGGAATAGAACGGGCTGCCGGCGTTAGTGAACCGCACCCTTCGACAGGCTCAGGGTGAGATTCGGGGAGGGCGAAAACCCTTCGGCCGAAATCGCTGGGCCCTACGCCTTTCGCCATCTGTCGGCGCCGGCGCGCCGGACTCCAAGGATCACGGCGGCCCTTTCGCCGCGGCCCCATGCCGGGGCCGTCGAAGCATGGGGGCGTGGGCGAAATCGACGCTTCCCAGTTTTCGGCGCCGGCCTGCCTTTCCCTGTGGCCCTCATGCTGAGCCTGTCGAAGCATGGGGGGCGGAGGGGTGCCTTTATTAGAATGCTTCCTCCATTCCGGCGGCCCGCAGCACGGCATTGGCCGCGTCGTTGGTGGTGACGGCGCCGGGAAACGGGAAGGCGCGATTGAGATGCGGCGTGAACCACAGCCCCCGCCCGGCCTCGTCCCGGCCCACGGGGTAACAGCCGGCCATTTCCAGCCGCTCGCGCAAGGCTCTTTCGATTTGCCCCATGGCGTCCTCCCCCCGGTGAGCCTAATGCAGGCCGGGCTTCGGCCTGAGGATAGCGGAT
>JAOTVC010000158.1 GCA_029863585.1 Alphaproteobacteria bacterium | reverse complement strand
GCGGCCGATCGCGACGGGGACGCCGTAAGCAAGGCGCGAGCCATCCTGGAAGAGTCCGACAGCGGGCGCGCCGTCGTGGTGGAGGCGGATATCGGGACGCCGGAGGGGGCGGCGCGGGCCGTCGGCACCGCCATCGAGTCGTTCGGGCGTATAGACCTTCTGGTCAACAATGCCGCGGTGCATCCTCTGGAGTTGTTGGAGGATCACGACATCGGGACCTGGCGCGAGACCTTCCGGGTCAATCTCGACGGGACCTTGATGTGCGCCCAGGCGGCGCTGCCCCACATGAAGGCCCAGGGCGGCGGGACCATCGTGAACATGGGGTCCATCAGCGGCCGCGTCCCGTATGCCACGGGCGGAGCCTATGCCGCATCGAAGGCGGCGATCGAAATGTTGACCAGGGTTCTGGCGATCGAGGCAGGGCCCCACGGGGTGACCGTCAATTGCATCGCCCCGGGGTCAATCCGCCATCGCCCCGGTGACGCGGCCCGGGACACGGAGGCGCCCCAGGGCATTCCCATCGGGCGGCGCGGCAACACGGCGGACGTGGCGAATCTGGTGTCCTATCTCGCGTCGGATGCGGCGCGCTACATGACCGGGGCCGTCATCGTCTTGGACGGGGGCGCTACCGCGGGCCGCGTCCGCCGCTGACGCGCCAACCGCAGAAAAACAAACCATCCAAGGGAGGCAAAGGTGGACGATCATCCTCCGATCCCGGCCAAGGCCGCGGAAACACTCAACGACATGCTGGATAACTGCGCCTGTATCGAGCCGGGTCAGAACGTGCTGGTCTTGGCCGCCAACGACGGCCTCAAGGGTGGCGCCAATATCGTCGACGAGGCGACGGTGGGATGGGTTGCCGCCGGCGTGCGCCAGCGCGGCGCCGAGGCCCGTGTGATGTGGGTCGACATGCCGGAACGGCCGGCGGTGATCTGGCCCGACATCGCCACCAGGGACACGGCATGGCGCATCCCCGCCGACGTGAAGGCGGCCATGAAGGAGGCCGATATCCTGATCAGCCATGTGTTCGATCTGTCTTCGGAGGAACATCTCAAGGAGCTGCCCGAGACTCTCAGGGAGTACGAGTTGCCCATGGTGCGCAATATGGCGACCACGGCGCCGCTGATGATGAGCGATTGGGCCCGCACCCCCCACGACTTGATCGCCGAGATCCGTTACCGCATGGGCGAGTTCATTGTCGCCGGCGAACCGTGGGAGGTGACCCATCCCAACGGGACTCATCTCAAGGGAACCGTCGGGCCCGGGCCCAGGTCACGGCCGACCTATGTCTATTGGCGCCGGGACGGTTTCTATCGGCCGTTTCCCGATGGCATCTATCCCGCCGTCGATCCCGTCGGCTGTGAAGGGATCTACATCTTCGACCGTATGATGCCGATCTGGGCGCACAATATCGGTGTGCCGCCTAAATTCAGCGCCCCCGTCACCCTGACCGTGGAGGACAACCACGTGGTCAAGGTCGAAGGCGGGCCCGAAGCCGATGCCCTATCCGGTTTCCTTGCCGCCCTCGCAAAATCATTGGGGGAGGATCACGCCTATGAAATTCGTGCTCCCCACGGTGGGGTCCATCCTTCCGCCTTCGTGACGCCGGCCGAATGTCCGGACGGGGATTATCGAGAGTTCATCGCGTCGTTCCATCCTTTCAGCCTTCACATGCATCTCGGCCAGGGCGGTCGGAACAAGGACTTTCCTTACAGCCTGCACACCGCGTGCGAAATTCGCGGCGGCAGGCTGACGGTCGGCAAGAACACGGTTCATGATGGCGAGCGCCTCGTCGTTGCCGGGGATCCGCGCGTTCTGGAGGTTGCCGCCCGCACCCCGGACCGGCCGGGGGTCGACGGGATTCGACCGCTGTCCGGGTGATCGGTCCGCCGCCGGCGCGGCCTACTCCACCACCTTGCGGTAGAGGTGCCAGGTGGAATGCCCGAGCAGCGGGATCACCACGGCAAGCCCGACAAAGGCCGGAAGGAAGCCCAGGAACAACATCACGGCGATGATCAGGCCCCAGGTCGCCATCGACTGGGGATTGGCCAGCACGACGCGAAACGATGTCTTGGCCGCGGTCAGGGCGCTGACCCGCCGGTCCAACAACAGCGGGAACGACACCACGCTGATGCAGAGCACAAGAACCGCGAAAATGAACCCGACCGCGGTGCCGAGGATGACCAGCAACAGTCCCTTTTCGGTCGTGAAGACCTGGGCGATGAATTCCTCGGCCGATTGGGCCCCTGACCCGCTAAAGATGATCTGATAGATCGTAAGGGCGGCAATCAGCCAAGCCAGGAAAATAGCGATCATGACCAGACTCAGGATCAGGATGGCGGGAAGAGAGGGCGAGCGTAGCACCCGAAATCCGTCTTTTACGGATACCGAATGCCCCTTTTCACGGCGCCGGCTCATTTCATAGAGGCCCATGGCGATCAGCGGGCTGATTAGGGCGATGCCGGAAAAAAGCGGCCAGACCAGAGGGAGAATGTCGTGGCCCGCGCCGACCCTGGCGGCCACCAGGATGACCACCGGATAAATCATGATACACAGAACGACGTGGCTGGGATGTGCCTTGAAGTCGGCAAATCCCTTTGTCAGGGAATCCATGAGATCGGGAAATCCGATATCGCGCACCTTGGGCGGGCTGTCGGTGGTGACGCTCTGCGGCAGGTCGGCGAGGGAATCAGGGTGGGTCACGGTCGAGCCTCCTTTTTATCTGTTGTTCCGTCTCCGCCTCCGCCCCTCAAGGGGAGCGGCCTTCCCCGACTAGGGACTTGAGAATCGCGATCAATGCCTTAGGACTCAACACGTCGTGTTTGTTGTTCTTCCTTCGTCATCGACCATGACAGTGATCCATTACCGATAATAACGAACGTGATGTTTAGGGCGTCATCTTCCTCGATTTGTCGCGTACTGTACATAGCGTCGGTGCCACGAAGGGCCCATCCTTGCTTTGCTGCTCCCGTTGGCCTCTGCGGCGGTTTCGCGCCGGCTGCAGTCTTGCCCGCGGTCTAAATTTCCTCGCATTCATGGTTTCGGTGTGTTAATCCCATGCGCAAATAGCACCGGATGTGGCCTGTTCTGCGCATGGGGTAGAAGGACGGGCCGCGCGGCATAGCGGGGTTTCGCCCCGTTCTGGTGGTCCCGGGGACTTTTCCGCTGAAGGGGTGAGGAAGGGTGTCGAGCGTACCAGTTCCTATAGAGACATGCGGTTCCAAGGGGTTATTTTCCCATTTTTATGAGGGGGTGATCCCGGTCTCATCGTGTTGCGGTGGGCCGAATGGCGCGGTTGCGCAGTCGGGGGTTATGGCAGTTTAGGTTCCATGAAACAGACCGGGAGCGGCCTGCGCTCCGTTCCATGACAAGCTGATTCGGGTCGACGGCTTCTAGAGGTAAAGAATGATAAAGGGATTTGGCGTTGCTCTCTTGCTGTTTTTGGTCGCGGCGGGGACTGTCGCGTTCCACATCTATAGCCCGTGGTGGTTCACGCCGATCGCATCCAATTGGGGCTACATCGACGATACAATCAATCTCACCTTCGCGATCACGGGTGTTGTCTTCGTTGCGGTGATTGGTTTTACCGCCTATTGCGTGCTGAAATTCCGTCATCGCGACGGCGCGCGGGCGGAATACAACCCCGAAAGCAAGAAGCTGGAATGGTGGCTTACCGGGCTGACGACCGTCGGTGTTGTCGCCATGTTGACCCCCGGCCTCTTCGTTTGGAATCAATACGTCACCGTGCCGAAGGACGCGACCGAGTTCGAGGTGATGGGCCGGCAATGGGACTGGAGTTTCCGGCTGCCCGGCAAGGATGGCGTGCTGGGCAAGACCAGTGCCGCATTCGTCAAGGCTAACAACGCCTTCGGCGTCGATCCCAAGGATCCCAAGGGACAAGACGATATCCTGGTTTTCGCCGGGGATGAGTTGCATGTCCAAATCGGGAAACCGGTGAAGGTGCTGCTACGCTCCCTCGACGTTCTCCATGACTTCTACGTTCCCGAGTTCCGCGCCAAGATGGACATGGTGCCCGGCATGGTGACTTATTTCTGGTTCGAGCCCACCCGCACCGGAAAATTCGATATCATGTGCTTCGAATTGTGCGGTACCGGCCATTACGCCATGCGTTCCAAGGTAGTCGTCAGCAACGATGCGGATTACCAGGCGTGGCTCGGAAAACAGAAGACTTTCGCCCAGTCGCTGCGTGAGGCGGGGATCAAGCCGTTGGTCGATACCGATATGGCGCTCCGCGAAACCGAAGGGACTGGCGCCGGCGATACCGGCAGTGACAAGACCGTGTCCCAGGCGCGCGCAAATCAATAACCCGACGAATAAACACACGAGAGTGAAGAGGGCGTTCTAATGGCCGATATCGCACCAACCGCTGGCAGCCAGGTCCCCCCCGCAGAGGTGGAGGAAGTTGAGCTTTACCACGCGAAAAGTTTCTGGACGAAATACATCTTCAGCCAGGACGCCAAGGTGATTGCGATCCAGTATTCCTCGACGGCGATCGGCATTGGCCTGGTCGGACTGGTGCTGTCATGGATGATGCGTCTACAGCTTGGGTTCCCCGAGAGTTTCACCTTCATTGACGCCACCGATTATTACCAGTTTATCACCATCCACGGCATGATCATGGTGATCTACCTATTGACGGCTCTGTTCCTTGGCGGGTTCGGGAACTACCTCATCCCGCTGATGGTGGGGGCGCGGGACATGGTGTTCCCCTACGTCAACATGCTGAGTTATTGGGTATATGTCGGTGCCGTAGCGGTTCTGATCGCGAGTTTCTTCGTGCCCGGGGGCCCCACCGGCGCCGGCTGGACCCTTTATCCGCCTCAGGCCATCCTGCCGGGGACCCCGGGGGCGGATGCCGGCAGCGGCGGCGGCATCGTGTTGATGCTGATCTCCCTTGCGCTGTTCATCATCGGTTTCACCATGGGCGGCTTGAACTACGTGGTGACGGTGCTGCAGGCCCGTACCAGGGGCATGACCTTGATGCGCATGCCGCTCACCATATGGGGCATTTTCGTCGCCACCGTTCTCGCCCTGCTCGCGTTCCCGGCCCTGTTCGTCGGCGCCGTGATGATGACGCTCGACCGGCTACTGGGCACCAGCTTCTTCATGCCGACCATCGTCCAGGCGGGCGAGCAGCTCGCCTATGGCGGCGGCAGCCCGATCCTGTTCCAGCATCTGTTCTGGTTCTTCGGCCACCCCGAGGTCTACATCGTCGCGTTGCCGGCTTTCGGAATCGTGTCCGACCTGATCAGCGTCCATGCCCGGCGCCATATCTTCGGCTACCGCATGATGGTTTGGGCGATCGTGATCATCGGCGCCCTCAGCTTCATCGTCTGGGCGCATCACATGTATGTCAGCGGCATGAACCCGTGGTTCGGCTTCTTCTTTGCCACGACGACCCTGATCATCGCCGTGCCCACGGCCTTGAAGGTCTATAACTGGACCCTCACCCTGTGGCGCGCGAACATCAATCTCACCATACCGATGCTGTTCGCGCTTGCCTTCATCGTCACCTTCGTCAACGGCGGGATCACCGGCCTGTTCCTGGGCAATGTGGTGGTCGACGTGCCGCTGTCGGACACCATGTTCGTGGTCGCCCACTTTCACATGGTGATGGGTGTCGCGCCCATCATGGTGATCTTCGGGGCGATCTATCACTGGTTTCCGTTGATGACGGGTCGGATGCTTCACGAGGGAATGGGCCAGTTCCATTTCTGGGTCACGTTCCTCGGTGCCTACACGATCTTCCTGCCGATCCATTATCTCGGTCTGCTGGGTGTGCCGCGGCGCTATTTCGAGATGGGCGAGACCGGCTACATCCCGGCTTCGGCCCACGACCTCAACGCCTTTGTCACGGTAGTGACGTTGTTGGTCGGCGTGGCGCAGATCGTATTCTTCATCAACGTCTTCTGGAGTATGAAACACGGCAAGCTGGCCGGCAAGAATCCGTGGAAGGCGGCTTCCCTCGAATGGCAGACGCCCGAGGTGCCGCCCGCTCACGGCAATTTCGGCAAGGAGCTGCCGCTGGTCTACCGCTGGGCTTATGACTACGGCGTGCCCGGTGCGCCCGACGATTTTATTGCCCAGGACCAGCCAGGTTCCGGTGAGGGGGCGCACCGCACGTGAACCTTTTCCGGGAAATGACCAAGAAGCCCTGGTTGGAGACCGGGGCGCCGGAAGGGCCGGACGGGGAGGTCGCCGCCTTTGACCTGCCGCGCTCCACCCTAGGGTTGCGCGTCTTCCTGGTCGTTGTCACGGTGTTGTTCACCTTGTTCATCGTGGCCTACAGCGACCGCATGCTGATCGCGGACTGGAAGGCCATGCCGGAGCCCTGGTTGCTTTGGGTGAACACGGCGATCCTGGTTCTCGCCAGCGCCGCACTCCATTGGGCGACCCTGGCTGCCCGGGCCGAGCGTCTGGCTGATGTGAAAACCGGGCTGATGACCGGCGCGGCGTTCTCACTCGCCTTCATCACGGGGCAGTTGTTCGTCTGGCAGACCTTGGTGGCCGAGGGCTATTTCGCAGATTCCAATCCCGCGAACGCCTTCTTCTACGTGCTGACGGCCTTGCACGGCTTACATTTTCTGGGCGGGATCGGCGCCTTAGGTTTGACCTTCGCCAAGACTCGGCGCGGTGCCGACATCGCCGAGGTCCGCCAGGCGGTCGATCTCTGCGCTGTCTATTGGCATTTTCTGTTCGTGGTTTGGTTGGTCGTCTTCGGCCTGCTGCTGTTTACGTAACGAGGGCAAAAGAACAAATGTCAGATACCACTGCAACAGGTACCGCGCACCCGACCGCCAGGCCCGGCGGTATGGATGGCTTTGTCGCCGATTGGGCATCGGACCAGCGGGCGTTCAAGGGCGTCCCCTGGGGCAAGGCCATGATGTGGATTTTCCTGCTGTCCGATACCTTCATCTTCAGCTGTTTCCTGCTGTCCTACATGACGGTGCGGATGTCCACCACGGTGGATTGGCCGAACCCGTCGGAGGTGTTCGCCCTGTCGTTCGGCGGCGAGCCCATTCCGCTGATCCTGATCGCCATCATGACTTTTATCCTGATCACCTCGTCGGGGACCATGGCGCTCGCGGTGAATTTCGGTTACCGCAAGAACCGCAAGGTGACGGCGATCCTGCTGGTGATTACGGCGATCTTCGGGGCCACCTTTGTGGGCATGCAGGCCTTCGAATGGTCCAAACTGATTGCTGATGGCGTGCGCCCATGGGGCAACCCCATGGGCGCACCCCAGTTCGGCGCGACCTTCTTCATGATCACCGGCTTCCACGGGTTCCACGTTTCGGTCGGGGTTCTGTTCCTGCTGATAGTCGCGCGGAAGGTACTCAAAGGGGAGTACGACCGCGGCGACAAAGGGTATTTTACCTCCCGGCCGGGCAACTATGAACATGTCGAATCTATGGGCCTTTATTGGCATTTCGTCGATCTGGTCTGGGTATTCATCTTCGCGTTCTTCTATCTTTGGTAGGGCAGTGGCATGACAGACGGACACACACAAGCGACACACGGTGACGCCCACGTTGAGGGCCAACAGCACCCGCTGGGCGTCTACTTCAAGATCTGGATCTGGCTGTTCGTGCTCAGCGCGGGCTCGTACGCGGTGGATTACTTCCATGTCGAAAGCTATCTCCGCTGGACGCTGATCCTCATTTTCATGATGGCGAAGGCGGGGCTGATCGTGGCGGTCTTCATGCACATGGTGTGGGAGCGGCTGGCCCTTATTTACGCCATCCTTGCCCCACCGGTGTTCGTCTTGGTCTTTGTCGCCCTGATGACGTCGGAATCGGGATACACCTTCCTGACCCGGACGATATTTTTCTCCGGCGCGTCCTAGGCGCTGCGGCCAATCAGAAACTCTTTTTCGGGCGCCCCGGCTTCGGCCCGGGCGCCCTTTTCATTTCCGGCCTGCGGCTTGCCTCCGCGGCGGGGGGCGTCTCAGGACTTTCCCCCGATCCCGTTTGCGCCGAAAATGGCTCACCATCAAGTCCCGGCGGCCGCATCCGGCGCACCGGGAAACCAACGTCAAGGGAGAGGGGGATCAGGAATGGCAACCGTTAGGGAAATGCGGGTAAAGCTCAAGAAACTGTTGGCGGGGGCCGAAATCGTAGCCGCACCGGGGTGTTCGGATCCCATTACCGCGCGTCTGGTGGAATTGGCGGGGCTGCCGGCTATCCATGCTTCGGGCAGTGTCGCCCACCGCACGTCGGGCTATTCCGATGCGGGAATCCTGACCATGACCGAGATGATCGACCGGATCACGGCGATCGTCGATCGCGTGTCCATCCCGGTCATCGCCGATGCGGACACCGGTTTCGGCGGCGCTGTCAATGTCGTCCGCACGGTGAAGGAATACGAGCGCGCGGGCGCGGCGGCAATCCATATCGAGGACCAATTGACGCCCAAACGTCCCACCCATATGGGCTATAGCGGCAGTTTCGTCTCCCGCCAGGAAATGGTCGACAAAATCCGCGCCGCCGTCGATACGCGTGAGGACGACAACTTGGTGATCATCGCCCGCTGCGATATCGACGACTGGGACGAGAAGCTCGAGCGTGTCGCGGCTTGCGTCGAGGCGGGGGCCGATGGCGCCTGGCTCTCGGCCCGCGGGGCGGACAAGATCAGGGAACTCGCCGAGGCGGGCGGCAAGCCCGGTTTCGGCGTGCTGCCGCGGGGCATGACCTTGGGGGAGTATCAAGACGCCGGCGCGAGTTGCGCCGTCATCCCCGGCGCCCTGCAAACCGCGGCCCTGTGCGTCCAATTGGCGCTTTTGGAGGAGCTCAAGCAGACCGGCGCGGCCGATCAATACATGGAATCCCTGCCCCACATCAAGGAGATGCGGACGTTCTACAATCAGCAAGGCAAGGATGAGCTGGAATACATCGAAGCCACCTATGGGGGCGCGCCCCAGGAATGAACCTTGGGCCCAAAAGGGCGGAAATGATGATTTTCGGGGGACAAAGTGGCTGGGGGACCTGGATTCGAACCAGGACTAAGCGGGTCAGAGCCGCTCGTTCTACCGTTAAACTATCCCCCATCCGGGATGGCGGCGCCATGCCCGCCGGCGAGCTTCTAACATATCTTGTCCTAAAAATCAGTTTCAAGTGTGCGGGCCGCGAAAACTCCGCGCTCGACCCCTCGAGACCCGTCTTCGCCCTTCGCTGAGGCCCCAAGTTTCGATAGAATTTCACCTATGAACAACCACAAGACAAAGGTCCGCGGGCC
>JAOTVC010000157.1 GCA_029863585.1 Alphaproteobacteria bacterium | reverse complement strand
GCTGGAGGCCAAGGGGCCGCCGCCCAAGATGCCGTTTTTCGGGATGTAGGGTTAGGAGCGCGGCGCTGCGCCGGGACCGGCATCCTCCGGGCCGCCGTCGCCGGGGGCATTGCCGCCGCCGCCCGGTGCGCCGGAACGGCGGGCCGCATCGCGCAGGATCCGGAAGGGATCGGGCAACTTGCCGAACGCTTCCCGCGCCCGGCCCTTGATCTTTTCGAACGCCATCACGTCCTCGATCCGCCGGTCGAGGAAGGCCTTGGTGTCGCCGCAGCCTTCCGATTCATCGCCCAACCAATAGAGCACCGTCGCGCCCACTACGCCGGCCAGGATGGCGCGCTTGGAATAGAAGTTGAAATCGGTCGAGGTATCGCCGATCGCCCGCCAGATCGAATCGACGGTCCGGTACATGCACTTGGCGGCGAGCGGCTGGTTGCCCGGCAGGGCGAAGAAGGCCATCAGCTTGGCGACGGCGGCGCGTTCGCCCGCGGCCTGCTCCATGCGCAGGCGGATGGCGAAGGTGATGCGGTCGCGCACGCGCAGGGCGGCAACCTGATCGGGGTCGAGGGCGGCGGCCATGCGGGCATCGGCGAAGGCGCAGTAATATTCCGCCATGTCGGCGGGCCCATTGGGGAAGGCGAGGGCCGCGAGGCTCTCGCGCCGGCCCGCGTCGCGGATGCCGGCCCGAATGGCGGTCTCGGACCAGCCGTCGAACGGCACGTGGACGAGGGCGGCTTCCAGGATCGCCTTCCTGGCCGCGGCCAGTTCCGGGCCGTCGCCGGGACGCTCGTCTTGCGCGGGGCCGGTTTCGTTCATGGCTCAGCCTTTCGCCGGTTGGTCCTCGGCCGAGGCGGGCTCGGCAGCGGCCGCGTGCGCCGCCGCGTCCTCGTCTTCGTCTGCGTCCGATGGGCCGAGGTCCAGCGGATGGCGATCGAATTCGTCATTGAAGCCCAATAGCCGGAGGTCGGTCATGCGCTGGGGATAGAGCATGCCGTCGAGGTGGTCGCATTCATGCTGCACCACCCGGGCATGGAAGCCTTCCGCCTCGACCGAGATCGGATGGCCGTTGATATCGAACCCGGTATAGCGGATGCGGGTGAAGCGCGGCACCACGCCCCGCAGGCCCGGGACCGAAAGGCAACCTTCCCAGCCGAACGCCTGTTCATCGGTCAAGGGCTCGATCTTCGGGTTGATCAGAATGGTGAGCCGGCCGGGATCGGCGCCCTCTTCCGCGCCCTCTTCCGCGTCCGGTTCGCCGTCTTCGCCCTCCTCTTTGGCGCCGTCGGGCGGCGGATGGAAGATCACGATCCTGAGCGGCACATGGACCTGGGGCGCGGCGAGACCGACGCCGCCGGCATCCACCATGGTTTCCACCATGTCGCTGACGAGCGCACGAATCTGCGGTTGGGTGGGATCGGGGACTTCCTGGGCGGGGGCGCGCAGCACCGGATTGCCCATTTTAGCGATCTTGAGAATGGCCATGGGGGGAATATGAGGCCCCGGAGGCCGCCGGTAAAGGGGTGAAACCCAAAGAATCCGCCGATTTCGGGCTTTTAACCCCCCGGTCACGGGAAATCTGCTATAGTGACCGCCAAATTGAAGCCACACGCGGTGCGCCTTGGCCCTTCACAAGCGGGGGCAGAAGTGTTAGAAACCGCGCGCGTCGGGCGGATCGGTCGCTGGGCGGCGGTTGAATGTGTGGTTTTTGGAAAGGACGGTCATAGCAACGTGCTGGTAACGGTCAGAGACAACAATGTCGATCAGGCGCTGCGCGCGCTCAAGAAGAAGATGCAGCGCGAGGGCGTCTATCGCGAGATGAAGATGCGCCGCTCCTACGAGAAACCGTCGGAGAAACGCGCCCGGGAACGGGCCGAGGCGGTGCGCCGTTACCGCAAACTGATGCGCAAGCGCATGGAGCGCGAAGGCTACTAGACCATCCACGCTTAAAGGACGGCCGGTCCCAAAGGATTGGTCCCCACGAAGCCGCCACCCGAAAAGGTGCGCGGCTTTTCTGTTGGCCAGATAGTGGCAGAGCTGGAGCTCCGGTGAGATAGAGAGAAACGTCAATTCTAGATCAGCGGACCGGATAGATTTCACAGGTCTTCCATTTTCCATCGCTCATCCGCACCTGTATTCCCCCCGCGCCCCAATTCACGTGTATGACCACCAGCTTGCCCCGAAACCGAACGAAATCCATCAACTGGGGAAAGGACCACATCAGGAAAAACGTTATCGTCTGTATTTCACCGGGCCTGAAATACGTCCAAAAGTATGTCTTACGACCGTTGGGGCCAGGCATCCGATAGGCCTCGGCGCCGACGCGGTAAATCGTCTCAGGCTTGCCATCTTCATTGATATCGAAACTGGCCCGTTGAACACCAATTTCGCCTGCTTTCGCTTTCGCGAATAACTCGTCAACAGGCCTAAGCCAAAAAAACTGTGGCGCAGTCACCGCTTTGAACACATTCGGATAATTTGAAATGTGGTTTTTTACTTCATTGAAAACATCAAGGTGTAGGGCTGGATCGACCGATTCCCATGGGATTGGTTTGAGGTCATTGCGGTTCGGATCAATGGGCAATTCCGCCATAGGGACCGAAAGGCTAGAGAAGCTTCTCAAATTGCCAAGGATGGTTTGGCAAAGGGCCGTTTCCTTCCCTTCAAAGACCCTAAATTCTCTGGCTTTCCATGTGGGCTCCGTGATCGTTCCTTTTATGGCAAGAAAACTACACCGAAGTTCAGGAATCCTATTATCGCGCCCAGGCAACTTGAAAAATCGGAGCACATCTACATTGCCTCGCCCTCTAAGATGCCAAATGTAGGTCTTCTTTTTGTACCTAAACAAATCCGCGCCTTGTCGCAGCCGTGAGTCGTGTCTGAAAGCTCCCAACAGTTTGTTCAACTCGAGCCGATCCGGAGGCAATACGAAATACTGCCAAAGGTAGGTCCGGTGTAGTTTTGGATAACTTCCGGTTTCCTCCTGGTCGCCATACCGATAGATCGTTTCTACCTTGCCATCATTGTCTACATCTATTTTCGAGACTCCGAATCCGAAGCTGCCCTTCTGTATTTGCTCCAAGATCTTCGGACCTATTCGTCTCCAAATGCGCTCCTCCACACCCTCCGACATAATATCCGTGCCCGTGTACAGCCTTATGAGGCCGTGCCTGATGAGGCCCAAATTCTTCTTTGGGTCCAGATTGGTCCAGCGGATGGTTTCTAGACCACTTTGGTTCTTCGCGATCGGCACCTCTGAAGGCCGACGCGACAACATAGGGTGCTGATCAAGATTCGCTTTCAGATCGTGGCAGAGTGCCGGTTCGCCGCCGAAGTATTTCGACTCACTGGCGACGGAGAGTTTGTACTGAACTCCCCAAGCCTCGTGGGACTTCGTCAGTACCAGGAGGGTAAACACCAGGCAGATGGAGCCGAATCTCCGAAGGCCCGAAACAGACACCTTCGGGAAAACCCTAACACCCCGCACTGGAAAAATACCCTTCATGCAAGGGATACTACCAGACGCAGTGAGACCTTTCCGAAGGTTCTGCTATGTGGAAACCCCGTCATTGGCTAGCTTGTCGGGACAATCCGGGGATGCCGCCCGTGAAATGTAGCATGACCCGTCAATGCCAGATCGCCCGGACAAGCCGGGCGATGACAACGTGGGGGAAAAAGACCTTATTTAAGGAAATCCTTAATTAAGTAGATATTTAAATAAGGGCTTTTTTCGCCCATGGAAAATGATGACCGCGGCCGGGCAGGCGCGAACGGAAATCTCTTGGTCGGGTTGTGAGACGGGGCCCTATCACAGCGCCTTGACGATGTCCTCGCACATCTTCTTGGCGTCGGCGAACAGCATCATGGTGTTGTCGCGGTAGAACAGGTCGTTGTCGACCCCAGCATAGCCCGGCGACAGCGAGCGCTTGACGAACAGCACCGTCTGGGCCTTGTCGACATCCAGGATCGGCATGCCGTAGATCGGGCTTTGCGGATCGTCCCGGGCGGCCGGGTTGGTCACGTCGTTGGCGCCGATGACGAAGGCGACGTCGGTGGTCTGAAACTCGGAATTGATCTCGTCGAGCTCGAACACCTCGTCATAGGGCACGTTGGCCTCGGCCAGCAGCACGTTCATGTGCCCCGGCATGCGGCCCGCCACCGGATGGATCGCGTATTTCACGTCGACCCCTTCGTCCTTCAGCATGTCGCACATTTCGCGAAGCGCATGCTGGGCCTGGGCCACCGCCATGCCGTAGCCGGGCACGATGATGACCTTGCCGGCGTTCTTCATGATGAAGGCGGCATCCTCCGCCGAGCCCGCCTTGACCGGCCGGTCGCCGCCCGCGCCGGCGGCGGCGGCCCCCGCATCGCCGCCGAAGCCGCCCAGGATGACCGAGAAGAACGAGCGGTTCATGCCCTTGCACATGATGTAGCTGAGGATCGCGCCAGAGGATCCCACCAGGGCGCCGGTGACGATCAGGGCGGTGTTCTCCAGGGTGAAGCCGATGCCCGCCGCCGCCCAGCCGGAATACGAATTCAGCATCGAGATCACCACCGGCATGTCGGCGCCGCCGATCGGGATGATGATCAGGAAACCGATGACGAAGGCCAGCGCCGTCATGGCCCAGAACCATTTGGCATCGACATCGGCGCAGAACAGCGCCATCAGGCCGAGGATCACCAGGCCGAGGATCAGGTTGAGGAGATGCTGGCCCGGGAACACCACCGGGTTGCCCGACACCAGCCCCTGCAGCTTGGCGAACGCCACGATGGAGCCGGAAAAGGTGACGGCGCCGATGACGATGCCGAGGCCCATCTCGATGCGGCTGGCGAATTTCAGGGTGCCCGTCGCATCGACGATGCCGTAGGCGGCCGGATTGTAGAACGCCGCCGCCGCCACCAGCACGGCGGCAAGCCCCACCAGGGAATGGAAGGCGGCGACCAGCTGCGGCATCGCCGCCATCTCGATCTTCTTGGCGATCACGGTGCCGACGGCACCGCCGATCACCAGGGCCCCCAGCATCTCGGCATAGGAGATGACACCCGGCTTGGCGATGGTGGTCAGCACCGCCAGCGTCATGCCGGCGATGCCGTAGACATTGCCCATGCGCGCGGTTTCCGGGCTGGACAGGCCGCGCAGCGCCATGATGAACAGGACCGAGGCGGCGAGGTAGGCGAGCGCCGCGAAATTGGCCGTCATGATGCGCCCCCCTGAGAGGCCATCGCAGCAATCAAAGACCTAGCCGTCATGCCCCGGGTCGTGCGGATGCACGCATTCCCGTGATTCCCGGGCATCCGTCGCGTGCAGCACGCATCGGCGTGACGATCGCCCGGATAAACCGGGCGATGACGATCGACTTGGGTTGTCGTTGCGGAACGGGGCATCCCCTACTCCCGCTCGCGTTTCTTGTACATGGCCAGCATGCGCTGGGTGACGGTGAAGCCGCCGAAGATGTTGACCGCGGCCAAGGCGATGGCGATCAGGCCGAAGATCTTGGAGAGCTCCCAGCCGCTGGGGCCGGCGGCGATCAAGGCGCCGACGATGATGACCGAGGAGATCGCGTTGGTGACGCTCATCAGCGGCGTGTGCAGGGCCGGGGTCACCGACCACACCACGTAATAGCCGACGAAGATCGCCAGCACGAAGGTGGCAAGCCGAAATACGATCGGATCGACGGCCGCAACTTCCATGGTCAGGCTCCTTCTTCCTTGAGCAGGGGATGGACGACGGCGCCGTCGCGGGTGAGGCAGGCGCCCTGGACGATCTCATCCTCCCAATCGATCTTGAGCGTCCCCGTCTCGCCGTCGATCAACGGCGTCAGGAAGGCCAGCAGGTTGCGGGCGTAGAGCAGGCTCGCATCCTCGGCGACCCGGGACGGCACGTTGGTATAGCCGATCAGGGTGATGCCGTGCTTGACCACCACCTTGCCCGGCTCCGACAGCGGGCAGTTGCCGCCGGCCTCCACCGCCAGGTCGTTGATGACGGAGCCCGCGCGCATGGTCTTGACCATGTCCTCGGTGACCAGGGTCGGCGCCGGACGGCCCGGGATCAGGGCGGTGGTGATGACAATGTCCTGGCGGGCGATGGTCTCGGCGATCAGTTCGGCCTGCCTGCGTTTGTAGTCTTCCGACATCTCGCGCGCATAGCCGCCCGCGGTCTCGGCCGCCGCCGTCTCCTCGCTTTCCACCATCACGAATTTGGCACCGAGGCTCTCGACCTGCTCCTTGGTGGCGGGGCGCACGTCGGTGGCGGAAACGATGGCGCCGAGGCGCCTGGCCGTGGCGATGGCCTGCAGCCCGGCGACGCCGACCCCCATGACGAAGACCCGGGCCGGGGCGATGGATCCCGCCGCCGTCATCATCATCGGCAGGACGCGATGGTATTCGCCGGCGGCGTCCAGCACCGCCTTGTAGCCCGCGAGGTTCGATTGCGACGACAGCGCGTCCATCGACTGGGCCCGGGAGATGCGCGGCACCAGTTCCATGGCGAAGGCATCGATCCCGGCTGCGGCATAGGCGGCGGCATCTTCCTTGCGGCCGAGAGGATTGAGCAGCGCCACCAGCACCGCGCCTCGTCTCATCCTGGCGCGCTGCTCCGCGTCGGGCGCGCCCACCTTGAAGACGATATCGGCGTCGTTGAGCGCGGCGCCCGAATCCGGCGCGATCGAAGCGCCCGCCTCCGCATAGTGATCGTCGGAAATGGCCGAACCGGCGCCGGCGCCGGCCTCCACCGTCACCTCGAGGCCGAGGCCGAGAAGCTTCTTCACCGTTTCCGGCGAAGCCGCGACGCGCGCCTCCCCTTCGGCGGTTTCCTTAGGGATGGCTAATTTCATGATACCTGACGAAAAATTCCCCGCGACCCCCGGGCCATGCTGACCAACCGGCGCCACAATGCCCAATCGGAGGCCCTTTGCCAAGGGTGCAATCGCATTTTCAAGGGGAATTGACCGCCCCGCCCCCGCGCCCCCGACAACGCAGTTTTCCGCAGCCCTGGAACCGGCGATAATCGCGCCATGATCCGTCCGAATACCTGCCATGCGGCCTTGGCCGGCGCCGCGCTATTGGCCCTGGGCAGCCTGTGGCCCACAGGCACCAACGCGGCGGAGCGGGAGGAGAAGGTGGTCCAGGTCCCGACCCGCCCCGGCATCACCGTGAAATTCATTCTGCGCGGCCAACCCCACGGCAATCCGCCCATCGTCGTCCTGTTTGCCGGAGGCAACGGCCTCATCGACCTCGATGCCTGGAACGGAAAAGGCAATCCGGCTGGCAACTTCCTGGTGCGGACGCGCAAACACTGGGTCAAGCATGGTCTTTTGGTAGCGGTCCCGGACGCGCCGTCGGATCGCAAGGGCGATGGCTTGCTGCAATGGCGGACCAGCCGCGATCACGCCGCCGACATCCGCGCGATCATCGCCTATCTGCGGCGGCTGTCGACCGGCCCGGCTTTCCTGGTCGGCACCAGTGCCGGTTCGATCTCCGCCGCCGGAGCGGCGGCCCGACTGCCCCCCGGCGAGCTCAGCGGGATCGCATTGACCGCGTCCGTCACGCGCTACGCCCGATCGGGAAGAAGGGACCGCGTGCAAAGCGTGGACCTGGAAAAAATCCGCGTGCCGGTGCTCCTCGCCCACCATGAGGACGACCAATGCTATGTCACCGTCCCGGACGACGTGGCCGGACTCGCCAAGGAATTCACCAACGCCCCCGGCGTAACGATCAGGATGTATCGCGGCGGAAAAAACTACTATGGGCCCGACTGCGGATCACGCACCGCACACGGTTTCCGGGGCATCGAAAAGGAGGTCGTGGCGGATATCGCCGCCTGGATCCACCGCATTGCGGGGCAAGCCCGCTAATTCTCATTTCTCCAATTCGTCGATCAGGCCGGAGATCATCGCGAGCCCGCGGTCCCAGAAGGCCGGATCGGCGGCGTTGAGGCCGAAGGGTTTCAACAGCTCCTTGTGACGCAGCGTCCCGCCGGCGCGCAGCATGGCGAGGTACCTGTCCTGGAAGCCCTTGGGCTCCGCCTCGTAGGTCGCATACAGCGAGTTCACCAGGCAATCGCCGAAGGCATAGGCGTAGACGTAGAACGGCGAATGGATGAAGTGGGGAATGTAGGTCCAATACCACTTGTAATCGCCGTCGAGCTTGATCGCCGGCCCCAGGCTTTCCTTCTGCACCGTCATCCAGATCTTGCACAGCTCATCGGCGCTGAGCTCGCCTTGCTTGCGCGCCGTATGGACCCGCATCTCGAAGTCGAAGAAGGCGACCTGACGCACCACGGTGTTGAGCATGTCCTCGACCTTGCCGGCGATCAGCGCCCGCCTGGCCGCCGGGCGGCTCTCGGTCGCAAGCAGGCGGCGGAAGGTCATCATCTCGCCGAACACCGAGGCGGTCTCGGCCAGGGTCAGCGGCGTGTCCGCCATCAGGTTGCCCTGGGGCGCCGCCAGCACCTGGTGGACGCCATGGCCGAGCTCGTGGGCCAGCGTCATCACGTCGCGGCTCTTGCCCTGGTAGTTCATCAGGATATAGGGATGGGCCGAGGGCACCGTGGGATGGGAGAACGCCCCAGAATCCTTGCCCGGCTTGGGCGCGGCGTCGATCCAGCGTCCGTCGAAGAAGCGTTTGGCGATGCCCGCCATCTCCGGCGAGAACGCCTCGTAAGCCCCCAGCACCGTATCCCGCGCCTGGGTCCAGGTCAGGCTGCGGTCCGGCGCCTTGGGCAGGGGCGCGTTGCGGTCCCAGTAATCCAGCCGCTTCTTGCCCATCCACTTGGCCTTCAGGCGGTAATAGCGGTGGGCGAGGCGCGGATAGGCGCGCTTGACCGACCCGGTCAGGGCGTCGACCACCTCGTCCTCGACATAGTTGGACAGGTTGCGCGCCGAGGGCGGTGTCTTGAAGCCGCGCCAGCGGTCCTCGACCTCCTTGTCCTTGGCCAGCGTGTTGGTGATCAGCGCGAAGGTGCGCCCGTGTTCGCCCAGCACCTTGCCGATGGCCAACGCCGCGCGCTTGCGCACCGCACCCGATTTGTTGGCGAGCAGGTTGAGCGCTTCGGCCTCGGTCAGCATCTTGCCATTGATGGGAAAGCGCAGATCGGCCAGCGTCTCATCGAACAGGCGCACCCAGGCGGCGCGGCCCGACGGCGCCTTTTCATGCAGCAGCTTTTCCATGTCGTCGGCAAGCTCATGCCGGCGCCAGGCCCTTGCGTCGCGCACCCAGGGCGCGTAACGCACGAGCGCGGGGGCGCGCAGCTTCTGGCGGATCA
>JAOTVC010000370.1 GCA_029863585.1 Alphaproteobacteria bacterium | reverse complement strand
CAGGACCTTCGTGTTCTACTGCGCCGTTTCGTGGCGCTCGGCGCTGGCGGCCAGGGCGGCGCAGGATATGGGCCTTGCCCCGGTCGCCCATTTCGAGGGCGGGTTCGAGGCCTGGACGGCGGCCGGCGGCCCGGTGCAGGCGCCGAAGGGGAGGTAGGACTCTGCGTAAGGCCGGGAAACCGGCGGACCTGACGCGCTTGTGAAGAGCTGTTTATTGCCAGCGCGGACGTTGCGGCGCATATCCGGGGTCAACCCTGCATTCCCGGCAATGGAGACAAGCATGAAGCGCAATACCCTCGTCGGTTCCGTCGTATCCCTGGGCCTCGCCATCGCCCTCGCGGGCCCGGCCCTGGCGGCCGAGCCGACCGTGATCGAGTTCACCCAGACGCCCTGCCAGTTCCTCGAATCCGAGGGCGGTGCGGACCACGGCTACACGTCGGCAAGCAAGGCCGATTGCGAGGCGATCAACAAGCGCACCGGCGCGGAACGGCTGGCCGCCGCGGAACCGCTGAAACTTAAGCCCGGCAAGTACGTCTTCCGCGTGACCAACAGCAACGTGCCTTATGGCCTTGGCTTCTGGCTGCGCGGCGACGGCATCGTCAACCGCGCGACCCTTCCCAGCGTCTCCGGCGGCGGGCTCGAGAAGGGCACGACCAAGGACTACGAGATCGAGCTGAAACCCGGCGCATACGTCTATTCCTGCCCGCTCAACCCGACGCCGGACTACAGGCTGGTCGTGACGGAGTAGGGCGCGGGGAGAGGGCGCCTGCGGCGCCGCCCCCTCACCCAACCCTTGTGTCTTGGCGATTGCGTATTTTGGGCATGCAGGCCTGGTTGGCGCATGCGCCAACCAGGCCCGTGCGGACCGGAGACCGTCCAACCCCAGGTACAGTTGCAAGACCGCGGGAGAGCAAGGCTCCCGGCCCGCATTCGCTTTCGAGACCCGAACAGTTGCGAGGGGTTCCGGCCCCGTACTTGCAAGGATGGGATAGGAAGATGGCGTTACGCAAGATCATTGTCGGCATCGACGTTTCCAAAGACAGGCTCGATGTGTTCCTGAGCGGCGAAGGAAGCCGTTTCGAGGTCGCCAACGACACCGCGGGACTGGCAGCGCTGATGGACCGGCTCGAAGGGCTGGTGATCACGGCCGTCGCGCTCGAGGCCAGCGGCGGTTACGAGAGGAGGGCGGTGCGGCGCCTGGCCGAGGCCGGGCTCCCGGTGCGCCGGCTCGACCCCATGCGGGTCCGCCGCTTCGCCCAGGCCGGCGGGCGCTGGGCCAAGAACGACCGCATCGACGCCCAGACCATCGCCGACTTCGCCGCGGCCTTCGATGGTGAGGCGGTCAAGCGCAATCCGAAGCGCGAGCGGCTCGCCGAATATGTCGCCTACCGCCGCCAGCTCGGCCAGCAACTCACCGCCGTCAGACACCAGGCACACCTTCTCGCGGCGCCGGAGCTGGTCGCCATAAGCCGGCGCCGCATCGCCGACCTCAAGGCCATGATCGCCCGCCTCGGCCGCCGGATCGCCGTGGCGGTCCGCGAGGACGAAGCCTTCCGGCAAACCAACGATATCCTGCGCTCGGTCAAGGGCATCGGACCCGTCGTCGCGGCAACCCTGATCGCCGAATTCCCCGAACTCGGAACCCTGACCCGCCGCCAGGCTGCCGCCCTGCTCGGCGTCGCACCCTACGACCGCGACAGCGGCAAGAAAAAGGGCAAGCGATCGATCTTCGGTGGACGCGCCGATACCCGCGCCGCATTCTACATGGCCGCCCTCGCCGCCGCCCGATTCAATCCCGATATCAAGGCCTTCCATCAGCGCCTCAAGGCCGCAGGCAAAAAACCAAAGGTCGCTACAACCGCATGCATGCGAAAACTCATCGTCACCCTCAATGCCCTCGTAAGGGACAACAGATCGTGGACACCACAGCATCCCAGCACATGACAAACACAGTTGCTCCCCCACCAGGGGGGAGGGCTCAATGGCGTGGTGCCGATGGAGACCCCCTCCCCCTTGATGGGGGAGGGTCGGGGTGGGGGTGGGCAGCGGTCCGGCGCGCACAGGCTGTTGCCTGCGGACTCC
>JAOTVC010000369.1 GCA_029863585.1 Alphaproteobacteria bacterium | reverse complement strand
GGCTCAGCGCGGGCGCCTGGGACCCGTGCCATTTCAACACCGTCAAGCCGATCCGCAGCCTGGCGGACCTCAAGGGAATCCGCGTCTTCACCTTCCCCACCGCCGGTAAGTTCCTCGCCCGCTTCGGCGTCGTGCCGGTCACGCTGCCCTGGGAAGACATCGAGGTGGCGGTGCAGACCGGCGAGCTGGACGGCATCGCTTGGTCCGGCATCACCGAGGACTACACCGTCGGCTGGGCGGACGTGACCAATTACTTCCTGACCAACAATATTTCCGGCGCCTGGATCGGCTCGTACTTCGCCAACTCCGAGCGCTGGAAAGAACTGCCGGAGCACCTGAAGACCCTGTTCAACCTGTCCATGGACAGCTCACACTACTATCGCCAGTACTGGTACTGGGGCGGCGAGGCGCACCTGCGCACCAAGGGCACCAAGCTGAAACTCACCACTATCCCCGATGCGGAATGGAAGACGGTGGAGGACGAGGCCCTCAAGTTCTGGGACGATATCGCCAAGACGAGCCCCAGGGCCGCCAAGGTGGTGAAGATCTTCCGGGACTACAACGACACCATGAGGCATGCCGGCCCGCCTTACCGGTACTAAGGGAACCGGCGGTGCGGCTGTAATTCGCGGCTGAGGCCCGCCCCGCTGGCCGGGGGACACCCGGATTTCCCCGGCCATCGACGGCGCAATGCGATGCGGCCCGGCGGCTGTCGAACACCATCGGCAGCCGCTTCCGTGTCTGGGGCCATTACCATGCGCGCCGGCGGCGGATGACAGGACCAGGGAGCAGGGGGGACCGAATGCCCAGGGCGATAAGACTGTATGTGAAATATGTCGACGCCGTGAACCGCATCGTCGGACGGTTCGCCCTTTATTTGATCTTCGCCATGATCGCGGTTCTCTTCTGGTCGGCCATATCGAGACTCCCCTGGTTCCAGCCGTCACTGTGGACGCTGGAGATGGCCCAGTTCCTGATGGCCGCCTATTACCTGCTGGGCGGCGCCTATTCCATGCAGGAGGACTACCATGTGCGCATGGACCTGCTCTACGGCATGTGGAGTCGCAAGCGCAAGGGTTTCGCCGATTCCATCACCGCCTTCTGCCTGGTCTTCTACCTGATCCTGCTGATCTACGGCGGTATCTCCAGTGCCGAGTACGCCATCGTCTACGGCGAGACGAGCTACTCCTCCTGGTCGCCCTACATGTGGCCGATCAAGGTCGTCATGACCTTCGGCATCGTCCTGATGCTGCTGCAGGCCGTCGCGATCTTCTTCCGCGATCTCGCCGCGGCCCGGGGCATGACGCTGGAGGGCGAGAAGCTGCCCGAGGAGACGCCGGCATGAGTTACGGCGTCATCGCCTTGACGATGTTCTCCTCGATGATGGTGCTGCTGCTGACCGGGCAGCGCGTCTTCGGGGCCATCGGGTTCGTCGGCGCATTCGCGGCCCTGATGCTGTGGGGCGACGGCGGTTCGGAGATGGCCTTCAGCGCGGCCATGGGCCTGATGAAATGGTATGCGCTGCTCACCCTGCCGATGTTCATCTTCATGGGTTACATGCTGTCGGAGTCGGGCATCGCCGACGATCTCTACCGGATGTTCCATGTCTGGGCGGGTCCGGTCCGCGGTGGCCTTGCGATCGGCACGATCCTGCTGATGGTGGTGATCTCCGCAATGAACGGGCTGTCGGTCGCCGGCATGGCGATCGGCGCCACCATCGCGCTGCCCGAGCTGCTGCGGCGCGGCTATGACAAGGTGATGGTCACCGGCGTCATCCAGGCGGGAAGCTCTCTCGGCATTCTCGTGCCGCCCAGCGTCGTGCTGGTGCTCTACGGCATGATCGCGCGCCAGCCGGTCGGCCAACTGTGGCTCGCCGGCGTGGTCCCGGGCCTGATGATGGCCAGCCTGTTCATCCTCTATATCGTCGTCCGCTGCAAGCTGCAGCCCCATCTCGGCCCGCCGCTCCCGCCGGAGGAGCGGCAGGTAAGCTGGGGCGTGAAGTTCCGACTCTTGAGGGCCGGCATCCTGCCCCTGGTGATCTTCTTCTTCATGACCGGCCTGTTCGTCATGGGCATCACCAGCCTCG
>JAOTVC010000009.1 GCA_029863585.1 Alphaproteobacteria bacterium | reverse complement strand
AAAGAACCCGCGTGATCGCCGCCGTCAACGTCGTCTTCCCATGGTCAACGTGACCAATCGTCCCGATGTTGCAATGCGGCTTCGTACGTTCAAACTTTGCCTTCGCCATCCTGATCTTTCCTTAACTTTCCAAGTTCAACCCGAATCCGGGGCGGTTTCACGGCACCGGCGGCAACCGCCGGGGCCAAACTGGAGCGGGTGATGGGAATCGAACCCACGTGACCAGCTTGGAAGGCTGGGGCTCTACCATTGAGCTACACCCGCCGAAATCCGTTAACTCCTGTACGCCCTCTCTCCGTTGCGCGCCCTCGCCGCCATGTCCTCCGTTCGGGTGCCCCACCCCGCCCGAAAACAGGAATGGTGGAGGGGGTAGGATTCGAACCTACGTAGACATTCGTCGGCAGATTTACAGTCTGCTGCCTTTAACCACTCGGCCACCCCTCCGGTCGACCAACCCGAACGCCACGCCGCGCCGCATATCGGGCGGCTTCGAAGGGGCCGGAATAGCGGAGTGCGCACTATGGAAATTTTTAGCTCTATGTCAATTGATAATACGGTCCAAAACCGGCCCCCACACCCGCCCCGGCACGGGAGGGCTTGAAGCCGGTTGGCTATTGATATTGCAGCGAAAATATATGACCTATTGGGCCGCTCTGCAACCCCCGCGACCGCCGGCACGTTTCGGCAACACCGAGGCACCCTCAAAAATGGTTAATTCGAAGCGCGGTAACCGCCCCCGAGGGGGCCGCAAAAGCCCCCGGCGGGGACCCGAGGGAGGGTCCCAGGCCCATTGGATTTACGGGCGCCATCCGGTGCTGGCGGCGCTCGGCAACCCGGCACGCCGGATCGAGCGCCTGCTGGTGACGCGCGAGGCCCAGCCGGCTTTGGCCGGCGCGTGGCGCGCCGAAGCGCCCGGGCCGGAAGTCCAGGGCGGCGCGGAGATCGCGGCCCTGCTGCCCGACGGCGCCGTGCACCAAGGCTTTGCAGCACTTTGCCAACCGCTCGCCCCGATCGCTCTCGACCAGCTTGTGGCCCGCCTCGCCGATCAAGACCGGGCCTGCGTCCTGGTGCTGGATCAGGTCACGGACCCGCGCAACACCGGCGCCATCCTGCGTTCGGCGGCGGCGCTGGGGGCGCGGGCGGTGATCGTCCCCGAGCGCAGAAGCCCCGCGGAAACCGCGGTGATGGCCAAAGCCGCGTCCGGCGCGCTGGAGGCGGTCGATCTGGTGCGCGTAACCAACGTCGCCCGGGCGCTGGAGACCCTCAAGGCGGCGGGGTTCTGGTGCATCGGGCTCGATGCCGCCGCGCCGACGCCGCTCGGCAAGACCGACCTCACCGGGCGCATCGCCCTGGTGCTGGGCTCGGAAGGCGGCGGGCTCAGGCGCCTGGTGGCCAAGACCTGCGATCACCTCGCGGCACTGCCGATGAGCGGGCCCATGGAAAGCCTTAACGTCTCGGCCGCCGCCGCCATCGCCCTCTACGAGGCGGTGCGCCAAAGCGGCGATTAGGCCGGCCCTCCAGGCCCGGCGCCGATGATGCGCGATGGATGGATTTAAGTTGTTGAAAATTCGAAACGTTTCCGATTGACCCCGGCCCCGGCGCGGGCCACCCTGGCGCCGCTATGACCATCGGATCCATCGCCGTCAGCGGCATGAACGCCGCCGCGGTTCGCCTCGGCAACGCCGCCAACAACCTGATCAGCGCCCGGTCGACCGCCCCGGCCACGGCGGCCGGCCAGGTCTTGGGCGCGGTCTATGCGCCGCAACAGGTGGCGCAGACGACGCTGGCGACCGGCGGCGTGACGACCACCCTGGTGCCGGTGACGCCGCAATCGTTCATCGGCCCCGATCTCAACAGTCCCACCGGCTTTTCCGCCTATCCCAATGTCGATATCGGCGCCGAACTGGTGAACCTGTCGCTTGCCGCCAACAGCTACAAGGCCGCGGCAACCGTGCTTTCGGTCGAGGCCGAGATCTCCAAGGCCCTGTTCGACATCATCAGCTAGCCTGGCCCGCCCCGTGCCGGGGCTCTGCCCTGCCGCCCCTTGCCGGGGCTCTGCCCTGCCGCCCCTTGCCGGGGCGAGGCGGCATCGCTATTTTCCGCAGATCGACGCGCCAGAAATCGTGCCGGCGTAGCTCAGTTGGTAGAGCAGGCGCCTTGTAAGCGTCAGGTCCGCGGTTCGAGTCCGTGCGCCGGCACCAGTTCCCCTCTCAAGGGCCCAGGCTGAACGCCGAGGCCCTCGTCCAGGGCCCCGGCGTGAACCGCATCAGGCTCGGCTATTTACACGCGATGGCCTTGGCCACGGTACGGTGGCCTTCATAGGTGACGGTGCATTCCAGCCCGGCCTTGAGCTTGGACCGCTTCACCTTCTTGCCGGCGATGGTGATCTTGGTGCCGCCGCCGCCGACCGAGGCCTGGACCTTCTTTCCCTTCTCCATGAAGGTGATGCGCCGGCCCTTGCGCTTGACGTCCAGGATCTTGGCCCTCACGTCGTAGTAGTTGGCCTTGCGCTTGCTGACGCCGCTGCTGCTGGCCAGGATGGCACGCACATCCTCGACGGTCTTCTTGGGCATTCCATAGATTCGGTTGACCAGGGCGGCCATCTCCTTGCCGTCGATCGGATCTATGGCGACATCAAGGTTCTTCGCCTCCTTGAGGAAGGCGGGGTCCTTCATGGTCGCGCTGAAGGCGGTGCGCAGAACATTGGCGCGGTCTTCCGGAATCGCCGGCGGGCCGAAGAACGGCCGGCCCATGAGGTTGGGCCCGAACAGCAGTTCCATGACCTTGCGGTCGCCCTCGTTGCGGGCAAGGTCCATGGCCGCGGGCACATTAGGGATGGCCTTGTGTTTGCGCATGCCGAACTGCACGACGATATTGATCTTCTTTTCCTTCAACCAGTTCTGCATGCGCGCAACGATGCTGTCGTAGCCGAGGCCGCAGCGGCCCTGGACCTCCCCGCGCTCCATGGCGAGGTGGACCTGGGAGGACGACGGATAGCCCGTGACGACACTGATCTTGGTCCCGGCGATTTGGTTCAACAGCTTAGGGAAGGTTGTTCCGGTGCTGTTGGGCCCCGTAGCGCCGACCAAGGCCCCCTTGGTGCGGAAATCGTCCAGCGTCTTGAGCCCCGTGGCATGCCAGGTGACGCAGGTCGTGACCTCGTTGTTGGCGCTGCCGATCCAGGTCAGCTTGGTGACATCAAAATCGATGCCGCCCTTGCCCGGATACATCAGCGGATCGAACAAGGCCCCCCGGATCACGTGGCCGAGCGCCGTTCCGTCCCGCTTGGCCTTCGCATAGATGTAATTGAGCGCCCGTCGACCCGAAGCGCCGGGCATGTTCCGCGGCAGAAAGCTTGGTTGTCCGGGGATGTGCCGGCCGATGTTCCGACCCAGCAAGCGGCCGTACTGGTCGTAGCCGGTGCCCGGCGCGGAACCGATATAGATGCTGATCCGCTTGCCCTTGTAGAAATCCACGGCTGCGGCGGGTGCGGACAGGACACCGAGGCCCAGCCCCGCGACGGCGGCCAGCGCCAGCCCCGCAAAACGTCGTGAACGCAGATATGCTGTCATGTTGTCCTCCCGTTATCGTTTTGTTGTCTCGCCGGCAACGCCGGCGGTCCTAGGGCAACCCCAGGAACGGGAGGGGGAAGAACCGGGCGGGGTATGTTCGGTTGTCCCCGCCGGGCAACGACCTTCCCGCCGCAAGGGATGCAACTCAATGCGCGAAGCCTAACGCCTATGGCCGGCGCGCTCAACCAACGCGCGCCGGCGATGCCACTTCTCTATATTGGATCGGTGGAAACGACGTTCACCAAGGCTTGGCGTTTATCCACCATCACCGCCTTGAGCGCGCGCTCCAGCGCGCCTTGCATCTTTTCCGGATCGGTGACCTGCTCGCCGTAGCCGCCCGAGACTTCCGCCAGTTTTTCGTAGTGCTGTTCCACGGTGAAGTGGGCCAACGGCATCTGGTTCATCTTCGACGCGTAGCCGTCGGGCTGCATGCGCAGCGTCGCGCCGCGCACCGCCTGCCATTTCTGGTTATTGAACACCACCGAGAGGATCGGCAGGTTCTGCTCGGCGGCGACGTAATGGGCCGAGACCGGCACGTTGAACATGTAGGACCCGTCGCCGTGGCAGCCGATCACCAAGCGGTCGCGGTCGGCGAGCTTGGCGCCCAGCGCCACCCCCATGCCGAAGCCGAGGCCCGAAGATGCGCCCGCATTGAGGATCTTGCCGGGCTTTTCGGTCGGGATGTACTGCACCTGCAATTTCGATTCGTTGGCGAAGATGGTCTCGCCGTCGGCGATCTCGCCCAAGCAATGGGAAATCCAGGCCGGATGGATCGGCGTCTGGGTCTTGACCTGTTCCAGCTTCTTGGCCCAGTTCTCTTCCATGGCCTGATGCTTGGCCGTGATCGTCTTGCGGCGCTCATCGATCGCCGCCTTGTTCGACTTGGCGGGTTCCTCCATGGCCTCGGCCAGGGCCAACAGGCCGAGGTCGGTGCCGCAGGCGAGCGCGATGTCGCAGCGGAAGCCGCGAACCGGGAACATCCCATACATCGGATCCGGCGCCATGTGGATCACGGTGCAGTCCTCGCCATGGGAGACGTTGGCGGGAAGCCACGGCACCATGCAATCGAGCACCAGGATGGCGTCGGCCTCCTTGACGTAGGGATTGGGGTTGCCGCCGGCATACATGGGATGGCTGCGCGAGATCGCGACGTAGCGGTTGGAGAACTCCACCACCGGGATGGCGTAGCGCTCGGCCAGGTCGGATAGCACCGCCATGACCGAACGGTTACGCCCGGCCCAGTTGGTGATGATCACCGGGTTCTTGGCCTTGGCGAGCACCTGGGCCGCCTGGTCCAGGTCATCGGGGTTCGGCAAGGACGCCTTCGCCGGCTTGATGCGGCTCGGCGAGGAATAGGTGAATTCCTTCATCGGAATGGATAGCACCTCGCGCGGCAGGGACAGGTAGGCCGGGCCCTTGGGATCGGACTGGATAAGGCTGAGGATGCGGTCGATGATGGTTTCGACCTGCTCGGCGTTGCGCAGCTCGTAATCCCACTTGGCGGCCTCCCGGGTCATGCCGTTCTGATCGAACATCTCCTGGGTCCAGTGGATGACGTTGTCGCGGTGTCCCGGCAAGGTGTCTTCGTTGGTCGGCGTGCGGCCCGCGGTGAAGATCATCGGGATGTTGCCGCGCGACGCGTTGAGCAGCCCGTTCATGGCATTGGCGGTGCCGACATTGACATGCATCATCGTGATCTGCGGCTTGCCGGTCACCAGGTAGTAGCCGATCGCCATGTGCTGGGCGGTGTTCTCGTGGGGGCAGGTGATCGGCGTGGGATGGGGCGTGCCGAGCGTCTGGGCCTTGGACAAGGCCTCGATCAGGGGGGCGAAATCGGTGCCCGCGTTGGCGAAAAGGTATTCCACGCCGCGATCGGCGAGGATTTCGAGATAGGCATCGGCAACGGTGCAGTCTTTTATGGTTTTGGTGGGCATCTTGTTCCTCCCTCATAGATACGTGCCCGGCACATTGTCCCGAGCCGGGGTGCAAATCAATCCCTGAATGACGGTTGCGCGCCACTTTCGGGCGGGCGCCCCGCGATCGCCCCTACAGCTTGGCGCCGGTCTTGCGGATGCAGCGCAACTGAAACAGAAACCATTCCCCTTGCACCAGGGCCGAGACGTTCTTGGGTGCCTCGCCGCGCCATTTTTCGGCGAAGGCGGCGAGGATCTCCGGCGCGTATTCCTTGCCGCGGGCCTCTTCCACCTGGCAGGCGCAATAAGCCTGCCTGAGCTCGGGAGAAAGTTTCTCCAAGGCGCGACTGGACCGGCACGCATCGGCGATGTCGTCATAGGCGTCGCCGCACCCGTAAAGCCCCAGAGAAAGGCCTGCCAACAATAAAAATCGTTTCATGATCGGTTTGGCTCTCAAAAGGTCCCGATGTTGGGGGCCCCGCTTTGCCTCGGCCACCCCAGATTGCGAACACCCGGGCGAACCGCGCCGCCCTTCGCCGCCTTGCCGCCGTGGCGGTGGCGCTTTCTGCCCCTGTCACCATGGCGCTTGCCGCCATGGCCCTTGCGCTTGACCGTCACGCCCCAAGGCAAGAAGGCCCTGTCCCTGAGGACGTCGCGAAACCCACCGCCCGGATCGCCATAGTAACGCCGCCCGTCGTCGTCGGAAGAGCCGCCGGTCCCGCGCTCATCGGCAGGGGGCCGGGTCGAACCCGGCGGCGCCGGAGATTCCGGTTCGAGCAGTTTCTCGGGCGCGATCAGGGCGCCATGGACCCAACCTTCCGGGCCGACGCGGCCCATCTGCTTGACCCTGAACCATCGGCCTTCGCGGGCGAACTCCATCACCCGCGCGCCTTGCTCCAAGCTGCCGATCACCTTGGCATCGGTGCCCGGCCCGGCCCGCAGATTGACCTCCGGGCGCTTGACTTCATGGATCTGCCCGGGGGTGGCAACGGCCGGCCCGGACCACGCCAGGATCAGGGCGCAGCACACCGCCAATAGATGTGGCACAGACAGCCTTCCATGGTTGGGCATTTGGCATCCTCCGGATTCCTTCACTCAAGAAAAGGCACGACCCTATCAAGTTCCCGCCGCCGCACCCCCGGCCGGGGCCGCGGCAACGCCGCCGTGGATCGCCGCGGCCTTGCGGTAGCCCAGTTCATCGATCTCGTGCACCTGGGTCCTCGGATCCTGCTTGGGAAAATCCGGTCGGCGCAGCCACAGTCGCAACAGCCGGCGCCGGCGCTCGGGCTCCGGATGGTCCTGGTAGTCGGTGCGGCCGTGAACGATCAGGTGATTGTTGATGAACTGGATGTCGCCCGGCTCAAGCGCCATATCGAGGTAGATCCCGGGCCGCGCCGCCACCTCGACGAAGAAGTCGATGGCCCCGGCCGCAACCGGGCTCAAGGTCACCCCCGCCCGCTCCACCGAGCGTTCGATGGGCCTCGGATTGAACTGGCAGGCAAGCGCCCCGTCATAATGGCTGAACACCGGGATGCGATGACGGGTAAGCTTCGAATCGGTGACCCGCTGGTGGCGGAAGATATGGAAATAATACCCGTCATAGAGCGGTTCGAGATACTCCGGGTGCTCCGCCAGGATGGTGTTGTGGATCGCCATGGAACTGGCGATCCGGCTTTCCCCGCCGCGTTTCGCCGCGCGCAGCATCATCAGGCCGACCACGTCCTGGTTGAGGTCCGTGTGCATCCTGAGTGGCCCGCCCGATTCATAGGACCGCATCTGGCGCATGTCCGTCTCCGGGCCGGTCAGGTCGACGACATGGCCCAACCGGTCGCCCTTGTTGCTCTGGGCCAGGCCGATACCGAGATGGGTGCCGAGGCCCCAAAAGATCGAGGCCAGTTGGGCATCGTCGTACCGGTCCCGGGGCAGCCCGCGGATCAGGAAAAAGCCGCGCCCCTCGCGCAGTTCGTCGCCCAGCCCGGCCAGGGCCGGTCCCAGGGTCGGCAGCGGGAAGTCACCGGCGGTGACGCCGTAGAGCGCCGGCGGCTCGGCATGGGCCGACTTGAGGGCGGCATCGATCTCGGCCAGGTGGGCGGGCGACAGGCGGAATATCCAGCTGTCGGTCTGTGCCATCTCGGCGCCGGTCCACACGCTGGGGCCCGCGACGGGGCGGATCTTCGAAGGCTCGGTCATCGGCGGCGGGCTCCTTCGGGGCCTCGATTGATCGGTCCTACGCTAGCAATCCCCGGCCCGCCAGACAACGGTCGCGTCCCTGATTTGACTCAGACCCGGCGCAAGTTATGCTCCCGGGCCGGTGGGCTCAGGTACGCGGCCCCCGGTGCACCGCTCGAACAGGACGAAAAACATGGGCCAATGGATGGAAACCAACCGCGCCGTGGTATTTCCCGCGCAGTGCGATCACCTGGGGCATATGAACGTGCGCTACTACGCCCACGTCTTCGACGACGCCAGCTTCCATGCCTGGGCCTCCATCGGCATCACTTTCGACGCCATGTATGCCCAGGATGCCGTGACGGTGGTCGCCCACACCGCCACCGACTTCATCCAGGAGGTCAAGGCCGGCAGCCTCCTCAAGGTCGAGACCGCCTTCGTCAAACTCGGCACCAAGAGCACGACCTACCGCCAGCGCCTCGTCAACGCCGAGACCGGCACCCTGCACGCCCGCCAGCAGGTGGTCGAGGTGTTTTTCAACCTCAAGACCCGGCAGTCGGTCGCCATGCCGGACGTCTTCCGGGACACCATCGCCCGGGCGCTGGTCGAGGACGCCGAGGGCTGAAACCCGCCGGCACCGCGCACAGGTCCGCGCCCTAAAACGCGCTCACAGCTCCAGGCCGTAGAGGTCGATGACGTTCTGGGAGGTCAGCCGCTTCTGGGTCTCGGGATCGAGATCGCCGATCTGCTTGGCCACGAAGGCGCGTGAATGGGGCCAGGTCATGTTGGCGTGGGGGTAGTCGCTCGACCACATGCAGTTCTTCTGGCCCCAGACCTTCAACATATGGGCGCCCACCGCATCGTCCATGAAGGTCGCGTAGAAATGTTCGTTGAAGATCTCGCTCGGCAGGCGCGAGATTTCGAACTCATAGGTCTGGGACTGGCCCACCGTGGAGAAGCGATTGTAGTAGTAGTCCATCTGTTGGATCATGAAGGGCATCCAGCCGATCTCGCATTCCACCAGCTCGATCTTGAGTTTGGGATAGCGGTCGAAGGCGCCGTACCAGATCAGGTCGAAGACGGTGGTCATCACCTCATGCATGCGAGTGTTGACGGCCCCGCGGATGATCTCCGCGCCCTGTAGTTTGGCGCGGTCCTTGAAATAGGTGAAGCCGCTCAGGATGTGGACGTTGATCGGCTTGTCGAGTTCCGACGCCGCCGCCCAGAGCTTGTCGTAGTGCCGCGAATTGAGGGGCAGCGCCGGGTCCGGCACCTGCCAGATGAGGCCACCCTTGAGCCCCAAATCGGCGCAGCGCTGCATCTCTTCCACCGCGTGATCGATGTCGTAGGTGCATAGGCAGGGCACCCCGAACAGCCGCTTGGGCGCGGCCTTGCAGTAATCCGCCAGCATGTCGTTATAGATGCGGAAGGCGCGTTCCTGGATTTCCTTGGGCTGAGTGAAGGCGCGCAACGCCGCGGTGGGATAAATGATATCGGCGGTTACTCCATCCAGGTCCATGTGCTCCAGGCGAATTTCGGGATTGATCCCGCCCTGGGGCCGGCTGTCCTTGGGATAGCCAATCTTGGGCAACTTTTCGCGCACCTCTTGGGGAAACTCGTCCCACAGATCGTGAGGCTCGTCCAAATGGGCATCCGCCGACACCAGGAGGGTCGGGATGCCGGAAATCTTGTCGGAAAGAGCTTCGTCGATGTTGCGCGACGACATCTGTTCGATGGTAAGGGCCATGGGTTTCCTCCCTGCCTAGAATGCTGTCTGGCGTTCTCGTTGCTGCCGCGCCCGGCGCGGCGGGCGGCGGACCGGAATTCGCGGCCGGATCCGCGTCAGTCCATGAAGGACGGGTCCTGGCGCTCCAGCCGCCGGCACAGGAGCTTCCAGTCGTTGGTGCCGAAGGGCTTGTTTCCGTAGCGCTCCATCGACTGGCGGTTGGCGACGGCGATCACCTCCTCGGGCACGGTCTGGATCTCCGTCCCCATGGCCATCACGCGTTCCTGAAGTTCGCAGGCGAAGATCAGCCGGTCCATGAAATAGAACGATTCGCCCACGGTGCGCCCCACGGACAGGAGCCCGTGGTTCTTCATGATCATGGTGTGCTTGTCGCCGAGCTCGGCGATGATCCGGGGCGCCTCCTCCTTGGCCCGGGCGTACCCCTCGAAGGCGTGATAGGCGACCTGGTTGTGCAAGAGGCAGCCGCGCTGATCGAGGATCATCAGGCCGCCCTTGGTGGCCGACACCACCACGCCGGCGGTCGGATGGATATGCATGGAGCAATTGATCTCGGGCCGGGCGGCGAGCACCGCGCTGTGGAAATTGAGCCCCGCCGGCCCCGGCAACAGTTCGGAGTCCGAAATGACTTGCCCCGTCACGTCGCAGGTCACCATGCAGGACGCGGTCATCTCATCGAAGCCGAGGCCCTGGGGGTTCATGACGAAGCGGTCGGGCCGATCGGGGATCCGCGTCACAATGTGGTTGGTGACGCCGTCGTTCCAGCCGAGGCCGTAAGCGATGCGGCAGGCCGCCGCGGTCTCGATCCGGGCCTGCCATTCGGCGTCGGAGACGTCCCCGCGCGCCGTTCCCTTGCGTTCCAGAATATCTGAGCTCATGTCGCGTTCCCTCCCGATCCGGCTTTTTGGTTTTTCGTTGCCGGCATGAATGGCCACAGTGTTTCGCAACTGAAATGGGCCGTCAAGCGGGCCGCGCCCCCGTCCCGGCCCGAAAGGGCAGGTCGAGCACCATATTGGTTCCGCACGCAAGGTGTTGTAGGGTTTGTTCCGAGAACCATGAAAATAAGGGAGGTTGATTATGAAACTACATCCGCTCAGTACCCTGAGTCTCGCCGCGGCGGCCGGCGTCGCCGCCCTGACCGGACCGGCATCGGCGGAAATGGATTTCACCGGAAAGCAGGTCCTGCTGATCGTTGCGTCCAATGAGGGCAAGGGCACGGACATCATCGGCCGGTTCATGGCGCGTGCCATGAGCAAGTATCTCAAGGGCAAGCCCGACGTCGTCGTCAAGAATACCGGCGCCGGCGGCGGCAAGATTCGCGGCGCGAACCTGCTCGCCAAGGCCAAGACGGACGGGCTGACCATCATGCAGAGCGACGGCACCACGCTGCAGCCGACGACCCTGCGCCGCAAGTCCGTGCGCTACGATCCGACCAAATTCATCGCCATCGGTGCCATCAACCGCGGCGGCTCCATTCTGATCTTCCGAAAAGAATCAGTTGCCAACCTGATGGACAAGTCCAAAAAGCCGGTGATCATCGGTGCCATTTCCGGCACCCGGAGCTGGCAAGCGATGCCTATGTTCGGCGCTGAATTTCTCGGCTGGAACGTGAAATGGATTCCCGGCTACAAGGGAAACAACCAGTTTGCCAGGGGAATCCGCCAAGGCGAGATCGACGTCTTCGCGACCAACTCCAACTACATCATCGATCCCCTGGTCAAGGAAGGCGTGGTCGAACTCCTCTACCAGGTCGGCCAGCCGGACGAGGACGGGAAATACAAGGGGCGCAGTTCCTATCCTAACGTGCCGATCTTCCCCGACGTGCTGCGCAGCAAGGCCAAGCTCTCGAAGCTTCAGTGGCGCGCTTATCTCTCCTTCGTCAATCCGTCCTTGATCGACAAGTGGATGGCCCTGCCGCCCAAGACGCCGAAGGACACCGTCGATACGTGGCGGAATGCCTACAAGAAGGCATTCAACGATCCCGAACTCAAGAAGACGATGACGAAGCAGTTCGGCACGGATCTGACGCTGATCTCCGGCAAGCAGGTCGATACGATGATCGAGGAGGTTTCCGGGGTTGGCGACGATGTTGTCGATTATACGGTGAAGCTCCAGCAGAAATACGGGCTCTCGTCCATGCGTAAGAAGAAGCGCAAGAAATAGGCGTTAGATAGGCGTTCCTGGCGGAACGTGAGAGTGCGCCGGCGGGCGGTCCTGTCCGCCGGCGCGCCTCTGCTGATCAAAAGAACATAATCAACGATAGGGCGGAACCATGCTGGATGCGCTGGGGGTGGCGTTTACCGAAATCATGAAGCCGTGGCCGTTGACCCTGATGCTGCTTGGTATCCTCGGGTCCAGCATCTTCGCGGCCCTTCCCGGCATCGGCGTCCTGCTTCTGATCACCATCGTCATGCCCTACGCCATCAGCCTGGATCCCTACCCGGCGATCGCGCTGATGCTGGGAATCGGCGCGGTGTCCAACACCGCGAACACCTTTCCCTCGGTCCTCATCGCCGTGCCCGGCAGCGCCGGGTCCCAGGCAACCATCGTCGACGGCTTTCCCATGGCCCAGAAGGGCGAGGCAAAGCGCGCCTTCGGCGCGGCATTCTCGGCTTCCGCCATCGGCGGCATATTCGGGGCGCTGGTACTTTTGGCTTCCCTGCCGATCCTCCGGCCCATCGTATTGTCGTTCGGATCACCGGAATTCCTGGTTCTGGTCCTGTGGGGCCTGACCGCGGTCGGCGTGCTCAGCGGCAACGCGCCCTTGAAAGGTCTGCTGGCGGCGTTGCTGGGCTTGCTGGTCTCCTCCATCGGCATGGACAACAAGACCGGGATCGAACGTTTCGCCTTCGGCGGCGACTACCTTTCCGACGGCATCTCCCTGGTCCTCGTCGGGCTGGGGCTGTTCGCCGTGCCCGAGATGATCGCCCTTTCGGTGCGCCGCACCTCGATATCGGAAACCAGCGATCTCGGATCGGGAACCATGCAGGGCATCAGGGATACCTTTAAGAACTGGTGGCTGGTCATCCGCTGTTCCATCGTCGGCGTCTGGGTCGGGGTGCTGCCTGGACTCGGGTCCTCGGTCGCCGACTGGTTCGCCTATGCCCATGCGGCGCAGACGGAAAAGAACACCGAAAACTTCGGCAAAGGCGATGTGCGCGGCGTGATCGCGCCGGAAAGCTCCAACAACTCCAAGGAAGGCGGCGCGCTGATCCCGACCATCGCCTTCGGGATACCGGGTTCGACATCGCTGGCCCTGATGCTGGTGGTGTTCATCGCCGTTGGCATCACGCCCGGCTCGGCCATGCTGACCGACCAGCTGCCTTACACCATGGCGATGATCTGGATCCTGGTGATCGCCAACGTGATCGCCGCGGTTCTGGCGATCATGGCCGCCGCCCCCTTTGCCGCGCTCAGCCTGTTGCCGTTCTACATCATTGTCCCCATGACCCTGGTGCTGTGCGTATCGTCATCCTATGCCTCGCACCTCATCTGGTACGACGTGATCACCTTCCTGGTGTTCTCGGCGATCGGCTATTTCATGAAGCTGTTCGACTGGCCGCGCCCACCCTTCCTGGTCGCCGTCGTCCTAGGCGCCCAGTTCGAGCAATACCTGTGGCTGTCCAACGCGCGCTACGGTTGGACCTGGCTCTTGGAACCCGGCGTGCTTGCGATCCTCGTCCTTGTGATCGTGACGCTGGTCTGGCCGATGATCAGCCGCGCCCGCGAGGGAAAGACGATCCGCGGTGAGAAACCGAAGCCGCTGACCCGGGGCTTGAGGATCGGCGACATCATGTTCCTTGGCGTCGTCATGGCGGCATTCACCTACGCCGCCTTGCATGCGATGGGTTGGGTGCCCCGGGCCGCTATGGTGGTGTATTTCGTCGCCGGTACCGGCCTCTTGATCGGCGTTAGTCAGGTTGCGTTGAACCTCCTGGCATTGCGGACGCGAAACACCGCGCCCTCAGCCGAGCCCGCGGAGGTCCGGCTCGAGTTGCGACGCACCTTGGAGGTCGCGGGCTGGCTGCTGGCCCTGGCTGCGGGCGTCTACCTGGTCGGCTTCCACATCACCATGGGGCTGTTCCCGTTCCTCTATATCCGCATCTACGGCGGCAGCTGGCGCGCGGCCCTGTTTCTGACCTGCATCGCCGAAGCCTTCGTGGTCGGCGTATTCGACCTGCTGCTCGCCGTCCTGTGGCCGCGGCCCTACCTGTTCGAGCTGTTGGGAATAGAATATTTCGTCTGAAATAGAGGGACATGAAATGGTCGCCCCGGATCAAGGATTGGCTGCCCCTGGACGTGAAGCATCCGCGAATGCGGACCTGTTGCCGGTTGATGTCGCGTTCGGCGATTACGACCGCACACGGCCGATCGTCGACGGACGGGTGAAGGCCGAAGGGATGGCGCTGACCCCGCACACCCATTGGATCGGCCATTTCTGCAGGAAACCCGTGTATGAGGAGTACGACGCCGCCGAGATGTCGTTCTCCTGGTACGTCATGGCGCGCGACCGCGGCGAACCGGTCATTGCCGTTCCCATTTTCCTGTTGCGCATGGCTGTGCTTGCCTACGTGTATGTCCGCTCGGACTCTCCCGTCACCAAACCCAGCGACCTCATCGGCAAGAAGATCGGGGCACGGGGATATCGTCAAACCGTGAACCTCTGGCTGCGCGGTCTGTTCAAAGAGCACTACGGATTGTCGCCGGAGCAGGTGACGTGGATCACGTCCGGGCCAGAGGACAAGGACGCGGGCTACGTGATTCCCGAGAGTGTGCCGGTCGAAATTCGAGAGGGTTGCGACGCCCTCGAGAACCTGAAGAATGGCGCCGTGGATGCCGTCTTCTGCACCAAGGTCCCCAAGCAGTATCTCAACGGCGAACCTTGGATTCGCCGGCTGTTCCCCAACACTCAGGAAGAGACCCAGCGGCTGGCACGGGATACCGGCATCGTCCCCATCACCCATACGCTGATCATGAATAAGAATCTTGCGGATCGCGAACCCTGGGTGGCGGAGAACCTCTTTCACCTGTTTGACAAGGCCCAAAGGACCGCCGACGAGGTCGTGCAGGACGACCCCAAGCGGATTTCCCTGGTCGATTCGGTCTTCCTGGTCGAGCAGCAGCGCAAGTCCTACGGCTCCAATCCCTATGTTCACGGGATCGAGCCCAACCGCAAAGTGATCGAGACCTTCGTGCGCTATGCCCATGAGCAGGGCTATATCTCTCGGGAAATCCCCGTCGAGGAATTGTTCGCACCCAGCACGCTTGGGCTCTAGGCCCGAACCTCGGGCCTCGATACGCTCGACTCGGCATGCCGGGGCGCCCGCTCGCCACCGGTGACAAGAGCAAGAAGAGCTTCGACATCGCTCGGGACCTCATCCCCCCGCCAGGCAATGACCTGATCCGGCCGGATAAGGTAGAGCCGACGGTCGTAGAGACCGCGCGCGGCCGGATGAGACAGCTCCAAGATCTTGATCGGTATTCCCAGGTCTTGAGCGGCGCCCTCAAACCGCTTTGTGTCTTGTGGCGCCGTTCCCAGACACAGAAGCGTGAAGCCAATACCGAGATGATCGTAAAGGGAATCCCCCATGCCGCGGCCCGTGCCGAGCCATAGATGTGGCGCCCGGCCGCCCGGAACGCTGCTCGGGGAATAGGTTTCTAGGATATCCTCCGGCGGTGTGCCGTCGGCAACAATGATGGGGGAGCCGTCGTAGCGCACCCCAAGGATGACCCCAAGTGAGTCGCGCTCTTCGGGCACCAGAAAATGGCTCTTCGTTATGAAATCGGACTGTTGCACCTTCTCCCGGGCGGCCTCCCCGGCCGGTGAATCTTCCTCGATCACGCTGGTAACTTCCACATCGTGACGTGACTTGCCGAGTTCCCGGGCCATGCCCGCGTTCCTTAGCGCGATGGGCCGGCGCTCCAGCTCATAGGTTGCAAGCAGGCTCGGCCCACCCCACCCTTGCAAGGAGGCCGCCAGTTTCCAGGAGAGGTTCGAGCCGTCATCGATGCCCGTGTTCATGCCGAACCCGCCGGTTGGTGCGTAGAGATGAGCCGCGTCGCCGGCCAGGAAGGCGCGGCCCTCGGCGTATTTTTCCGCGACGAGATAGGTGCCGGCGCTCCACTGCTTGTAGCCCAGAATCTCAATTGGGATGTCGGCACCGATGGCGCGCTTGACCCGTTCGGTGATGGTTGCGTCGTTCATCACATCGCCGTCCCTGGTCGGCAAATGGATCATGAACTCGTCCTTGCCGTTCAGGCAGATGATTTGCGCCCGCAGGTCGGGGTTGACCGCGACATACATCCAGGCCGGACGACGTCCGACGAATCTGGGATAGAGGTCCGGGATGCGCATGTAGACGGTCGTGAACAGACCGGCCATGAAGACATCCATCAACTCCTCTTCGCCGGCATATTTGATCGCCAACTTCCTCCGGACCAGGCCCCGGCTGCCGTCGCAGCCGACGATATACGCGGCACGCCAGTTCTCTTCGGCGCCGCCTTCGGCGGGCCGCAGCACGACGGACACGCCGCTGTCGTCTTGCTCGAACGTCTCAGCGGTCATCCCGAATCGCAGGGTGATGTTGGGGCAGGTCTTGGCGCGCTCGTAGAGAAATTTCTCCACATACATCTGGTTCGCCCTGTGGGGCGGCTCAGGCACTTGATCGGTCGGCGACGATTGATCCCGCGTTGCCAACCGGTCACGCCGCGACGGCGTGTGACCGCGGGCGATTTCGAAAGTGCTCAACCGCGTATAGAAGGCGATGTCGAAAGGATGATCCGCGGGCAAACCGAGTTTCCGAATCGGCTCGGAGATCGACAGCCGTCTGAAGGTCTCCATCGTCCGGGCACTATTCGTGTTGCCTTTCGGGTGCCAGCGGCTGTCAGGCGCCTGCTCCACGAGGGTCGTTTTCACGCCATACATGTCAAGGTGCAGGGCCAGGCTCAGTCCGACCGGGCCACCGCCGATCACCATCACCTCAGTCGTATGCGGCGCATGTCCCGTCCCACCGCTGGTCGTCATTTCTTCACCCCCCGTCAGGCTTGGAAATCGGGCCGATGACCGCGTCACGCGACCGTGCGTCCCCAATGTCAGGACGCACACCCCTGACCGGCGATCCTCTGGATCGCCGGGTCTCTGCCACGGCCGCGGGCTGCCCGCTACCTGACCGGTGCGACGTCGGCTTCGCGCTCTTCCTTGTTCTGGCGCAGTTCGTAACCGTGCACCGAAAGGTCGATGTTGTTTCCGTCCGGGTCGGTGCAACGGGTCTCGGCATACATCCGATCCGCCGGCCGTTCCGCGGGCATGACGACCGTCCAATCCGCGAGCCGTTTTTCGACCTCATCGGCATCGTCAATATGAAACCCGATATGGTTCAGCCCGCTTGGTTTGCCTTCGGCGCGGTTGGGGAGAATGGCAAGATTGATGTGCCCATCGGTCAGAAAGACCGCGCCGGTCGGCGGACGGCTGCCGGCTTCGCGGCGATGGAGGAGCTTCATGTCGAAGACCTCCATATAGAATTTCGCAAGCCGTTCCGGATCGATCGTGAAGATGCCGATATGCTGAAGTTTCGCCATTCTTGTGCCTCCTCGTTATGAGTTTCCCAAGCCCCCGGCGCAATCCTCTGATGCGCCTGAAGCCCCCACGCCACCTCATGTTCTTCAAATTAGGCCCGTTCCAAATTGCTGACAAGCCGGCCCGGCACAACAACTATGTTGCAATTCTAATGACAATTCAAAGAGCCCGAAGTCGACCGTTTCAAGTCGATGGAGGGACTTGTCGCGGTTGCCCGGTGCGGCAGCCAGGCCCAGGCCGCAAAGCAGATTGGCATTTCGCGTGCAATCACGGGCCGTCGGGGATCAGTGATTTCGACTGAAGACCGGGCCCGTTTTTCGCGGGATGGCCGAACCGGCCCGGGGGGCCGGCGGCAGGCACGCCGCCGGCCGGTGGGGCCAGAATAGGCGGGATCAGACCGCCGGGCCAATGGACCGCGGCTGCTGGATGACACCGGTCATCTTTGCGGGATCCAACGCCATGATGGCATCCTCGTCGAACACGTCGCCCATTTCCGACGGCACGTCGTTCTCCTTGATGGCCTCCAGCCACTTCCGGTGGATGCGCGGATCCTGATCCTCGTATTCGATCTGGCGTCCGCCTTCCTGGATGGAGGTGGCGCCGCCGCCCTCTGCACTCTTGCGCCGGAGCGAAATGAACGGATAGCGCCGGCTGCCCAGGCTGCAGGCGAGGTAACGGGCCGGCGCCGGCCCGGTGTTGAAGTGCTGGTGGAACATCCAGAACGGCGGGGTGTACATGACGCCGTGCCGCCAGGGGATCTCGGTGAACTCCGAATCGCCCTCGTACCACAGCAGGCTGTAGCCCTCGCCGGTGACCGCGTGCACATGGGTGCCCGCCGCGTGCCGGTGGGCTTTCTTGTAGCGGCCCTTGGGAATCTCGGACGTGTGCGCGTGCTGGGTGCCGTCGGCCAGCACGAAGGAGACCGTCAGCGACCCCTTGCCGCGCGAATTGGCCTCGTACAGCTTGAACGCCTCGAGGTCGTTGACGAAGTTGGTTTCCCAGATGTTGGTGGCCGACAGCTTGTTGCCGCGGTCGACCCGCACGTGGTCGCCATCGCCCTCGAAATGGGCGCTCTCGCCGACCCGCTCCGGAAAGACGAAGGGATTGTCGAAGACGAATTCCTCGTTGTGATAGAGGTTGAGGGTCAGCGGCGCATCGTTGGTGCACGACAGCCGGGCCGCTTCCTGGCCCGATCCGTTGAAGATCTGGTACTGGCAATTGAGTGGGATGGCGAACACCGCCTTGGGCCCCCATTCGAAGGTCCGGGTCTCGCCGCCGGGACTCCACACCGTGGTCGATCCGGTCCCCGCCAACACGTAGAAATACGATTCATAAAGATGCTTGATGGGCCGGGTCTTGGAGCCGGCCGGCACTTCCAGCACGTAATTGGCCATGAAGTCGCCGCGCCCATGGGTATGGGCGAAACAGCCCCGGGCCTCGTACCGGTCCCAGGGGCCGGTCTCCAGCGCCAGGAGGTCGTGGCCGAAATCGAGATGGATCGGGATGCCCTCACCCTCGGCCCAATTGAGATAAGGATCGACGAGGAATTTGTCCTTCAGGTCGATCTCGGGATTGGAAAATGTCGGCGTATCGGACGGCATGGAACTCCCCTGGCTTCTTGATGGCTGCCGCCGGCGGGACCGGCGGCGAATTGGCCCCAATTAATAGCATGACGCCGCACTTGTGAAGCCCTAGCCTCGCAAAAAGGCGCCGATTTACGCGCCCTTGGCACCGAGGGCGGAAAGGCGGTCCAGCCGGCGCCGGCGCTTGGCTTCCGGCAGGGCGTCGACCATGCCGATCAGGGTCTCGCGCACAGGGCGGATGCCGCAGAATTTCAGAATGTTCCGTTCGAGGCTCTTGAGGCTGTGGGCGCCGTAGAAAAAGCGGTAGGCGAGGGCCGGCATCCCCATGGTGATCACCACCCGGGCCGAGCGCCCCTTCAGCAGCGCCCGGGGCCACCCGTTGCCGCCGCCGTAGTCGAGGGCGAAGCCGGGCCGGAAGCATTGCTCGAGAAACCCCTTGAGCAGCGCCGGCATGGTCCCGAGCCAGAGGGGATAGACGATCACCAGGTGTTCGGCCCAGGCGATGTCGGTCTGCGCCCCGAGGATCGCCGGCGGCGGCGCTGCGTTGCGGAATTCCTCGGCGCTGCGCAGGAACGCGAAGTCCAGGGCGGCGACATCGACCCGGCGCACCTCGTGGCCGCCCTCATCGGCCCCTTGCGCGTAGGCTTCGGCCAGGGCGCGGCAGAAGCTCGGTCCCGGATCGGGGTGGCCGAGGATGACGACGATCTTCTTGGTCATGATCTCGCGATCCTACCCCTTCTTCCCTGCCCAGACCAAACCCGCGACCGGCCACAAGCCGCCTAGGCCCCCTCTTTGCCTTCGGACGGGGCCGCCGGCGCCGGCCGACCGAAGACGAAGCGCTGGTAAAGGTATCCGATCCCCACCAAGGACAGGCCGAGGCCCAGGAACGATGCCGCCCGCAGCAGGCCCGTCAGGTCCGACATGTCGAACAGGAAGACCTTGAGCACGGTGATCAGCAGCACCGCCAGGGACGCGTAGCGCAGCACCGTCGCCCGGCGCAGGATCGCCACGGCCAGCAGGGCGCCCGCATAGATCAGCCACACCAGGGAATAGGCGTAGAATTCGGAGTTGGTGGTGGCGCGGGGATCGAGCCGGGGCCCCTGGAAGGCCCGGGTGACCTCGAGGGAGATATAGAGGAACACCAGGAGGAAGCCGATGCCCACCAGCCAGCGCGAAAGCAAGGTTCCGGTGGACTCCTCCGCGGCCAGACGCAGCGCGAAACCGGCGGGCACGGCATAGGCCAGCAACAGCGTGTTGAACACCGGATAGACCCCGACCGGGTCATGGGTGACGAGCGGATTGAAGACCAGCACCTGCAAGAAAATCACCTGAACCGCGGCCATTCCCAAAAGGATCCGCGACCCGTAGAGCGAAACCGCGTGGGCCCGCCGCCGGGCATTGAGCGCCAGGCCGTAACCCATGGCGAGCCAGGAGATCGACTGCAGGCTTTGCTCCTGCAGCCGGTAGGACGGGCTGTCCAGAGACCCCTCGATGAACAGGCGAATCTGCAGGGAGACCAGCAGGACCGTAAACACGATGGCGCCGGCCTCCAGCAGCATCACGGCCTGATCCCCTTGGCTCGTTCGGAACATCCGCGCCGCCCAGAAGAACGCCAGGGCCGGAATGCCGTAGCCGTAGAGCACCCAATTGAACGGCGGCGCGCCGGCCAGCGCGTAGTCGAGCACGTTGTAATTGACGACCAGCCGGGCCAGGACCAGACCGGCGACGATCAGCGCGACGATCTCGATCCCCCGTTCCCGAACGTGGCGGTGAATCCAGGCCAGGGCCGGAAGCTGAAGGGAGAAGGCAACCGTCAGCCAGGCATCCCGCAGGGTCATGGTCAGGCCGAGAGAGAGGAAGGCGACCGTCGCGGCGCTATAGAAACCCAGCGACAGGGAAAGATTCCGGGTCTCGCGATGGCGCGCCACCCCCGCCGCCGCGCCCAGCCCCAGGACCGCCAGCCCCAGCGCCAGGGCGGCCCAGCCGATATCCAACCCGAAATCCTTGATCCGCCAATAGGCAACGGCCAGCACCAGCACCGGCGTCGCCGCCGACACCGCCGCCCAAAGGGCCGGCCGCTTGGCGCCCCAAAGTGCGGCGAACCCGCCGATGGCGATCGACCCGCCATAGATCAGGCCGGCAAGGGTGAAGTCGGACAGCTCCGGGGGCACCAGGGGGGCCGCGGATTCGACGCCGACTTCCCGTCCCTGGAACTGAAACATCGGCCGCGGCAGGGTCACGCGGTTGGGCAGCTCCCAAAGCGCCAAAGCCAGGACGACCGACCCCGCCCCGAGCGCGGCCAGGCCGTCGAACAGCGCATCCCGCCTTCCGACCACGAAATAGAGCGCCGCCAACAGGCCCAGGAAGATCAGCGCGGTAACCGAATACCCGGCGGCGCGCACCACCAGGAACATGAGGCAGGTTGCCGCCGCCGCCGCGATCCAGCCGATGGCGTCGGCAAACGACAGGTTGGACATCATCCTCAACCAATCGCCGTCCGGCGCCGGCCGCTCGCCGCCATAGCCGAAGTGAAGGAACAGCGCCGCCGTGGCCAGGAGGTAGCCCCCAAGCGGCAGCGCGTCGGAAACCTGCCAATGGACCGCCAGCCATACCAGCGGCCAGGCACACGCGAAGGCCAAGGCGGCCAGGGCCAATCCCGTCCACAGCCGGTAGCGCAGCACCGTCAGGCTGGCCGCCTGCACCACCAGGAGGTAGGTGAACAGCGACCAGGCCGACGGCGTGCTGACGGAAACCAGGGCCGGCGTGACGAAGGCGCCGATCAAGCCGATCAGGGCGACGAACCAGCCGTGCAGCAGCGACAGGCCGACCGCCGCCGCCGCAATAAGGACCAGCACGGCGAAGGCGACGACCGGCGGGATCAGCCCATAGAGGGAATGGGCCGCCAGGATGCTGGCGAAGGCCGTGAACAGGCCGGAAGCGGTCAACGCCGGCGGCACATAATCCGCCCGGATCGCCGCGATCGCCCGCTGGGCCGGCTTGCGGCGCAGCACCTCGCCGACGACGATCAGCGCCAGCCCCATCAGGAAGCCCAGCGTCACCCGCGTCGCGGGGCCCAACAGGCCCCGGTCCATGGCGTACTTGACCAGGAAGGTGCCGCCGAGGGCGATCGCCACGGCGCCGAGCCACACCAGCCAGCGCCCGGCCAGCTTTTCCTCCAGCGCCCTGAGCCGCTCCCGGGTCGAGACCGCCGGGGCCAGGACCCGAGGCGGGGTCGCGGCCATGGCCGGGGCCGGGGAAACGGCGTCCGCCGCATCCTCGGCAATGGGCGGCGCGGCGGATTCGGGCTGCTCTGGCTCCGCCGCGCCAGGCGCGACCGGCGCCGCCGGCTCCGGCCCTGCGCCCCCCTCGGCGTCCAGGGGCGCCGCACCGCCACCGAGCCGCTCCGTCAGGGCCCGCAATTCCGCCCGGACCTCCGCCAGCGCGGCCGTCACCTGACGCAACGCACGGGCCGCTCCCGCCGCCTTGGTAAGCGCCACGATGGCAAGGATCAACGGGCCAAAAAAGAAGCCCAGGCCCACAAGGATGAAAAGACCTTCCATGACGCTCCCACGCGGGCCGGCGCTGTATCGCGCCGACCGCTGCCTCCGACCGTTATTAGAGCATCAGCCGCGCGGGCCGGGCCAGCACTTCCACCCCGCCCTCAGCCACCGCCATCCCGTCAGGGCGAAGGCCGGAAACCGGCCTCGACATAGGCCGTCAGGTCGCTGCCGAGCCATTCGGTGGGAATTTCCTTGCAGTTCCCTTCCGCCAGCGCCTTGCGGTAGATGATGCCGCCGGCCGCGGCGAACTGGATGGCGAGGCCGGAATTGTTCTTGTAATAGACGATGTCCCGGCCCTCCCCGGCCGCCGCCAGGCTCCGGGCCCCGGTGAACAGGTCGCCCAGCTCCACCACCCTCTCGCGGTCCACCGCGCCCGCGTCGAGCAGATCGGTGAGCTCCGTCTCGCTGTTCTCGGTGACGCTTTCCCAGTCGTTGATCAGGATGGTGTGGGCGCGTTCGAAGGTCCGGCGGTCGACCTCATGGCGCTTGTGATTGACGTCGGAATTGGCGATGGACACGACCATCTGGCCGTCCTCCAGCCAGTCGCCCTCGAACACCGGGATCGCCGAGGAGGTCGCGCAGCACACCACGTCGGCGCCCGCCACCACCCGCCTGGGATCGTCGACGGCGATCACCTCGAAATTGCGATGGGCGAAGGAGGCGGCGAAGGCGTCGCGGTGTTCGGCGCTGGGGCTGAAGACGTGGACCCGTTCGATCGGGCGGACGGCGGTGACCGCCTCAAGCGCCGTGCGCGCCTGCTTGCCGGAGCCGAACAGCCCCAGCACCGAGGCATCCGCCGCCGCCGCGTGGTCGAGCGCCGCCCCGGTGGTGGCGCCGACCCGCATGCCCGACAACTCGAACTCGTGCATCAGGGCGAGCGGCTCCGCCGTCGCGATGCTGTAGAGGATCACCAGGCCCCAATTGAAGGGCCTCGGGTTTTCATTGCGCGAATTGCGCGCACTGCCCGGCGGGTTCATCTGCTTGATCTGGGAGCCCGCGCGCACGCAGGCGATCCCGGCGGTGGGCGAGGCGCCGACATGGATGTTAGCCCAGTAGCGCTTGTCGGCATCGGGATGCTGGGCGAGGTAGCGCACCCGGGGCCGGTTGACGGCGACGCCGTTGGCGAAGTCCTTGAAGGCGATCTCCATGGCCTCGATGCATTCGCCCATGGTCAACAGGCGCTCGACATCGGCGCCGGTGATGATCAGCGTCATCGCCGTCTCTCCCTTTTATCCGCTGCCGGGATGGCGCCCCGGTTCCTTGCGGCCGCGGCCATGGTGCCGGAACGGGGGCCAAAATAAAAGCGCCCCCGAAGGGGCGCTTGAGTTTGAAACCTTTTGGTGGCGCCGGGGCTTTTTGAGGGCCCGGGTCGCTTTTCTTCGCTGTGTTCAGCGATCCATCAAGAGGTGAGCGTGACCGAAGCCTTCGTATCAAACCCACCCGCGACCGCCGATACGGCGAAGCCATTCACCAAGGGTTTAGACATCCGATCACCTCCTTTCCGTTGTTAATAGTGCGGTGCAGCATCACGCCCGGAGCCCACGCCTGTCAAGGCCATTCTGGCGGCGGCCCGGCGGGGGAAGGCCGGCAAGGTAAAGTCAGCGGAGTCCGCCGGCTTCGGGCCTGACCGGCTGCGGCGCCACGCCCTCCGGATGGCCGGCGGGGCCCATCTTGGAGCCCCTGTTACGGCCCGCGTCCGGCCGCGGCGCGACCGCGGATGGGCGCGGGGTTACGGCGCGGACGGCACCGCCCTCCAGGGTGATGCGGGTCGCGGGGTAGTGCCAGACCTCGGTCTCCGGGCCGCTGCGGGTGATCTTCTCCGGCCGGCCGAGGGCCGCGATGACCGCGTCGGCATTCCAGCCCCGCTCGACCCGGCCGGCCAGGATGCCGGGGACCCACGCGGGCGGAAACAGCTTCAGGAGCATTTCCGTGTCCGGGTCGGGCGCCGGCGGCTTCCTGTCGCGGGCCATGCGGCGGCGGTCGTCGGTGGTCGGATAGCCCTCCTCCATGCGGCGGAATCGTTCGAAGATCTCCTTCTCCCGGCGGCGCTTGAGGTCCTCGGTCGCCCGGTCCTGGCGCCTCCGGCGTTCTTCGAGGTGCTGACGGTTCCGTTCGCGCAAATCGCGCTCGCGTTCGTCGCGCCGCTCCTGCAGCCGTTCCTTGATGCGCTGCTCGCGTTCCTCCTCGCGCCGGCGGTCGTCATCGGCGCGGCTCTGGGCCAGCTGTCCGTCGGCCAGGGACGGCCCGGCAGCGGCCGCCGCCGCGGCAGGGCCGAGAAACAGCAGCGCAAACGTCAGGCAAAGGGCTGGCGTCCTCATGCCGGCCTCCTCCGAGTCCCCGCCGTGGAAACAGGGGAAACGATCAGGAAAAGTATCCCCGCTCCAGCGCCCACAGCCAGAGATAGACGAACTTCTCGTTATGAAGCTCCATGAAGCCGAAATGGCCGTAGCGCGGGATCAGCACCACCCGGCAGCGCTTGACCCCCTGCGCCCGGTAGCGCCGGGCCATGTACATCTCGCGCTTGTCGGCCAAGGCTTCGCCCGCGACCCAATGGCCCTTGTCATTGTCCCCCACCAGCAGGAGGACCGCTATGGACTTCAGCCAATCGGGGTCGGGATCGGCGAGGTGGTCGAGGAACTCGCTTTCGGGCAGCCCGGTGCGGCCGGCATATTCGGGCAGGATCTCGGCAATCCCCCGGTGCTGGTTGTCGCAGAGCGAGGTTTTGATCTGCGAGCGATGGCCGTCCTCGGCCCAGGCGAACAATTCTTCCGGCCCGCCCCAAGGGCAGAGGTCTTCCGGATCCTCATAGCCCGAGGCGCGGTAGGTATCGGGAGAGCGGCGCGAGACATGATCGACCGGCAATTGCACGAACCTCTCCGCACCCGTCGTCTCGCGCCAGGCCTTGCGCCAGCCGTCGGGACCGCCGGAGCCGAACCCGGCGAGGCCGACCACCCGGTTGGCCCGCACGAAGCGCTGCAGCGCGACCGCCATGGGGCCGCCGGTGGAATGGCCCCAGGCGATGATGTCGCGGCCCGGAAGGTTGTCCGCCACCAGGGCGGCGGCGCCTTCGAGGATGACGTTGAAGGTGCATTTCAGGTTGCGGTCGAGAACCTCGTCTTCGTCGAGATCCCGGTCCAGCAGGTAAAGCGGCTGGCGGGCGGCGATGGGGACGGCCCAATGATTGCCGGGCGCGTAATGGCCGGGATAGCTGATGGTCAGCACGGAGTAGCCTTGGGCCGCCAGCACCCGGGCCTGGCCGGGGCGGCCATCGGGCGTCAGGTCGAACACCATCTCCGAATCGGCGCCGCCGTGAAAGAACACGAAGGCGGGCGCGCCTTGCACCGCCTGCTCCGGCGCATAAAGCCGGCCGTGGATGTCCCAGTCATAGCCGTTGCGGGCATAGCGCGCCGTGACTTCGCGGATTTCGACGGCCGTGTCTTCTCTAAGCGGGCCGATTTCAAGCCACTGCTCCCAGCTCAGCCGCAGGGGATCGTCCCCCTGCCCGAGCCCGGCGAGGTAGGCCTCTACGGCGTCGTTGGTCCCGTCCATGGTTCTCTCCGCGGCCGGCGCGCTAGAACGCCCCGCCGCAGGCGATGCAGCGCATGTTCTTCTTGTCGAAGATCTTTTCGAGATCGCCGTCCTGCAGCGCGAAATCGATCAGCACCCGCATGGCCTTGGCCTCGTCCTTGATCCCGTATTTTTCCGCCATGTCCTTGAGGAAGTTGATGTGGTAATCGCGCACTTCCCAATCGACCTTGACCTTGGTACCTGCCATTGACTGTCTCCTGCCGGCGCTCCGCCCGGTGCTCTCGAGGTTGGTGGGACGCGGGCCCGAGGCCGCCCCTGGAATGCCCCGCAAGTTACCCGTGCCCGCCGCGATGGGCAAGGGGCCGGAACGGCGCATCGGGTGGCGCGGGGAGCCCGGTCTGTTATACAAGGGAGGCAACGAGACAACGGCCCAAGGAACCCAGGGAGCGAAACATGGCCACGACCCTAAGGGCGCCCAAAGCAAAGGCGAAACCGAAATCCGCCGCCAAGGCGGTGGCAAAGACCACCCGCAAGACCGGCACCAAACCGGCCGGCAAAGCCAAGGCCCGGACCAAGCGATTCAAGGCGCCCGGCTTCATCGCCCGCGACGACGTGTTGAAGACGGCGCGCGCGGTGATGCGCAAGAAGGACATTCCCGTCACCGAACGCGAAGACATCTTCCGAATCGAAGCCCTCGGCCTCGATTGGGACATCGGGCTCCGGGTCTATACGCCGCGCGGCAAGGATCGCATAGCCCGCGGGGCGGACGGCAAGCGCGTCGGCGTCTTCTTGCTCCACGGCGGGTCGGGCGATTACAAGGCGATGGCGACCATCGCCGGCCTGTTCGCCCGCAAGTACGGCTTCAAGGTGGCGGTCATGACCTTCCCCGGCCGCCTCAATCTGGCGGACAAGAGTCGCGATTGGCCGGGCGACACCATCAACGAGGACGGCACCGTGCGCACGCCGATCTGGCAGAAGGGCGAACGCATCACGCCGGACCAGTACAGCCTGGTCAAGGACACCTCGAAGCTGGTCAAATACGGCACAAGGACCCATGCCCGCGCCAAGCCCGGCACGCGGTTCTACGACCGCATGGCGTCCTGGCCGGCGGCCTTCGAGGACGGCATGAAGACCGCCTGCGCCCGGCACTTTCCGGAAGATGAGTATTCCATTTACGTTCACGGCCATTCCACCGGCGGGCCCTATGTCTGCATGCTGAGCCAGCGGGTGCCCAACATCGCCGGCATCATGGCGGTGGAAAACTCCACCTTCGGCTATATCAACGAAGCCAAGCACGCCTGGTCCGGCGGCGTCGGCAAGATCGAGGGCTTCAAGCGCCTCGCCGAGAAAGGCGGGGAAGTGGAGGACCGCTTCACCGACCTCTATATCCGCACCTGGCGCGACCTCGCGCGCTACAAGGGACCCGAAGCGCTGGGCCAGGAGGGACCGGCGGCGCTGATGCGCCTGCCCTGGCTGATGGAGGAGATCCTCGAGCGCTGGCGCAACGCCCGCAGGCGGCCCCAGTTCAAGGCCGAATACCTGATCACCCACAACATCCGCGACTCACTGATAGCCGCCGCCCGCGCCGCGGCCAAGCGGCTCAAGCTGAAACCGAAGGAGGCGCGCAGCTTGCGCGACCGCTATCTCGGCTATACCCACGAGCTCACGGGCGCCGGCGTCAAGCCGGTGCCGCCGACGCTGTTCTGCATCACCAAGGACAGCCGCGACCATTCGCCCGAGGTTTACCGCGAAGTGATCCTGCCCAAATTCCGGGCCATGAGCCCGGCGCCAAGGATCGCGTTGACCCGGCTCGGCGCCGGCGTGCACACCTATTGGACGCCGGAGGACGGATTGCCGCTCGGGGTTGCGCCGGTGGTGGCCAAGTTCTATCACGACGCCATCACCGGAGGCTTCTATCTCACCAGGTAAGGCGGAGCGGAGCGCGGCACAGGGAGGCACGGTTTCATGGAGAATTTCACGCCCGGATCGGCGCTGGCGGGCGGCGCGCTGATCGGCCTCGCCGCGGTGATGCTGATGGGACTGACAGGCCGCATCGCCGGCATCAGCGGCATCCTGGGCGGCCTCTTACCGCCCGCCCCCGGCGAATCGGCATGGCGCGCCGCCTTTGCCGTGGGACTGGTCGGCGGCACCCTGCTTTACCGCGCGGGGGGCGGGCCGCTCGCGTCGCTGCAGTTCAGCGCGACGCCGGTCACGCTCATCGCCGCCGGGCTGCTGGTGGGATTCGGCACGGTCCTGGGAAGCGGCTGCACCTCGGGCCATGGGGTCTGCGGCATCGCGCGGCTGTCCAAGCGCTCGGTCGCCTCCGTCGCCACCTTCATGATCACCGCGGCGCTCACCGTTTACGTCACCCGCCACCTGCTGGGGGCGGGATGATGGCCCGCATCCTCGCAAGCTTAAGCGCCGGTCTCGTGTTCGGTCTCGGCCTCGCGGTCTCCCAGATGGTGAACCCGGCCAAGGTGCTCGCCTTCCTCGATGTCGCGGGCGCCTGGGATCCGAGCCTGGCCTTGGTCATGGGCGCGGCCGTCGCCGTCACCTGGGTCGGCTACCGGCTGGTGCTGGGCCGGCCCAAGCCGGTGCTGACCGAAAGCTTCCAGCTGCCGACCAAGACGGCGATCGACGCCCGGCTGATCACCGGCGCCGCGATCTTCGGCATCGGCTGGGGGCTGGCGGGCCTGTGCCCCGGCCCCGCCATCGCCAGCGCCGCCTACCTTCAGGCCGAGACCCTCTATTTCGTTCCGGCCATGCTCGCCGGCCTGTTCCTTGCCCGCCGGATAGCTTGACCTATGACAGACGGGAAAAACCGTTACCGCCTCGGCGTCGATGTCGGCGGCACCCATACCGACCTGGTCTTGCTCGATACCGAAAGCGGCGAGATCGCGGTCGAAAAGGTCGCCTCGACCCCAGCCAATCCGGCCGACGGCGTGCTGGGCGGCGTCAAGCGGTTCCTGGCGAAGGGCATCGATCCGGCGGCGATCGGCTTCTTCGCCCACGGCACGACCATCACCACCAACGCGCTTCTGGAAATGCGCGGCGCCAAGGTCGGGCTGATGATTTCGGCCGGCTACAATGCCGTGCAGGAGACTCAGAACCAGGCGCGTGACGGCAATCCTTTCGATTACTTCTACGACAAGCCCCCCGCCATCGCCCCCCAGAGCCGCACCGTCGAGATCCCCGAACGGGTGGACTACACCGGCGCCGTGCTGACGCCGCTGGATGAGGACGCGGTGGCGGCGGGGGCGCGGAAACTAAGCGATGCGGGCGTCGACGCCATCGCCGTCAATTACCTGTTCTCCTACATGAACCCGGCCCATGAGGCGCGGACGCGCGACATCATCGTGGGCGCCGCGCCAGGGATGCATGTCTCGCTGTCGTCGGACGTCTTGCCGCGCATCCGCGAATGGCCGAGGCTTTCCACCACCCTGGTCAATGCCTATCTGGCGCCGGTCCTGACCCGCTACATCGCCAACCTGGCCAAGGGGCTGGACGAGCTCGGCATCACCACGCCCCAGCGCTTCCTGATGCAATCGAACGGCGGCGTCATGCCGTTCACCGCCGCCATGGAGGGACACAACACCGTGCATACCCTGTTGTCCGGCCCCGCCGCCGGCGCCCGGGCGGCGGCCTGGGTGTGTTCCGACGACGGCGGGCGCGATCTGGTGACGCTGGACATGGGCGGCACCAGCGCCGACATCGCCTTCATCGAAGGCGGCACCCCCCTCGAAGTGACCGAAGGCACCGTCGCCCGCCGCCAGGTCGACGTGCCGGCGCTGGACATGACGACGATCTCCGCCGGCGGCGGCTCCATCGCCAAGGTCGAGGGCGGCGGCTTCCTGACCGTGGGACCGGAAAGTGCCGGCGCCGACCCGGGCCCGGCCTGCTACGGCCAGGGCGGCGACGCGCCGGCGGTGACCGACGCCGATATCGTCTGCGGCTTCCTCAACCCCGATTACTTCCTGGGCGGCAGCCAGAGCCTCGATGTCGCCGCCGCCGAAGCGGCACTCGAAACGAAGATCGGCAAGCCGCTCAACCTCTCGGCCCGGGAGGCGGCGGCCGGCATCCGCCGCATCGTCGATGAGCGCATGGCCGACGAGGTCCGGGTGTTCGCCGCCAAGCGCGGCCTGGAACCGCGCGCCTTTACCCTGCTGCCGTTCGGCGGCGCCGGCGCCGTCCATGCCGCGGCGGTGGCGGCGGAGCTCGGCATTGCGCGCATCCTGGTGCCGCCCCGGCCCGGCGCCTTTTCCGCCCTCGGCCTGCTCTGTTCCGACGTGGTGCACGATTTCATCCGCTCCGAGCTCAAGCCTATCTCGGCGCTGGACCCGGCCCATGGCGAGGAATTGTTCAAGGAATTGGAGGCCCGCGCCCGCGAGGTGCTGGCCTCGGAAGGGCTGACAGAGGCCGATGCCCGCATGGACCGGGAGCTCGACATGCGCTACGCCGGCCAAGGCTATGAGCTGCGCGTCGCCCTGGACGGCATCGGCCGGCTCGACGATGCCGCGCTGATCCAGGCGCGCGAACGGTTCGATACCCGCCACGCCCAGATCCACGGCCATGCCGCCCGGGAAAAGGAGGTCGAGGTGGTGAGCTACCGCCTGCGCGCCACCGTCTCGGTGCCGAAATTCGAGCCCCGGCCGAGGCCCGCGCCGGACGCGCCGGCCCCGGCCGAGGGCGCGCTCAAGGGGAAGCGCATGGTCTGGTTCGACGGGCTGAAGGGCGCCGAGGTGCCGGTCTATGAGCGCGACCAGCTTGCCATCGGCGCCGCCTTCGCCGGCCCCGCCATCGTCGAACAGATGGATGCGACCACCGTCATCCCCGTGGGCTGGGCCGCCGCGGTGGACGCCCTCGGCAACCTGATCCTGGAAGCGGAGGGCTGAGACCATGATCGATCCGGTCACCGTGGAGGTCATCCGCAACAAGATCGCCGGCCTGGTGGATGAGATGCATTACCATTTCTACCGCTCGGGCTATTCCACCATCATCCGCGAGACGCGCGACTTTTCCTGCGTCATCCTGGATGCCGAAGGGCGGCTGATCACGGCGCCGCCGATGTTCTTCCACGGCACGGTCTACCGGCATTTCTGCGCCCGGGTGCTGAAGCTCTATGGCAAGGACGGCATCGCGCCGGGCGATGTCTTCGTCTCCAACCATCCCTATGACGCGGGCCTGCCCCATGTTTCCGACATGGGATTCGTCGCGCCGATCTTTGCCGGCAATGAGCTGATCGGGTTCTCGGGCTCCATCGCCCATAAGGCCGATGTCGGGGGCAGCATCCCGGGCTCGACCTCGGCGACGGCGACGGAGATCTATCAGGAGGGGCTTCTGCTGCCCCCCATCAAGATCGTCCAGGGCGGCCTGGACGATCAGGACCTGCACCGCCTGATCGCCGCCAATTCGCGCCAGCCGGAGCTGGTGGCGGGCGACATGGGGGCCCAGATCGCCGCCACCGCCATGGGGGTGAAACGGATGGAGGCCCTGGCCCAACGCTTCGGCGCCGAAACCGTGACCGGCGCCTTCGCCGCCATCCTGGCCGCCGGCGCCGGCGACATCGCCGCGGCGATCGCGGCGCTTCCCGACGGCGAGGCCAGCGCGAAAGGCTTCATGGATACCGACGGGGTGGAGCTGGAGCGCATGATCCCCATGGCGGTGACCGTGCGGGTCGCCGGCGACCGCGTGCTGTTCGATTTCTCCGAATCCGGCGCCCAGGCCAAGGGGCCGATCAACCTGCGCCCGTCGATGGTGGAGGCGTGTTGCTTCTATTCCCTGATCGGCTGCCTTGGGCCGGGGCTCCATTTCAACGACGGCTGCCGCGATCAGGTCGATTTCAAGTACGCCGAGCGCACCATCACCAACGCGGCGGCGCCCGCGCCGGTGTCCTCCTACCAGATGGCGAACCTCAAGCTGGTCGACGTCATCCTGGCGGCGCTGGCCCAATTCCGCCCGGAACGCGCCATCGCCAACTCAGGGTCAAGCGGTGCGCTGGGCATCAATTTCGGCGCCGGCGCCAGGCCCGGCCAGCCCAGCCTGCAATACGAGATCCTCGGCTCCGCCTATGGCGGCGGCGCGGGCCATGACGGGGCGAGCTGCACCGCGACGCATCTATCGAATTTGCATGTCACGCCGATCGAGATCCTGGAATCCGAATTCCCCTGCCGGGTGACCGAGTTCGCCCTGATCCCCGATTCCGGCGGGGCCGGCGAATCGCGGGGCGGCCTGTCGTTCCGCCGCGCCTATGAGCTGCTTGCCGACGGCACGGTGATCCGCCGCTACGACCGCGCCAAATGCCCGCCCGAAGGGATCGACGGCGGCAAGCCCGGGCGCGCCAGCCGCTTCGTCATCCGCGCCGGAACCGACGGCGAAGAGGAAACCCCGGCGTCCGGCCGCTTTGAGCTCAAGGCCGGGGAGCGCTTCTATTTGGAGTCCGCGGGCGGCGGCGGCTGCGGCGATCCCGCCAAGCGGGCGCGTGAACGCATCCAACGCGACATCATAGAGGGCTACGTGACGCCCGAGGCCGCCAAGCGCGATTACGGCCTTAAGGACGGATAGCATAGAGATACCGGGCTCTCGGGGCCGTGCGGTGGCGGTAGCCCAACGCCGCCAAAAACAGCCTTGTTTAAAGAACTCTTTAATTAAATAAATCTTTAAACAAAGCGATTTTCTGCGTCTGTACCCCTACTCCGCCGCGGTGTTCTTGCGCATGGCGTTGAGATGCTCCAGCACCTCCTCCACATGCATCACGTCGGCGTATTTGTGGTGCAGGTCGAATAGGTTGACCTTGTGGCTGAGGTCCGAGCGGTCGAAGGTGCATTCCTCCACCACCGTGGTGTGATAGCCGTTGGAATACCCGTCCACCACCGAGGCGCGGACGCAGCCCGAGGTCGATTCGCCCAGCGCGATCAGGGAACGGACGCCGAGCTTGTTGAGATGCGCCACCAGGGGCGTGCCGTAAAAGGCCGAGGCGCGTTCCTTGTAGATCACTAGCTCGCCGTCCTCAGGCGCCAGCTCGTCGATGATGTCGTAGGAATCCTCAGGGATTCCCGTGGTGTCGCGGTTGGTCGAGCGCACCGGCCCGGTATGCACCCGGCGGGTCGTGTAGATCACCGGCACGCCCGCGGCCCGCGCGGCTTCCAACACACGCCGGGTCGGCTCCACCGCGGCCCAGGCATTGGCGCCGCAGGAACCCGGGAATTCACGGTTGGCCTCGAGCACCGGCTTGTCGCCGCCCCGATAGGCGCTCTTGTACAAATCGATGGCCAGCACCGCGGGCCTTTCGCCCACGAAGATCTCCCGCTCGTAGGACTTGTAGATCTCCATGATCTCGTCACCGACCACGTCCTTCCAGCAATGGTCTTCGAAGCCGCCCGCCATGATATCCTCCCGTTCGTTGTCAGCGCGCCGATTATATCAGCGCCCCGACGAATGGAAACATCGCGTAGGGCCCCCATGCCGCGTCGGGCGCATGCTTCAACAAGGTCTGGCCGACGTTGGCTTGGTCGTCCGCCTATATCCGTCATCGCCCGGTTCATCCGGGCGATCCATGGCGGCATCCCGGCTCGATGGATGCCCCGGACGAGCCGGGGCATGACGGGTGGGGAAGCGTCCCCACTCCGATTCGCCCCCGGTGACAATGCCCGCGTCCAAGTCAACGCGCCGGGATTTCCTCTGGAAGAGGGATGGAAGCTCATGTAGGAAAAAGGCCGCGCGCACGCTATGCGCTGAAACGAATGCCGCGGCGCCCCGCCGGTGCCGCCAACCACCCGGGGAGAATCTCAATGGCATTGAACGTAGGCTTCGTCGGACTGGGCGAGATGGGCGGCCAGATGGCCCGCCACGTGGTGGAGAAAAGCGACGGCCGGTTCGAGGTGTTCGGCTTCGACCTCAGCAAGGCGGCGTTGAACGCCGCCAAAAAGAACGGCATCCGCCCGACCCGCAGCCTCAATGAGCTGGCCAAGAAGTGCGACGTGATCATCGTCATGGTCGGCTACGACCACCAGGTCAAGCAGGTGGTGACCGACGTCACCAAGGTCGGCAAGAAGGGCGCGGTCATCGTGATCACCGCGACCAGCCATCCCGACATGGTCCGCGAATGCGCCGAAATCGCTAAGAAGCGCGGCCTCGGCGTGATCGACGCGCCGGTGTGCTACGGCCTCGACGGCGCGCGCGACGGCAAGCTGATGTCGACCTGCGGCGGCGCCAAGAAGGACTACAACAAGGCGCGTCCGGTGCTGGAATGCTATTCCCGCGCCGCCCCCCATCTCGGCGACCTCGGCGCCGGGGAAATCGGCAAGACCTGCAACAACATGCTGCACTGGGCCCATTCCATCGCCAATTACGAGGTTTTGCTGCTGGCCAAGACCTACGGCATCGACGCCCAGAAGATGCGCGAGACCCTGATGCTGTGCCCGGGCCAGAACGGCACGCTGGAGCGCTGGGATGAAACCAAGTTCACCTGGCAGGAAAAGGACATGGACATCGCCCTCGACCTCGCCCAGAAGCGCAAGGTGCTGATGCCAATGTTCGGCCAGGTCGACCAGCTGATCAAGATGTTCCACGCCGACGACGTCGCCGAGCTGCTTTACGACAAAAAGAAGGCGCACTACCTCGGCAAGGAATACAAGCCCAAGCCGATCGGCGCGAAGGACTAGGCGGCTGCTGGCGGCGCCCCGGGCGCCGGCAGCCCGGTGATCCCATGGCCCGAACGGTTTGGGAACATTTCGCCCATGGCGCGGATATCGGTGTCCGCGGCCGGGGACCAACGCTCGCCGAGGCCTTCGCCAACGCGGCGCTGGCCATGACGGCGGTGATCACCGACCCCGCCACTGTACGCGCCGTCGATGCGGTGGGGATCGCCTGCGAGGCCCCCGATAAAGAACTTCTCCTGGTCGACTGGCTCAATGCCCTTGTCTACGAGATGGCAACGCGGCAGATGCTGTTCTCCCGCTTCGAAATCACCATCGAGGGGACCCGCCTGACGGCGCGCGCCTATGGTGAGGCGGTCGACCGCGTCCGCCACCGCCCGGCCGTCGAGGTCAAGGGCGCGACCATGACGGCGCTTGCCGTGACCCGCGATGCCGGCGGCCCGTTCACCGCCCAGTGCGTGGTCGACGTCTGATCGCTGAGTTTTGCTTGGCAAAGCCCCGCGCCAAGCCCATATAAAAACTAGGGTTGAGGTTTTCGCCCTCCGCGGCGGCGCGACGGGGCATAGCGAGCTATCGAGGAGGCTTGAGAATGAATGAAGGCGCGAGCACACCGCTTCATCACGACGACGTCACTTCCATCACCGGGGTCCTGCCTGACGACCGCGTGGCCGCGATCATCGCCACCGGCGCCAATGCCGAAGAGGTCATGGAGGCCTTCACCTGGCTGACCTCCGACGAGCCGCTCGGCCCCGACCCGGACCACCGGCTCGGCGGCACCGTTGCCCGGGTCTATGAGATCCTCGCCGAGGGCCGGTTCGAAAACGAGACGGACCGGCGCCAATAAGGCGGACCGGCACGGCCCCATGGACCCGACCCGCCTGCGGCGTGAGGACGCCACCACCTGGGTGATCCCGGCGACTGGCAAGATGCGCGTGCCCGCCATCCTCTACGGCGATGAGCAGCTCATCCGCGACATGGACGACAAGGTGGCGGAACAGATCACCAATGTCGCCACCCTGCCCGGCATCGTGCGGGCCGCCTATGCCATGCCCGACGCCCATTGGGGCTACGGCTTCCCGATCGGCGGCGTCGCGGGCTTCGATGCCGATGCCGGCGGCGTGGTGTCGGCGGGCGGCGTCGGCTTCGACATCTCCTGCGGCGTCCGCACCCTGGCGACCGGCGTCCGCGCCGAGGACATCGAAGCGGTCAAGGACATCCTCGCCGATTCGCTGTGCCGGGATATCCCCGCCGGCGTCGGGTCCACCGGCGCCATCGCCCTGGATGCCGCGCAGATGGACGCGATGCTGGCGGGCGGCGCCGGCTGGGCCGTGGAACAGGGCTACGGCGAGGCGGCGGACCTCGCCAGCACCGAGGAGCACGGCACCATGGCCGGCGCCCGCCCCGACTGCGTTTCCCAGAAGGCCAAGGGGCGCCAGCGCAAGGAGATGGGAACGCTCGGCTCGGGCAATCACTACCTGGAGGTGCAAAAGG
>JAOTVC010000368.1 GCA_029863585.1 Alphaproteobacteria bacterium | reverse complement strand
CCCGGTAGGGCGGTTGGTCGAGCACGAAATCCTTTGGCGTCCCGTCGACGTCCCAGCGCAGCTCGGAAAACAGCCCCTCCTTGAGGCCGGTACGCTTGATGGTCTTCAGGTACTGCTTGGGGATGATCATGTCGGTGTCGACATTGACCATGTTGAGGGGTGCGGCCACCCCGGTCAGCGTGGTGAACTTGTCCATGAATTCCTCTTGGTCATGACCCGATCGCAGCCGGCCCGCCCGCCGGCGCGCGGCAATCTAACGCAAGCGAGGGCGGGGGTCATGGAAAAATGATAGGGCCCGCCGATAATGCCGGGGCGACAATGGCGCCGCCCGTGACGGCGGCATCGGGGGCCGGGCCGCCAGCCGCCTCAGAGCGTCGCCTGGGCGGCCCGGAATCTGGCTCCGGCCCGGACGACCAGCGCACCCGCCATCATATCGTGGATGCCCTGCTTTCTTGCGGTAACAGCCACCGCGGCACATGCGAGCAGGCTGGCGACTCCTGCGGCATTCAACAGCATGCCGTCAGAACCTATTCTCGCATCCAGGACCAGCAGCGCCGCCGGCGCCCAGGCCGGCCACGACCGCACCGCGGCGGCGGGAATCGAAAGCCTGTTGCCCTGCGTGTCGGTCACGCGGAGGCCGACGACGAGCTTGCCGATGGTCGCCCTCAGTCCGGAGGCCTCGAAACCCGTCTTGTAGACGAAATAAAGGGCGGCGGATATCGTAAAGATCTGCTGCATTTCGGCAGACAATAATGTGACAAACGCCTCCGGATTCGTCAGGTGGGCACCCAAATTCTCGCCCAAAACGCTAAACAGCGAGGCACCCTGGAGGCCCATGACAATGTATATGGGAAGCCCCAGCAGTGAGGAATCGATGGACGAGGCAGTCACCCGGCGCCAGAATCCGGCAAACGGACTCCCGCGGCCAGGAATGGAGACATGCGAATCATACATGGCGAACGGCTCCCGTGCCGTGGCAAATGCTGCGCACAGAGTCCGCCATACGTCTTTAAGTTCGGGTTAACCCGGATTTCTCACCAGGATGATGTCGTCCTCGCGCCGGACCGGCTCTATTCCCCCGAACCTTTTTCGAGGTCCCGCACGTCGGTGAGGCGGCCGGCGATCGCCGCCGCCGTGGCCATGGCGGGACTCATCAGGTGGGTGCGTCCGCCGCGGCCCTGGCGGCCCTCGAAGTTGCGGTTCGAGGTCGAGGCGCAACGTTCGCCCGGCTCCAGCCGGTCCGCGTTCATGGCAAGGCACATCGAGCAGCCCGGATTGCGCCACTGGAAGCCGGCCTCGATGAAGATCCTGTCGAGTCCTTCCGCTTCCGCCTGTTGCTTGACCAGGCCCGAGCCCGGCACGATCAGTGCGGTGACGCCGTCCGCCACCTTGCGGCCCCTGGCGACCGCGGCGGCGGCACGCAAATCCTCGATCCGGCCGTTTGTGCAGGACCCGACGAACACCTTGTCGATCCGGATGTCGCTGATCTTCATGCCCGGCGTCAGACCCATGTAATCCAGCTTGCGCCGGACCGCATTGCGGCGGTCCTCATCCGCGAAATCCGCGGGGTCCGGGACCGTGCCGTCGATCCGGGCCACATCCTCGGGGCTGGTGCCCCAGGTGACCTCTGGAATCAGCGCGGCGGCATCGATGGTAATCTCGGTGTCGTAGGTCGCGCCGTCGTCCGACGGCAGGGTCTTCCACCAGGCGACGGCCTGCTCCCATTGCGCGCCCTTGGGCACCATGGGCCGGCCCTTGAGGTACTCGAACGTGGTCTCGTCCGGCGCCACCAGTCCGGCACGGGCGCCGGCCTCGATGGTCATGTTGCAGACCGTCATCCGCTCTTCCATCGACATCGACCGGATCGCCCCGCCGGCATACTCGATGACATGGCCGGTGCCGCCGGCGGTGCCGATCTTGCCGATGATCGCCAGGATCAGGTCCTTGGCCGTCACATCCGCCGGCAGCGCGCCCTCGACAGTGACGCGCATGTTCTTCGCCGGCGCCTGGATCAGCGTCTGGGTCGCCAGCACATGCTCGACCTCCGAGGTGCCGATGCCGAAGGCGAGGGCGCCGAACGCGCCGTGGGTCGCGGTATGGCTGTCG
>JAOTVC010000156.1 GCA_029863585.1 Alphaproteobacteria bacterium | reverse complement strand
CAGTTTTACAGGTTTGTTATGGTCAAACGCGGAAAAAGACGCAAGAATTTGCGTTCTGAAATTATCCTAAAATAAAATTTTATTTTGTTTTTATTCTACAGAACAACACACTCCCCGACAGTAATCTTGGCGAGAAGGGCCTCAGCCGCCGGCGCAGGAACCGCCCCCCAGGACGCAGAACTTGGCGCAATGGGGATGGTTGAGGGAGACCGGACCCGCCGCAGCCGCCAGGGTCGCGCCCAGTTCGAAACGGCGGTCGTAGGGGATCAGGGTGCAGGCCAGGACCGCAGGTCCGGTCGCGTCTTTGCGGCGGACCACCATGCGGGAGGTCGCGCACATGATGTCTTCCGGCGCGACCCCCAGGATATCCCAGCATTGTTCGGTGATCTCCGGCACGTCGGGGTTTCCGGTCATTTCCGGGAACAACACCAGGCGGTCCCGATCATCACAATCGATTCCGATCCCAAGACTTTCGAACATGCGCCCATAGCCCGCGCGCAAGGTGGCCTCGTCCTCCTCCCAGATCGTGCGCCCCGCCACCCTTGGATCGAAGCCGTTTTCCGCAAGCCATCTGATGCCGTCCAATGTCGGCGCCCAGGTTGACGGGCCCCGCTCCTCCTCATGGCGCCGGGCTGTGTAATGATCGAGGGAGACCCGCAGGACCAGCAAATCCCCGAACCGGCGGCGGAGGTCCAAAAGGGCGGCTTTCTTGTGGTGCATCGGCTTCATGGCGTTGGTCAGCACCAAGGCGTGCAAGCCCCGGCCCAGCACGTCCTCCAACATGGCGGTGATGTCGGGGTTCATGAAGGGCTCGCCGCCGGTGAAACCGATCTCCCGTGTCGGCAGCCGGTCGCGCGCGATCTCATCGAGGTAGCCGGCAAGGTCGTCCCGCCGGAAATAGGCCAGGCGGTCGTTGGTGGGGCTCGATTCGATATAGCAGTTGGCGCAGGCGATGTTGCAGAGAGTCCCGGTATTGACCCAGAGCGTTTCCAGCCCCCTGAGCGCCACCTTCGCCCGCCGGCTCCCGTCCAGGGTGACCTCGGGGTCGGAGAATTTCGCGTTCGCCTGCCCTGATCCCGCCGGTGGCGTTTCAAGGCTGATGCTATCGGCCATGATGATGGTCCCTCGTCGTCCTTGCGCCTTGTAGCCAATCCCAGGGCTCCGGCCAATTAACTTTATCGTGAGGGCGGGCATTTGCGCCCCCTGCCCGCTGTGCTAGATTGGCGGGGAACAACTTGGGGCGGTTGGCGCCCGGCGCAACAGGGAAAAATTGATGTCCGAAGAAACCACGAGCGAAGAAACCACCGTCTACATCAAACCGGGCGAGCCCGGCCACAACGCGGGCAAGGAAGTGGTCTGGGAGCGTTGGCAGAAGAAGCGCACCTTCGTGCGCGCCCTGGAAGGCACCTATGGCGAGGTCTACAAGAGCCTCTATGCCCAGCCCCGGGTCTATTCCCACGGCGATTGGCAGTGGAAGGGCGGGCCGCAAATGTACGGCAAGGCCATGATCAACCCCCAGGCGGTCGAGATCGCGCAGTCCATCGAATGCCATCTCAACGTCTTTTCGCCCCATGGCTACGGCCAGAAGCACGGCCACATGAATTCCGCCGTGTTCTATATCCTCAACGGGGTCGGCCACGACGTGCATGACGGGGTCCACCTGCCCTATGAGGCGGGCGATGCCTGCATCGTCGAGAACGGCTGCGTCCATCAGCACTTCAACGACGGTGACGGCCAGATGGCGGCCCTGGTGATGAAGGCCAAGCCGCTGTTCCTGTTCATGCATATGATCTTCCAGAAGGTCGTCGACTATCCGCCCAAGGAACCGTCGCCGGGCGGCGAGAACTACACGCCGCCGGATAATCTGTAGTTCGGGACCGGGGCTCCGCCGCGCCGCGGGCCCCCCTGCCTCGATGACCGAAAACACCGAAGCCCAGGCTCCCAAGGCCGGGCCGGGCCACAACCGCCCCGAGGAAGGCGAGGTCGTCTGGACCTTCTGGCAGAAGAAGCGCACCTTCGTGCGCGCCCTGGAAGGCACCTATGGCGAGGTCTACAAGAGCCTCTATGCACAGCCCCGGGTCATCCCCACCAGCGCCTTCCAATGGAAGGGCGGCCCCCAGTTCTGGGCCAAGGCGGTGATCAATCCCGGCTCCGTCGCCGTCGCCCAATCGATCGAATGCCACATCAACCTGCTGGCGCCCCGCGCCATCAGCCAGAAGCATGGGCACATGAACTCCGCCGTGCTCTATATCCTCAACGGTTGCGGCGAAGACATCCATGACGGGCACAAGCATCCCTATGAGGCCGGCGATGCCTGCATCGTCGAGAACGGCTGCGTGCACCAGCACGTCAATACCGGCGACGGCCAGCAGGTGGCGCTCGTCATGAAGGCCAAGCCCTTGTTCCTGTTCATGCACATGCTGTTCCAGAAGGTGGTGGACTATCCTCCCGATACCCCGGTGCCGGGTGCCGAGGACTACCAGCCGCCTGAAAATATCTGAAATTCAGGGCTTTTCCGTCCCTTGCCAGGGGCTCCGCCCCGGGCTATGAGTCTAGGGGAGACCAACGGGGAGCCGACCATGAGCGATCACGCGGACATCACTGACACCGAGCCCACGGCCCAAGGCCACAACCAGCCGGTCTGGGAACGCTGGCAGAAGAAGCGCACCTTCGTGCGGGCGCTCGAAGGCACCTATGGCGAGGTCTACAAGAGCCTCTATGCCCAGCCGCGCGTGGTCCCCGGCTCCGCCATCGACTGGAAGGGCGGGCCCGCCTACTTCCACAAGATCGCCATCAGCCCCCAGAACGTGCAGATCGCCCAGTCCATCGAATGCCACGTGGATTGCTTCGGCCCCGAAGCCCGCGGCCAGAAACACGGACACATGAATTCGGCGGTGTTCTATATCCTTTCCGGCAAGGGCTACGACATCCACGACGGCCGCAAGCTCGAGTATGAGGCGGGCGACGCCTCCATCGTCGAGACCGCCTGCGTGCACCAGCACTTCAATGCGTCGAAGGACAGCCAGATGGTGTGCCTGGTGATGAAGGCGAAGCCGCTGTTCCTGTTCATGCACATGGTGTTCCAGAAGACCGTCGAATACCCGTCCGACACCCTGCCCAAGGGGCACGAGGACTTCACCCCGCCGTCGAATATCTGAGGGCAGCCCCATATTTGACACCGCGTGGGTCATCGGACCGGGCGTCTGGAAAGATGCCCCGGAGCCATGCCAATGCGGGCTTTCGCACGGCCCGGCGCATGACGGCTTCATCTAGAACTGGGCATGACGGTTGATGAGATGCCGGATCTCTTTCCCGTCATGCCCCGCTTCGTGCGGGGCATCCATGCCGGCATTGCGCCCGCCCGAGCGCTAGCGCGGGAGATCGCCCCGGCGCGCCGTCGCCGAGCGACAATCAGGCACCTGCATCGCCGGCGCAAACGTCTTAATTAAGGAACGATTTAATTAAGACGTTACTTAATTCATAAGCCGATTAAATAAGGCGTTTACTCGCGGCCGCACGGAATGCCGGCAACGGTTATGGCCCGGGGCGGATCGCCCTGCTTTAGGGGGCCATCCGCCAAGCCTGCCTTCTTCAAATCTTCGGCTGGGCCCAGCCGCGCTGGACCGCCGGGCGGGCGCCGACCTGATCCCGCCAGCGCACGATGTTGGGATAATCGGTCAACGGCAGGCTGTCCTCCGCCCAATTGGCAATCCTGGGATAGAAGGCAAGATCGGCGATGGAAAAATCCGGGGCGAAGAATTCATGGTCCGCGAGATGCCCATCGATCACCTTGCAGATCCTCTGGGCGCCGGCCAGCATCGGCGGGTTCTGGCGCAGCGCGCCCAGGATCGGCAGCGAGCCGCTCAGGTGCAGGGCGAACCATTTCTGCACCTCCACCCGGTCGCGGGCGTCCTTTCCGTAGAGCGTTCCCGTCTTCTCCGCCGCGTAAAGCAGGATGGCGCCGGATTCGAAGACGGTGATGGGTTTGCCGCCGGGTCCGTCGGAATCGATGATCGCCGGCACCTTCTGATAGGGGTTGCGCGCGGTGTGCTCCGGCGTTTTCTGTTCGCCCTCTTGGATGTTGACGGGATGGGCGGTGTATTCCAGGCCGGCCTCTTCGAGACCGATCGTGGCGCGGCGGCTGTTGGTGGTGGTCCACATGTAGACATCGATCATGGCGGCTCCTCCTTCGCAGGTGCGTTGGTGTTATGGGTTGGGTAGGCGTTGGGCTCAGGGATGCACGGCCTGGGAGAAAAAACCGTCCTCCACGGTCAGGCCAAGCTGGCGCGAGGCCGCCTCGGCATAGACGATGGAGCCGATGGCGGCGAACTGCAGGCCGAGGCCCTTGTAATTGTGGAAGCAGGTGACCTCTTCGTCGGATTGGCGGCCCGGCGCCAGACCGGCGACGACGGATTTGAGCTCCGCCGCCTGGGTGATGTCGAAGACGTCCATGTCGGGCCGCGCATAATCGCCGTTGACGAATTCCGGGATCTCTTCGGGCCAGCCCCGGGCGGCATAGGCGGCAACCGGGTCATGGGTGTTGACGACCAGCCGGTCGACCGTCTTCAGGACTTCCAGCGGGATCTCCGATCCGCGCACCGAAGTGATGTGCATGCCAGGGCGCATCATGTCCGGGGTGATGGTCGGCGTCATCGAGTTGGTGGCCGAGGCCAGGATGTCGGCATCCTTGGCGGCCTCTTCCGGGCTTTGGACCGGGCGAACCTCTATCCCCAACTGGGCGGCATAGCGTTCGGCGAAGGCTTCACGGTTGGCCGGGGTGGTGCTGAACACCTTGACCAGCTCGAGATCCCGGACCGCGGCCATGGCTTCGATCTGGCCGGTCGCCTGCCAGCCGGTGCCGATCAAGCCCAGCACCTTGGAATCGGTCCGCGCCAGGTACTTGGCGGCGACCCCGGAGGAACCGCCGACCCGGGTCTTCTGCACGTAGCCGTCGTTGAACATGGCCAGCAGCTCGCCGGTCTCCGTCGAGAACAGCAGGACCAGGCCGTTGTAGCGATTGCCCTGGGACACCGGAATCTTGACCCGGCGCGGCGAGCCGTCGATCTCGGGCCAATGGACGATATCGGAATTGAGCCGCAGCGCCGTCAGCCCGGCCGCCGGCCAGCTGCCCGACATGGTCTTGAAGCCGTGGACCGCGCCCGGCCGGGAATTGTCGACCACCGCGTCCTGGCGTGGGATATCCACGGCGTCGCGATTGCCGAGGTCCCGGTAGGCCGCCTCAAGCGCGTCCACGCAGGGCGGCATCTCCAGAAACGTCTCGATATCCTCGTTGGTGATCACCAGCATGATTTCGGCTCTCCGATAGGAATCCATTCTTTTTTTCAGGCTACCACATTGGCAGAAACGAAAAAAATGGATCAGGTCTCAATCTCGATCACGAGCTCATCGCCGTCCGTGGCGGTCAGTTCCCGACGCAGCTGCACCGCGGCGATGATTTCGACCTGGTCATCGGGATAACTTGCGACATCTGGCACCACCACGGCGGCGTTGATCCGTTCCTCCAGCCGCGCGGGATAGACCCGCCCGTCGCACCATTCCGGATCGGGCGCCCGCAAGAGGCGGCCCGGCGCCAGCCGGATCTCGGCCCAGGCTTCAAGATCCGCGGTTTCGGTCAGTTGCAGGTTGAGGGTCCCCGGCCAGGGGTCGATGCCGACGAGGTCCTGGAAAGCGGCGCGGGCCCAGTCGGCCTGAGTGAAGAAGGTGGCCTCCCCCTTCCCGGTTACCAATCGTCCGGAGAGTACCACCCAGGCCATGGTTCTCAGGTGAGCAACCCCGCCTCGCGGAAGGCGGCGGCAGCGGCCGGATGGAGCGGCGCGACCCCGGGTGCCAGGGCGTCCTCGCCCTGGGTTCTGGCACGGGCCAGGAGACCCGCAAGCCCCCGGAACAGCGGGTTCATTTTTTCGATATCCCCTGCCCGGCGGATATAGGCGGCCACCGCGCCGGCGATGAATTCCGCATCGCCGTCCGCCGCGGCGACAATCACGTTCAGCACGCCGATGGCGGCGACGTCGCCTTGCTGGCCGGGTACGAACGCGCCCGGCACCACGGCCGGGGAATAGAAGGGGATCTGATGGCAGGCGGCCTCGATCTCGCCGTTGTCATAGGCCAGAACCTTGATCGGCGTCCGTTCGCAAAGGGCGGTGAAATGGGTGGACGGGATGGGTGCCTGGAATTGGGCGTCGACCTCGCCATCGGCTAATGCGTTGCCGCCGTCGAAGGTCGAGATGAAGGCGAAATCCATGCCGTCCTCGCCCCAGCCGAAAACACGCACCATGTTGAGCGCGTGCTGCGCCATTCCGGAATCCCGGTGACCCACCGCCACCTTGCGGCCCCGCAACTGGGACACGGACGTCAGCGGCGAATCGGCCTTGACGACGAAAAACAGCGGTCCGGCGTTCAGGGGCGCGGCAATCGCGACAGCGACCGGCGCCGAAAACGGAGACGCGCCCTGCACCGCCCGGGGCACCCAGTTGGACGCCATGAATCCCAGATCGGCCTCGCCCCGGGCCACCATCTCGGCGTTCATGACGCTGCCGGTGGTGGGCAGGATTTCGGCATCCTTGGCGATTCCCTCTTCGACCAGGACTTGGCCCAGAGCCTTTGCCTGTTCGTAGAACGTTGAAAGCAGATCCGATGAGGCGATACGAATTTTGTCCATGGCGGGCACAAGGAAGGGCGCCCCCGGCGGGAGCGCCCTCCTCTCTTCCATTGGGCTACTTGTTGGCCTGGGCGTAGGACGTGATGACGTCGCGCACAAGCTTCTCCGTGGCGTCGCCGTCGAGATAGGCGATCGGACCGCGCCGGACCTTCTTGGCCCAGGCGATGAACTCGGGATCCAGCACCGCCTTCTTGAGCGCGGCTTGGAGAACCGTCGCGATGTTTTTCGGTGTCTTCGGCGTGGTCGCGACGATTCGCGACAGACCCAGATCGGCCAGGGACGGGTAGCCCGCTTCCACCGCGTTCTGGACGCCGGGGAACTGGCTCTTGTCGCGGGTCAGTTCGAGTACGGCGCGCAGGTCGCTCGGGCTGATGCCGCCCTTCTTGCCCTTGCCGCCGATATATTTCCGGTAGCTGCCGGTGGCCAGCAGGACGACGTCGCCGTCGCCCCGGATGGTGGCCAGGGCATACTGGGCCGAGGACTTATAGCCCGTGATGAACTTGACCTCCTTGCCGACGGTCTTCCACAGCACGCCGCTCGCCATATAGGAGGTCGCGCCCCGGCCCAATTCGGCCTGCTTGATGGGCCGCTTGAGGGCGATCAGGTCCTTCAGGGTCTTGAAGTTCGAATTGCCGGCGACGGCCAGAACATAGCCGGCGGTGGCGATCCGCCCCACCCAGGTGTACTTCGTCATGTCGTAGCGGTCTGTCTTGCCTTCGATGTTGTCGACCGCGTGACCCGGCAGATTGAAGATCATCATGCGGGTGCCGTTCGGCTTGGACCGGGCAAGCTCGATGGCGGCCTTGGCCCCGTTTCCACCCTGGACGTTCTTGGCGATGACATTCACCTTGCCGCCCAGGTGCTTCTTGATGTAGGGCGCGATCTTGCGGCTGATAACGTCGAACCCGCCGCCCGGGCCATAGGGGATCATGAACGTGATGTCGCGCTTCGGCGTCCAATCCGCGGCCTGGGCCCCGGAGGTCGCGAGCCCGGCCAGGGCCAGGACGGAGACACACGCGGTGGAAACGATCTTCAACATGAAACTCTCCCGTTGTTTTGCGTCCCAAACACGCGTTTGGGATGTCTTCTCCCGCCTCTTATAGGCGATTCTCGTGCGCCGTGAAAGCCGTTGCAGAGGTCCTCAATGCACCGTGCCGGTCGGCCCCACCGGCGCCCCCCGTGGCCGGTGTTCTGTGATGCCCGCGTGGTGGTGGATCAGACGCCAGTCGCCGTCCTGGCGCAGGAACGTATTCGTCGCGGTCAGGAAAATCTCGCCGATGGTCTCGAAGCAGACGACCATGGCGGCGTCGCCCATGACGTAGACGCGTTCGTCGGTGGGCAGGACAGCGGGCTGGGGCGGATTGGCCAGGATGCCGCGCCAGCTCGCCATGACATCGTTCCGTCCCGTCACCGGGGGCCAACCGGGATGGATGCATACCACCTCCTCACGCTCGGCCCATACGGCGTCCATGGCGCCGAAGTCGCCCTCGGCAAAAGCTCGATAGAAGGCACCGTTGGCAGCCGATACCGCCGCCTTGTCCGTAGAAAAGCTTTCGGCCATGGCCTACCCCTTGGTTGTTGCGCCCTTTTCTGTTGGCGGGCGTAGGCGTGAAGGATAGCATGGCCCCCCGGTTCGGTCTTCTTTCCCAAAGCTGCAGGCGGTCCCGCCGCACGGCACCAGTCAAGGATTTTCATGTCGATCAAAGAGGCTGCCGCCCCTTTCCTAGAACGCTACTGGCATGTTTTGCCCGGCAATCTCCGGGGGGCGTTCTGGATGTTGATGTCGGCCGCGACCTTCATCGCGGTCCAGGCCGTGACAAAGGAACTTGGCGGAAAGTTCGACACCATACAGATCGCGTTCTTCCGCGCCTTCGTCGGCGGCCTGGCGGTGATGCCGTTCCTGTTGACCCGGGGCCTGTCGGGGCTCAGGACCGAAAACCTGCCCTATCACTTCGGACGCGGCCTGTTCGGGGCCATGGCGATTTTTCTGATGGTGTTCGCCATCGTCCACATGCCGTTGGCGGATGCGACGGTGATCGGCTTTACCCGTTCGTTGTTCCTGATCGTGCTGGCGGTCATTTTCCTGGGAGAGAAAGTCCGCTGGCGGCGCTGGCTGGCGACCGCGGCGGGGTTCGCCGGCGTCATCCTCATGCTACGGCCGGGGGACGAGACCTTCCAGGTCGCGGCGCTCGCGGCCCTCGCGGCCTCGCTGTGCTTCGCTTCCGCCCATGTCTGCATCAAGAAATGCACCACCAAGAAGGACCACCCGCTGACGGTGCAAAGCTGGTACTGGCTGATCGCGACGGGACTGACCTTCCTCCCGGCGCTGTGGTTCTGGACCACGCCGAGCTGGCCCGAATTAGGGCTTCTGGTCCTGATGGGCCTGCTTTCGGGCATCGCCCAGAGTTTCACCGCCTATGCGCTCAACGCCGGGGAAGCGACCTTTGTCAGCCCCTTCGATTTCAGCCGCCTGATCTGGGCCGCACTGGTCGGCGTCATCATTTTCGGCGAGGATCTGGTGCTGACCACCGTGCTCGGCGCCGTGGTCATCATCGGCTCCAACGTTTACATCGCCCGGCGCCAGGCCATGGAGAACCGGCGCGCCAAGGCGGCGGCCAAACCCGGCGCCTGAAGCCGGTTCAGGGTTTGATGACCCGGACCGGATCGCCCTTGAGGAAGGCATCGATATTCTCGATGACGTCGGGGCAATAACACTGGTAGTTCTCGAGCGCCGTATATCCCAAATGCGGCGTCGGTACGATGCCTGACAGGGTCC
>JAOTVC010000155.1 GCA_029863585.1 Alphaproteobacteria bacterium | reverse complement strand
TCAAGACCAAGCGTAAGGTGCGCGGCATCGCAAGGAAGCTGTTGAAGAAATAACGAAATTGCACCGTGGTCCGGTTTTGCCGGGTCACCCGGGAGGAGGTCAACTGATGGACACCGTATTTTATGTCGGAACCGAACAAGGCATGTTTACCGCGCGCAGCCGTGGCGGCGACGCCTGGGAGGTGGTGGAAACGGGGCTCGGCACCTGGGCCGTGCCGGAGCTGGCGGTCTCTCCCGACGGCCCCAACAAGGTCTTCGCCGGAACCCGCGGGGACGGGGTGTGGCTGAGCGAAGATTTCGGGGAGAACTGGAAAAAGCCCGCCTACAACAAGAAAGGGCCGGGAAAGGTCAGCTGCGTGACCGTGGATCCCCATAACCCGCGCCGCATTTACGCGGGATGCGAGCCCATCGACATCTTCGTCAGTGACGACGAAGGCGCGAATTGGGATCGGCTCGACGGCATCTGGGACATCCCCTTCGTCGCCACGGTGCCTTACCCGGTGCCAAGCGTCGAGCCCCACGTGCGCGACATCGCCATCGATCCCACTAACGCGGACGTCATCTACGCCGCCCTGCAAGTCGGCTACATCGTCAAGAGCGAGGACCGCGGCAAGACCTGGCGGCTTCTCGACAAGAACCTCGACTGCGACGTTCACACCATCGTTATCGATCCGGTGGATCCGGGCCGCCTGATCATCGCCACCGGCGGCCACGACGCGCGGGCGGGCAAAGCCCCCGGCCGGGCCCTTTACATCAGCGAGGATGGAGGCGATACCTGGACGCCGGCGGCAATGAACTTCACCCAGGAATACTCCGTGCCGCTTGCGATCGACCCCCGCAATCCCAAGCATATCTTTTCCGCGCTGGCCAATGGCCAGCCCCCGCGCTGGCGGCGGCCGAGCGGCGCGGAATCGACCCTCATTCTCACCGATGACGGGGGAAAGAACTGGCGTCCGGTCTCCAAAGGCATAGAACCCGAAAAATTCCCCGAAGCCATCGCGGCTGACAGCGTCACCGACGACCGGGTCTATGCGGCATGCCGGAGCGGCGATTTCTATCTCAGCGATGACGGCGGCGAGTCCTGGCGGGCGATGGATCTGAAGCTCGATGTCGAAGACCTGTCGAGCATTACGGTGGCGCACGCTTAACACGCCCCCCTTCATCGTCGGAACGGCGGTCCCGCCGGCCGGGAGCGGCGCGCCATGAGTGCGGGCCGACGCCTGAAACGGCACCAGGGGGCTGCCCGCCGGGGCCGGGGTACCTGGATGTGACGGAGGAACGCAATGGCGAAGCTCGTGGGGTGCGTGGCGATGTCCCATGGACCGCAACTGATGCTCAACCCGGACCAATGGGACCTTCTCCACAAGGGCCGGGGGAAGATCCCTCCCGTCCGCGCGGACCTGGCCGCCGAAACCCAGGCCATGAGGTGGGACAAATGGAATCGCTGCGTGGCGGCGATCGAGGCGCTCCGGGCGAAGGTCGAATCCTGGGCGCCGGACCTCGTGATCATCGTCTCCGACGATCAACACGAAAATATCCTCGATGGCACCATGCCGCCGTTCACCATCTATATCGGCGAAGCGGCGGAGGCCAGCGTCAGCCTGCGCTATCTCGGCCAGCCGAAGTCGGAAAACCGGACCGCGTACGCCATGGCCCCGGCGCTGGCGCGCGGCATGTTGGAAGACCTGATGAACGCCGGTTTCGACCCGGCCTATGCCAAGATGCTGGAATATGAAGGCGGTCTCGGCCACGGGTTTGCCCGGATCCTGAAGTTTCTCACGCCGAAGGCAGAGCTGCCGGTGATCCCGGTGATGGTCAACACCTATCACCCTCCGGCGCCGTCCGCGACACGCTGCGTCGCGTTCGGCCGCGCCCTGGCCGCCGCCATCGGCGCCATGAAGGATGCGGACAAGGTCGTGGTGATCGGGTCGGGCGGGCTGAGCCACCCGATCATCGACGAGGATCTCGATCACCGGGTTCTCGACGCCATCGGCAGGGGGGACATGGATTTTCTCGCGTCCATGGAATCGGGGATCTTCCGGGCCGGAACCTCGGAAATTCTCAACTGGATCGTCACCGCCGCGGCCGCTCCACGGGAGGGGACCGTGGTCGACTACGTCCCCTGCTACCGGACCCCCACCGGGATCGGCTGCGCCATGGGGTTTGCCCATTGGTAGGGCCGGAATCACTGGACAACGCAACACGAGGGAATGAGGCGACATGACGGATATCAAGGGGCTGTCGGAACGCGTAGCCCAGGCCTGCCGCGTGATCGGCCAGCTTGACCTGACAAAGGCCGCGACGGGGCATCTCAGCACACGGGTGCCGGATACCGACCGGGTCTTGATCCGGGCCCGGGGACCCGGCGAGACCGGGGTGCGCTACACCTCCTCCGACGAGGTGATCACCGTCGACTTGGATGGCAAGAAGCTGGACGGTCCCGAGGATCTCGTCCCGCCGCGCGAGGTCTTCATCCATACCTGGCTTTATAAGACCCGGCCCGATGTCCAGGCGGTGGTGCATGCCCATCCGCCGACCGTCGTCCTCTTCACGATCTGCAACAAGCCGCTGCTGCCGATCTACGGGGGCTACGATCCCTCCAGCCTGCGCCTTCTCCTGGAGGGGATCCCCACCTATCCGCGCAGTGTGACCGTGACCAACGACAAGCTGGGCGAAGAGTTTGCCGCCACGATGAAAGGCCGCGCCTGCATGATGCGGGGTCACGGGATCACGACGGTCGGCGATACGGTGGAGGAAGCGACGCTGACCGCCATCGGCCTCAACTTGCTGGCGGAAATGAACTACCGCGCCTACATGCTGGGCGACCCCGAACCCATCCCCGACGAAGACATCGCCGATTACATGTCACCGCGGACACCGCGAAAAGGCGGCAAGGACCGCGACGCCTTGTGGCGTTACTACTGCAAGCTGGTGGGCGAGTGAGGGCCCACGCTTCCGCCAAGCCTTTGCAAACCATTCCCACCGGAGGCCCTCCGTGAGCAGCGACCTTCTTCAATTCACCAATGTCGTCAAGGATTTCGGCGGTAATCGGGTGGTCGACGGGATCGATTTCACGGTCGCCGAGGGCGAATTCTTCACCCTGCTGGGCCCATCGGGGTGCGGAAAGACGACCACGCTGCGGCTGCTCGCCGGGCTCGAGGTCCCCAACGCCGGAGAGATCGTCCTCCAGGGCCGATGCCTCGCCGCCCCGGCCAAGGGTGTATGGGTGCCGCCCGACAAGCGCAATGTCGGCATGATGTTCCAGTCCTATGCCATTTGGCCGCATCTGACGGTGTTCGAGAACGTCGCCTTTCCGCTGCGGGTGCGGCGGGAGGCGGAGGACGTCATTCGCAGACGCGTCGGCGAAGCATTGGAGCTGGTCGGCCTTGAGGGGCTTGTAGAACGCGGCGCGACGCAACTGTCCGGCGGCCAGCAGCAGCGGGTGGCGCTTGCCCGGTCGATCGTGTACACGCCGAGTTTGCTCCTGCTCGACGAGCCGCTCTCCAATCTGGACGTCAAACTGCGCGAACAGATGCGCACCGAATTGCGCGCCCTGCAGCTCCGTCTCAACCTCGCGGTGGTCTACGTCACCCACGATCAAGGCGAGGCCATGGCCCTGTCCGATCGCATCGCCGTCGTGAACGAGGGCCGGCTCGAACAGGTGGGAACACCGGCCGAGGTCTACGAGCACCCGAGCACGCGCTTCGTGGGCGATTTCCTGGGGCGTACCGTCGTGGTCAGGGGAACCGTGCGGAAGGACGGAGGCCGCAGCCGTGTCGCCATCGGAGACAAAGGCGAGGTCGGCATGCCTGCCGATGTCGGCGATCAATTCCAAGACGGGGACAGCGTGCGCGTCCTGGCCCGGCCCGAAGACGTCACCTTGGAGCGGGCCGACGCCGCGGGCCCCAACCGGATCACCGGGACGGTCGAGGCGATCACCTATATGGGCGATCACCTGGAATACACCGTCCAGGCCGCCGGGAGGAGCCTCGCCCTGGCCGCCGGCAAGAAGGATCGCTATGCGGTGGGCAGCGAAATCAAGCTGGTGTTCGATCCCGCGAACATCACCATTCTGCGATGAGCGCGCCCTCCCTCCCCATCTCCGGGGCCGCGGGCCCCCAATCGGGTATCGCCGGCTTCCGATTCACCGAAATGCTCGCGCTGTTGTTCTTCGGCGTGGTGATGGTCTTGCCAGTGCTCTCTCTTCTCGTCAGCAGCTTCAATGTGGCGCCTCCGGGCCAGCCCGCCGTCTACGGCTTCAGCAACTGGATCGAGGCTTTTTCGGACAGCAACACGCTGAGTTCGCTGTGGACCAGCTTTGCGCTTTCCACGGTCCGGCTGATCCCTTCCATGACTCTCGCCGTGCTTGTCGCCTGGCTGATCGCCCGGACCGACATGCCGGGCGGCAACGTCGTCGAGGTCTTGTGCTGGTTCGCCTTCTTCGTCCCCGACTTTCCCCTCACCCTGGCGTGGATCCTGTTGCTCGACCCGCATTTCGGATTCCTCAACAGCATGGCGAAGTCCCTTCATTTGGTCGACGGCCCCCTCTTCAATCCTTACAGCTTCTGGGGCATCGTCTGGGTGCATCTTGGAACCGGGGGCATCTGGTTCAAGGTCATCCTGCTGACGCCGCTATTCCGGCGGCTGGGCGCGACCCTTGAGGAGGCCGCCCGGGTCGCCGGGGCGGATACCATGACGACCTTGCGGCGGATCACCATCCCGGTGATGGCCCCGATGATCCTTGCAATCGCGGTGCTGTCGTTCATCCGGGGCCTGGAATCGTTCAACACGGAATTGCTGCTCGGTGTGCCGGCCGACATTTACGTCTACGGGACCCGTATCTACGACTACATCCAGGACGAGCCGCCCGAATACGGCCAGGCCACCGCCCTGGGATCGGTATTTTTCGTCATCCTGGCGGTCATCGCGATCTTCTATCGCCGTTTTTTCAAGGGTGAGCGCAAGTTTGCCGTGATCACCGGTCAAGGCTATTCGACCGCCCGAATCGGGCTTGGCAGATGGCGTTACGTCGCCCTGGGCGGGTTCATCGTGTGGTTTCTGGTGATGATGGTGATGCCGCTGGTGTTCCTGATCATCGGATCCTTCATGCGGCGTTACGGGTTCTTCAACCTCTCCGATCCCTTTACCCTCCATCATTGGAAAAGCCTGTTCACGGACCCCATCTTCCTGGGGTCCCTCAAGAACAGCCTGATGATCGCGGGCGCGACGGCCCTGCTGGGGGTGTTGCTCTATTCGGCGGTCGGTTATTTGCTGGGTTCCCCGCGCAAACCCAAGAGCGGCCCGGTCATCGAATTCTTCTGCTGGCTGCCCTGGGTGATCCCGGGCATCCTGCTGGGGCTCGGCGTACTTTGGATCTTCCTGTCGACGCCGCTCAGCACGGTCCTGTATGGCACGATCCTGGGAATCGCGCTGGCCCTGACCATCCAGGACAGCCCGGTCAGCACTCAGGCATTCAAGGCGGGTTTCCTGCAGTTGGGTCAGGACCTGGAAGAATCGGCGCGGGTGACCGGCGCATCATGGTTCTACACCTATCGCCGTATTCTTCTGCCCCTGATCGCGCCGGTGGCCATGACGGTGGCCATGCTCAACTTCGGAAGCGCCATGACCACCATCAGCATTCCCGTGCTGCTTTACAGCGCCCAGTCGCGGCCGTTGTCGATCCTGCTGTTGGAATACAGCTACACCGGCGAGTTGGAGCGTGCCGCGGCCTTGGGTCTGCTGATCACCGTCATCATCTGCACCATGATCATCATCGGGCGGCGCTTTGGCCTGCTCCAGATGACGCGGTCCGAAGAGGGCCCCGTGAGGTGATGGCTGCCGCCAGGAAGAGGAAGGCCCGAGAACATGATCGAACGGGTGGATAAGTCGCCATGGACAAGCTGACCCTGGCCTACAGGGACGACGACCGCACGCCGGTCATTTTCACCATCAAGGAGATGGCCGCGCGTCACTACGGCCTCGATGTCGAGGTGGTCAAGATCAAGGGCACCGAGGACTACGAGGCCGCCCTGTTCGACGGCGCCTGCGATGTCATTATCGAACATCTCGAATACCTCTACGACGAGGCAGCGCGGGGCAAGAAGATCACCATGTTCTCCGCCCCCAGCACCGGCGCGGGCTTGCAGCTCGTCGTGCCGGCCGGTGTGGAGACCACGAAGGCGTTCAAAGGCAAGGTGATGGCCGTGCGCTCGTCCGGCCAACCTCACGCGGTGACGCTCTGGCTCCGGATGATGGGCCTGGAAAAGGACGTGGGCACCACCATCGTCAAGGACGCGGAAGTCGGACGCTGGGGACAGTGGAAGAAGGTCTTGACCGGGGAATGCATTGCCAGCTTCATCTCTCCCCTCTATGGGCCGGACGCGCTGGCCGCCGGCCTCAAGGTCCTGCGGGTCCCCGAAATTCCGATTGTCGGGCATTTTGCCCAGGCTTGCCTCTCGCAATTCGCCGCCGCCAAAGGGGATCTGCTGAAGGCCTATGTCAAGGCGGGGATTCACGCCGTCTGCCTCATGTTGTACGATCGGGACGCGGCTCTTGAGATCTGCGCCGGCGAGCCCATGAAACGGCTCGAAATTGCGGACCGGTCGAAGCTGGAGCGGCAGTTCGACGCCATCGCGGGATCGCTCAAACCGCGGCCTTACCCGACACCCCAGGCGATCGCCAACACATTCGAAATCGCTACAATGGATTACCCCGAAGCGGCTGGGTTGAATCCCCTGTCGCTTTGGAACCTGCGTTGGGTCAAGGAGCTCGATGATGAAGGCTTCATCGACCGCTTGATGGACCGGATGCCCGGGCGGTTGCAAACGAACTAGGAAGGACTCGCCATGCGTAACGGATTCAAGGTTTTCGACGCCGACACCCACATCCGCCCTTCCGCGGAAGCCATTCGCCCGCACCTCTCCAAGAGGGTCCTGGATGAAGTTCCCGACCTCGAGGCGCATCGCGAGGAAATTCATACCGGAATGGCGGGAGAGAAGCGCGAACCTCCCTACCGGCACTGGTACCGCTTCAGCCGCGGCGAAGGCTGGAGCAAATCGATCCCGCGCATCCTTGGTGAAGCCGGGCCGCGCGAGGGCGCGAAGCGCAGGTTTCAGAACTTCATGGGGGTCCAGTTTCCGACCGAGGGCGGCGGTGACGATAATCCCGACGCGCGGCTCAGGGACATGGACAGCGAGGGCGTCGATGTCCAGTTCATCGTGCACAATTGCAACGTCGGCCATCCCGACATCGAGATCGAGATGGAGTTCGTCTACGCCCAGCACCGCTTCGTAAACGCGTTCTGCGGCCGCGATCCCCATCGCCTGAAATCGGCGATCATCGTCGCGCCGCAGTCGATCGAGGGCTCGGTCGCGGAGATCAACCGTTGGGGGCCGGAACCCTGGGCCGTGGCCGTCCATCCCAAGCTGCCCATCGACTATCCCCTCGACCATCCCGATCTCCATCCGATTTGGGCCGCCGCCCAGGATCACGGGCTCTGTGTCGTTCACCACAGCCTGTCCCAGGGCTACCCGGGGTACCGGGACCTTTGGAGCAACCCTTTCATCGGGCGCTGCGCGAGCCACCCCTGGGCGGCGATGCGGGCGGTGGCCGCGTTCTTCGGAGGCGGCCTGATGGATCGGTTTCCCGAACTCCGTTACGGCATTCTCGAATCCGGTTTCGGCTGGCTGCCATTCTGGTCGAGCCGCATGGACGACCAGGTGCTTTACCTGGGCACGGTCGCGGAAGGGCTCCAGCACAAGATGAGCGAGTACCTGGTCGACGGCCGGTTTTTCGTCGCCATCGAGCAACACGAAGGTCCGAAAATGGCCAGGATGTTCAACGATTTCATGGGGGATCACCTGCTCATGCTGGGGACCGACTACCCGCACGCCGAATCCCGGTTCCCGGAATCCGTCGACCGCGTCTTGCAATGGCAGACGGAGATCGGCGAAGCCGCCATGGGTAAGCTCATGTGGGATAACGCCATACGATTTTTTGGCGAGCCCTGACTGAGCGATCCTGTCCGCCGTTGACGGCGAACGTGGGGGCCGATGCCCATCAATGGCGCGCTTCTGGGAAGGCGGGGGTTGTCGAGAGTTGGGAAATCCCTGCCCGCGGCGGCCGTCATCGGGGCGGCGTCCGCGGGAACTCGTGCTCTCGGCGCCAGTGGTGGTCAGGGTCGCGCCGGCCGGGCCCCGCGGGCGCGGGCCCGCAAGCCGGGGGGACGGTCCCGACCGCGGCAATGGGATGATCGATCAAGGAAAGGATGGTGGGCACGGCTGGGCCCGCGGGCTAAGGACCGCAATCGCCGACAGGCAATCCCAGGCACGGCGATGAATCTTGATGTTCGAAAAGATGGTGGGCGCGGCTGGGATTGAACCAGCGACCCCTACGATGTCAACGTAGTGCTCTCCCGCTGAGCTACGCGCCCGTCCACCGGTGGCCCGGCCCGATAAGGACCGGGAGGGGTTTATACCCCATCACGTGGGCCCGGCCAAGGCCCCGCTGCCGCCCTCCGCCAATCCCGGAAATCGCGCCCGCGCGGCTGTGAAAGGGCGCAAGGTGACCGCCCTCCTTGCCCGTTCCTCCGTTGCGCAAGGCACGGCCGGGGCGACGCGGATTCCCGGTTGGCGGTGAGATGGCGGAACCCTAGAACGAAATCGGGGTCGCCGATTTCGTATCAATTTCCAGGATGGTGAGGACCTTCCTGGCCTGTTCATGCCCCTGCTCGGCGGCCATTCGGTACCAGCGGAGCGCTTCCTCATGGTCCTTCGCAACCCCCCAGCCTTTTTCATGCATCCGCCCGAGCCGGAATTGGGCCTCGGCATGCCCCTGGTCGGCAAGCGGGCGCCATTCGCGCAAGGCCGCGGCGTAGTCTTTCTTCTCAAAAGCCTCCAGGCCGCGCCGGTAGCCGGGCGCCCAAAGCCTGCGACGCTCGCTTTCGAGCGCCGCGCGCTCTTCTTTCATGCGCCGGCGGGCCTGTTCGACCGCCGCTTTCTCGCCTGCCCAGCGTTCCCGCTCGGCCCGCAGTTCCCGCAAAGTGGCTTCCGCCTTCCTGCGTTCCTCGGCAAGCCGGTCCAGTTGCCGCCGGCTCTCCCCGCGAGGGTCCGACGCATCCTCACGCCGCCCATCCATGGCGGCCCCGGCGCCCGATCCGGCCCGGCCTGACCCGATCCCGGCCGTCCGCGCCGGCAGCCGCGCGGCGGCGTAGATGTCGGTGCCGGCATTCTTCTTGTCGGCGGCGAACCGCCGGTAGGCTTCGAAATCCCGGTCGTCCAAAAGGGTGAATTCGACGCTTGGATAGAAACCCGGATCGATCCGCGCGCGCTTCAAGTTTCCCTCCACGCGCACGAAATCCGATCCGGTGTCGATATCCCCCCGGACCGTCTTGGTTCGACTGCTGCAGATAAGCGAATAGGTTTTCCCGGAAGAGAAGTCTTGGGCCGCGCAATAGTACTCGCCGTCGGATTCCGCGCAGGCCTGG